>CAYTSI010000089.1:0-13087 GCA_964440465.1 uncultured Spirochaetales bacterium
CGGTCTGCGACGGCTATGCCGGTCTGTTCTTGAGCATGGCTGAAATAGCTGGCTTTCAGGCGGTAAAAATCAGCGGCCATTCCAAAGGCTACGGATTCGACCCGGTACATAAAGAAAGCAGAGTCAGTTCCCATGCCTGGAACGGTGTGGAGATAAACGGGAACTGGTATCTGCTCGACTGTACCTGGAATGCCGGGCACGTGACCACCGAAGGATTTACCAAAGACTACAGTACAGGATATTTATTCCTTAAGCCCGAGTATATGATATTCAGCCATCACCCCGACCAGGACAATTGGCAGCTTTTGGACAAGCCGGTGCCCTACGATGACTATCTCGACCTTCATTTTTTTCAAGGTGATTTTTTCAATTACCTTTCAGTCGACACCGGCGGCAAGCGCGAACAGATAGAACGTTTTCCCGTGGACCGTGAAGCGAAGCTCGAGCTGCCGAAGCGTCGGGAAGTGTTCGTTACCGCCCAGCTGGTCGATGCGGACCATATGCCTCACGAGAACCGGACCTATGTAGACAATGATGAGAATACCGTTATCGTACAAGCTTCGTTCCCCTCGGCGGGTCTTTATCGAATCAGGCTGTTCGGATACAAAGGGATGGAGGGACAATGGCTGGGAGATATTATCGTGCAGGCGGAAAAAGGCTCGAAAGCCAGAATGCCCCTGGTGTATTCCAACTTTATCGAGAAGCAGTTCAGGATCATCGAACCGGAACAAAAATATCTGATAAAAGGAAAAACCGGAACGGTTGCACTGTACGCCCCCGGCTGGGAAAAGGCGATGGTAAAAATGGGGGACAAATCCCATGAAATGAAAGCCGTCGGCGGGGACATCTTCCGTATCGATCTGCCTGCGGTAACGACGGGAGAAATCGACATATTCGGTTCGGCGGATAAAAACAGCAATTCATATGAAGGAGCGTGCAAAATTTACGCCGTGGAATAGGAGCCTGTCGCGGTTAGGGTGTAAACTTTCGTATTTGTATATTCGGGATGAGCTTGTAGTGACGGTCATTGGCTGTAATGATTTCTTCGGAATGTGTAATGCATGTGGCAGCGATGAGAGCATCGGCTAACTCCATGGAATGGCTTAAAAAATATTCCTCCACATAAATCATCGCTCTTGTTGAAATATCCCTGCTTATTTGAAGGACTGATACATTCCACTGAGAAAGCTGTTTAATAAGCCTGTTCAGCTCATCTTTGTTTCTCATTCCCTGGACGAGTTCGATATAGGTTACCACGGATACGGAGAAAGGAAGCGTTTCGTGGATTACCTTTCTCGCTTTTTCATTTCCCTTAAGTTCCCAAATAAGGACGTCCGTATCGATAATCAAAATGTTCTGCCTTTCCGGACCGATCTGATATAGTCTTCAACATCTTCGGCCTCCTGTTTATCAGCCCACATGCCGAAAATAGCGTCAGCTTTATAATCCGGAACTGTTTCGCTGACGCCGGATTGGTAGGGAATTAATCGCGCTTTTTTCTTCCCCCGGAGGGTAATAATGATGTCGGTCCCCCGTTCCGCCAGTTCGATGACGCGCCCGGGTTTCCCCCGCAGTTCCTTTGCGGAAATTTCCATGCTTTTATCCTCTTATAATAAGTGTACATTTAAAGTATACACTAAATATCGTGAAAGTCAATTGCGGATGTGCCTGCCGCGGTTTTAGCCTTCGAACTTCGAGAAGATGAGGGCGGCGTTATGACCGCCGAAGCCGAAGGCGTTGGACATAAGATGTTTTATATCGGGAAGTTCCGTCGGTTCGGTAATAACGTTCAGGTTTATTTCCGGGTCCTGTTCGAACAGATTGATCGAGGGATGGGCGGTCCCTTTTTCAAAGGTGTGAAGGGCCGCGATTGCCTCGACGGCACTGGTGCCGCCGATGATATGTCCCGTCATCGATTTCGTACTGTGCACCGGTACTTTCGGGCCGTAATTTTCACCTAAGGTCCTATTGATGGCGAAACCTTCGATCTTATCTCCCATAGGCGTGGAGGTTCCGTGGGCATTGATAAGTCCGATGTCCTCCGGATTGAGTTCCGCCATTTCCATTGCAATCTGCATTGCCAGTGCCGCGCCCCGGGCCTCCGGGTGGGGAGCAACCAGGTCGTGGGCATCGGTAGTAAAGCCCATTCCCGTTAGTTCAGCGTAAATATGAGCGTCCCGTTTTTTTGCATGTTCCAGCTCCTCGAGGCAGAGAACGCCGGAACCTTCACTCATAACGAAGCCGTTTCTGCCGATATCGAAGGGGCGTGAAGCTGTTTCGGGATCGTCGTTTCGGGTGGAAAGGGCCATAATATTACCGAAGCCGGCGATTCCCGCTTTATTGACAACACATTCGGAGCCCCCCGCGAACATAGCGTCGGCCATTCCCATTTGGATCAGGCTCGCGGCCACACCGATGGAGTGGTTACCCGTGGCGCAGGCTGAACTAATGGAAAAGGAAGGCCCGTGGAGGTTCCATATCTGTGCCAGATATGCTGTAGCAGTGTTCGGTATCGCGTTTATCACATAAAAAGGCGACGCGGTGGCCATACCCGTTTCGTTAATCCGGGTAATGGTTTCGATCTGCGAGGAGAGCCCGCCATCGCCGGTGCCGATTAAACTGCCGTAGCGGTGCGGGGCTTTATCAATCTCTATTCCCGCGTCTTTTACCGCCTGGGAGCCCGCGACATGTCCGTAAATAATAAAGTCGTCGAATCGTTTCAGCATTTTTCTGGACGGAAAATACTCCGACAGGTCCGGTTTATCAATTTCCCCGGCAATTTTAACATGATATTGGCTTAAATCCACCTTTTGCGACAGCCGCACCCCGGACTTGCCTATTAATAAATTTGCCCAGAACTCGGAGACTGTATTCCCGATGGGATTTATCGTGCCCAATCCTGTTATTACAACTCTTCTGTTACCTGCATATAATTTCAAAACGTCCATTCCTTTGTATTATGAAAAGTATTATGAAAAATTATTCTTGTAATTCAACAATTAAACGGGTAAATTGTCAAGCTGATATGGTTTACAACAATGATATCGAGATATGGCAGTTCCAGGAATCGGAGAAGGACACCGCTGTTCGGGAAATTATTTCCGCCTGTACCGGGATACCTTCGGCGAAGATCGAACTCTCTGCCGATAAATTTACCAAACCCGTCCTTTTGAATCCGGAGGCGCCTCCGGATTTCCATTTCAATGTTTCCCATTCCCGCGGGACAGCTGTTTTGGCTGTATCGGACATGCCCGTCGGGATTGATATAGAAAAAATCCGGGAGCTGCACGATGTTGAAGCAGTAATTGAATTGTCCTGTACCGAAGAAGAATCGCGGGTCCTTGCAGGCCTGGATAAGGATGCGAAAAATCGGCTGTTTTTTAAGCTCTGGACACGGAAGGAGGCTTGCGTCAAGGCCCTTGGCGCGGATATTCTACCCTCGGCGGGGCAGTTTCAGTGTGTTGCTGACGACCCGGATAATCCGAAAGGCTGGGTCTGCCTCGACAGGTTCTGGCAGGACGGGAAGGCCTTTTATGTCCGGGAACCCTTTCTGCTCGACGGTTTTGCCGCCGCCTGCTGTACACCGAATCAGAACGCCGATTTTCGTGTTGTGCCGTATAATCCCTTCACGGTAAGGAGTTCGTAATATCGGAATGCTGCCGCGGGCCCTTCAGGGCATTGGTAAAATTATTGTCTATATGCTCATTGCCGGCTCTATTTTTCTGCTGCTGTTTAGTCATTTCTGCAACGTCTATATCAGCCGCTTTTCAAGGGATTTCATTTTTCAGTCTATAGACGAACTCCCTTCGCGGCGGGTGGCCCTGGTATTAGGTACCGCGAAATATCTTCAGGGGGGAAGCTCAAACCCCTATTTTTCGTACCGGATGGACGCGGCGGCGGAACTCTTTTACAAAGGGAAAGTAGACATCATCCTGGCGAGTGGAGACAACAGTAAACACTGGTACAACGAGCCGCTGAAGATGAAAGAAGACCTGCTGCAGGCAGGGGTCCCGGAAGGGAGGGTGCATCTCGATTATGCCGGGTTCCGTACGTTAGATTCGATAATCCGCGCGAAACAGATTTTCGGGGTCGATACGTTTGTTATCATTTCCCAGCACTTCCATAATCAGCGGGCGGTGTTTATTGCCCGGGCGCTCGGCCTGGATGCCTGCGGCTACGATGCCAGGGATGTAAAAGGACGCAGAGGGATAAAGACCAGGGTCCGGGAATACTTTGCGAAGGTGAAAGCTTTTATGGACATCTATATGCTCAAAACACAGCCGAAATTTTTAGGTGAAAAAATTGATATTTATTGATATAGATACGCCAATAGTGTAAAGTATACCTCCATGACTGCTGATAAAATTGTAGCCGCACAATTTAACGATACGTTTGTTCCGATTATGGACGGGGTAGGCAATGTAGCGAAGAATTACGCGTATTGGCTGCATAAAAAGTACGGTACATGCTGTGCCGTTGTTCCGCAGGTCCCGAAATACGAGGATGATGAGGAATTTCCCGTTCTCAGGTTCAAATCGCTTCCGCTGCCCGGAAAGGACCCCTGGCGCCTCGGAATTCCGAAATTGGACCCTGCAATTCAAAGGCAGCTGGCCCAAATTAACTTCACTATACTGCATACCCATTGTCCCTTTACAAGCGGCGAATTGGCACTGAAAATTGCTGAAGAGCGGGGAATACCCCTCGTTACCACATTTCATTCAAAGTATCGGGAAGATTTCGAGAAAACCTTTAAGGTCCAGGGGATGATCGACTGGGCAATGAAGAAAATTATGCGGTTTTACCAGGCCGCGGATTATGTCTGGGTGCCGAATGAAGGGGCTAAACGGGAACTGCAGAGTTACGGATGTACAAAAGAGATCGAAATCATGCGGAACGGCACCGATCTTTCGGCCCCGGACCGAACGCGGTACGAAGAGTACAGAAAACGGGGGTTGGACCGCGCCACCGTACCCGAGGGTACTTTCATCATGCTCTTCGTCGGTCAGCACCGCTGGCTGAAAAATATCGGCCTCATCCTCGATTCGGCAGCAATTCTCTCAAAAAAGAGGAAAGATTTTCTCATTCTCTTTGTCGGGACCGGTACGGATGAAGGGGAAATAAAACGGACGGTGCGGCAGAAGGAATTAACCGAACATATCAGGTTTTTAGGCAGGATTATTGAGCGGGAAGAGATTAAAGAATTGTACGCGGCGTCGGACCTCTTTTTGTTTCCATCACTCTACGATACCGCGAGTCTGGTTATGCGGGAGGCGGCAGCTTTTTCCCTTCCTTCGGTACTTGTGGAAGGCGCTTCAACGGCGGAGGGGGTAACTCACGGGGAAAACGGGTTTATCTCTCCTAACAATGCCGAAGCCTACGCGGCACTGCTTGCGGACCTGATAGAAAACCCGGAGAAAATACGGGCGGCAGGAGCCGGGGCGCGGGGAACGATTTATCAGTCCTGGGAAAAAATTGTGGAACTGGTGGCTGACCGGTACTTGGAAATTCAGAGGGAATATGAACATTAACGCGGCGATAGTCGGTGCCGGACTGGCAGGCTGTACCGCCGCGCGGTACCTGGCTGAACAGGATAAAACAGTGCTTGTGGTGGAACGGCTCCGGCATATCGGGGGGCACTGTCACGATTACAAAAATGAAGCGGGCATAACGGTCCACACCTACGGTCCCCATATTTTTCACACCGTACATAAACAGGTGTGGGATTTTGTTGCCCGGTTTTCTTCCTTTCGGCCGTATCAGCACCGGGTCTTGAGCTATGCCGAAGGCCGGCTCTATCCGTTTCCCGTTAATCTGGACACGATCAATCAGATTTTCGGAATCGGGCTGGGGACTCACGAAATGGCCGGTTTCCTTCAAGGGCGGGTGGAGGCGTCACATTTTCGGGACCCGCCGGAAAATTTTAAGGATGCCGTTATTTCCCAGGCGGGGGAGCGGCTGTATAAAATGTTTTTTGAAAATTACACCCGGAAACAGTGGGAACGGGACCCGGAAGAACTTTCTCCGGAGCTGGCGCGGCGGGTCCCCATCCGGTACGGCCGGGACGACCGCTACTTTACCGACCCCTATCAGGGAATCCCCCTGCGGGGGTACACGGCCCTGTTTGAAGCCCTCCTGGACCATCCCAATATCATGCTTTTGACAAATACCGATTACTTCGATATCCAAAAGGAGATCTCCGCGGACTTGACGGTGTACACCGGCGAGCTGGACCGATATTTTGGATACAAATACGGAAAACTCGAATACCGGTCCCTCGATTTCATATTCGAAACCATCGACCTTCCGGAATACCAGCCCGCGGCGGTTGTTAATTATCCGAACGACTACGACTGGACACGGATTACGGAATACAAGCATTTTACCGGAGAAGTTCTTCCGAAAACGACAATCTCCTACGAATATCCGAAGCGGGAAGGGGAGCCGTACTATGTGGTCCCCAGTCCGGACAATCTGCGGAAACGGGAACTGTACATGGAGGAGGCCGGCGCCCTGGAAAACCGGGGGAATATACTGTTTGTCGGCCGTTTAGCGGAATATGCTTATTACAATATGGACCAGGTAATTGACCGTGTTCTAGGGCGCCTCGCGGCTGTTGACGTTTAGCTTAAGTATGTTTAGAATAACTTAAGTATTAACAAGTATATATGTAGTTGAAAGTCCAGGAAGCGAAAAGGATTTTATCAATGTTATCAATTTCATCTTTGAACAAGTCCTTCGGCGGTATTCAGGCCCTGAAAAATGTTGATATTGAGGTAAAAAAAGGAAGCATTCACGGTATTATCGGACCGAACGGAAGCGGAAAAACCACTACCTTCAACTGTATTACAGGGCTGTTGCAGCCGGATTCAGGCAGTGTACGGCTGGAAGGGAATGAACTAACCGGCATGCCTCCCGAGGAAATTGCCGAAGAGGGGATCCGGAGGACCTTTCAGGCGGGAAAACTGGTCCCGGGGTTGACCGTACTCGAAAATGTAATGTCCGGAATCTACGACTTCCGCGGAAAGGACGCGGTGGAAACCTTTTTTCGTCCCCCCTTTCGAAAGGCGAAGCGGGAGGAAGCGATACGGGACAATGCCTTCCGGGTCATGAAATTGTTAGGCATTGATCATTCCGCCGAACGGTGGGCAAGCGACCTGGTATGGGCGGAACGGCAGTTCGTGCAGATAGCACGGGCCGCCGTATCGATGCCGAAGCTGCTTTTGTTAGACGAACCGAACTCCGGCATGGGTGGAAAAGAAACTGAAAAAATCGAAGTGGCGATACGGAAACTGCGGGACAGCGGGGTTACCGTCATTGTTATCAGCCACGATGTGCGGATGCTGATGAACCTTTCCGACCTTGTCAGTGTTCTCAATTTCGGTGAAAAAATATGCGAAGGGTCCCCAAAAGCTGTACAAAACGATCCGAAGGTATTGGAGGCGTATCTTGGCACAGAATAATGGAAAGCCGATTCTCGAAGTAAAGGACCTTTCCGTCTCCTACGGACATGTGCGGGCGTTGGAAAAGGCCAGTTTAGTAGTGAATGAAGGTGAGATTGTCGTCCTTGTCGGGGCTAACGGTGCGGGCAAAACGACGATCCTCGAAACGATTTTAGGAATCAATGAACCCGAAAACGGAGACATCTTTTTTTACGGAAAATCCATTGCCGGCCAACCGGCGGATAAAAATGTTCGGGAAGGGCTTTTTCTTGTCCCGGAAGGGCGGGGTGTTTTTCCTTCCATGAATGTTACCGACAATCTGCTGCTCGGCGCGCATCATAATTTAAAAAATGCCGAAGAAAATACGCGGCGGGTTTTCGAAAATTTCCCCATTCTCGGCGAGCGTCGAGACCAGACTGCCGGTACCTTAAGCGGGGGGGAGCGTCAGATGCTGGCAATCGCGAGAGCGTTAATGTCGAATCCGAAGCTTATCATGGTGGATGAACCGTCCATCGGGCTGGCCCCGATAATTGTGAATGACATTTTTGATATCCTTATCGATTTGAACAAGAAGGGGTATTCCATTCTTCTTTCGGAACAGAACGCGAATAAGGCATTGAAATCCGCGCACCGGGGGTATGTGCTGGAAACCGGAAACATTGTAGTAAGCGGAACGGCCGAAGAGCTCTTAGTGAACCCCGCGGTCCGTTCGGCGTATTTGGGGGCGTAAATGGAAGTTTTTATTGCACAAGTTATCAACGGATTGTCGTTGGGGAGCATTTATGTACTTCTGGTAACAGGATTTAATCTTCTTCTTCTGGTTGCGATGATTATCCATTTTTCCTATCCGCAAATTGTTGTTTTTTCCATGTATATATCCTGGGTCGTGCTGAACGCGACGGGAAACAATATCCTCCTGGGACTACTTGCCGCTGTAGCGGCTTCGGTGGTATTCAACGTTGCAATGGCGCCGATGTTTCAGCACGTTATGCGGAAACGGGGTGAAGTCGACATTAACGCCACCATGGTTATTTCCCTAGGTCTGGGAATGATTGTAACCGATGTACTGTCCCATGAATTCAACAAGGGCTTTCCCATTGCCTTCCCGAAGGAATTGGTGGGTGAAAGCGCCTTTCTTCAGCTTGGGCTTATCAATATTACCCGGGGACAGATTTATTCTCTTGGGGTCGGAATTGTCGCGGTGGCCATATTCTTCTGGCTGCTGTATAAAACCAGGCCGGGCAGGGCATTCAGGGCAATCGCGGAAGACCCGGACGGCGCGAAACTGGTGGGGATCCCGATTTTCCGGACCGGCTTGGCTTCATACGCTCTAACGGGGCTTTTAGGCGGATTGACGGCAATACTGTTGGCTTCGTTAATCGGGTCCGCCTCGCCGAATATGGGGGAACAGGTGGCGCACAAGGTCTTGGCGGTGTCCATTATTGCCGGACTGGGGAATTTAAAGGGCGGACTGATTGTCGGTCTGCTCTTAGGCATTTTGGAGGCCCTTATTCAAGGGTATGTTTCCGGGTCCTGGTCGAATTCCATCGCTTTTGTGGTGATGCTTGTCGTCATCCTTATCAAGCCCCGTGGATTGTTCGGGATTAAACTCTAAGGAGGAAGAACATTGTCTGCTACCATTTTTAATTTTCTTGCGATTACCGCAATTTATATATTGATGAGCTGGTCGCTCTACCTTCCCTACCGGGTGGGGCAGCTTCATTTTATGACGGTCGCGAACATGACGATATCCGGTTATTTCGGGGCGTATGCCGCGATGAACTGGAACTGGCCCTTTCTGCTGGTGTTCGCCGCGGGAATTCTTTTAAGCGCGCTGGTCGGGTTCCTCGTCAGCCTGGCAATCGGTGACGCGCCCTGTTTCGCGGTGGTTATTGTGGGGTTTACTTTTATTTACATAACGAAAACCATTGTCGAAAATGTGGACGCCTTAGGCGGCACACTCGGGATGTTCGGAATACCGAAGCTCGCGGAAGACCCGGGCACCAGCAGGCTTCTCATTTTTATTACCGCCTACCTCCTGGTCCTTATCGTGGGATTTTTCATCCACCGCTTCGAACACTCCCGCTTAGGACGCGCGTCATCCGCCATTTTTGTCGACAAGGATTTGGGCACCTCCTTCGGGGTCAACGTAAAACGCCTCGGAATCGGGCTGCAGACGGCCGCGAGCGCGATAGGCGGGGCCAGCGGGGTGCTCTACGCCTATATTATGCGGAACCTGTTTCCCGATTTCTTCACCTTTCATATGGTCGGTGTCTGTATGACCATGCTCTTTGTCGGAGGGTACAGTACGATGTGGGGCGTGGTTTTGGCGGCCCCGGCACTGTGGGGCATCCCGCTGCTGTTTCCGCCGGCCATACAGTCTTGGCGAATTGTCATTTACGGTGTACTTTTATTAGTAGTGCTGGTGCTGAAATCGGAGGGTATCATTACCAGGAAGTTTGTATATAAAATTGAAAAATTTCTCAAGCTGAAAAAGCGAAGAGAATTAATAAAATCCAACTAAAAAGGAGAAAATGGATGAAAAACAAAATTGTTACTCTGTTAGTCGTTTTCATGCTTCTTCTTGCTTCTTTTGCCTTTGCCGGCGGAAAGCAGGAAAAGGCGGAGAAAAGCGGTGCAGCCGAAGAAGCTGCTTCAGCCGAACAAGGCGGAGCTGAAGAGACAAGCGGTGTTGTCGTCGATAAATGGGAAATACCGTTCCTCGATGTATTGACCGGCCCGATCGCGGGAATCGGCGAATACCTCCTCTGGGGCGCGGAACGCGCTGCTGAAGAGATCAATGCCGCCGGCGGTATTGCCGGCAAACCGGTTAAAATCGCGGCAATCGACACGGGAATGGAGCCGAACAAGGGTGTTGTAGAAATGGCAAAACTTGCCGAGGGCGACGCGCTTACCGTTATGGGCCCGGTCCCCGAACCGGTCATTATGGCCTCGATGCCGACCGCTATTGAAAACGGATTGTTCGCCTTTACCGCGACAACTTCCTACGAATACGCGGCGGAATTCTTCCCCTGGGCAATCAGCTGGTTTTCCCCGACAAAAGAGAAGCTTCCTCCGATTGTTACCGAATGGGCGGACCGGGTAGGCGTTTCCAAAGTTGTACAGTTTATTGAAAACTACGGCCCCTGGCCGGGAATGGCGGAAGCCCATACCGTCGGACTGGAAGCGGCAATTGTTGAGACAGGAAAAGATGTCGAGCTGCCGACCGACGCGGTCACCTTCGACACGTATATCGTAAACGCACTGAAGCAAGACCCGGACGGGCTGATTATGGCGTGTAACGCGGAAAAAGCGGCAAAAATCATCAAGGCCCTGAAGGCCCGCGGCTGGGAAGATATGGAAAAAATCCTTATTTTCAACTCGGCAGACGATGCCGCGCTGTATACCACCGGCGGAGATGCCTTAAACGGCACGATGATCTACAACTACATCGACTCTACCTTAGACACACCCCGGTGGAACGCGTATAAAGACGCGTACATGGAAGACCATGACGGCATGTCACCTCCGAGCCTCTCGACCCATTACTACGATGCCGTGTACATGATTAAAGAAGCTATTGAAAACACCGGGATAACCGGCGACCCCGCAAAGCTGCGGGAGGAACGGAGAAAAATCCGTGATTATTGTGAAGACGTTCAAAATTTTGAAGGACTGATGTTTACCTGGAGTATGGAAAACTATACACCCACAGATAAACCGCTCTATCTTTTTGAAATCCAGGACGGACAAAAAGAATTTGTAGCCGAGGTACGGCCCGAATAAGGTCCGGCGGCACATCCGCGAAGCTAACCGCCCGGTACCCCCTCTTGGGGTACCGGGCTATTTTTTTTCCTATTGCATGGAAGCTTGCCAAAATGCCAAACATATAGCATTATTGGTGCAATGCAGCTGTATTATCATGTGTTTCCGGCGCTGTCCCTTATGTCGGGTTGTATTCTCGCTTCGTTAGGTTTTTTTTCACTCGCGCGCAGACGGCTGCCCGGTACCGGTCTCTTTACCCTTCTTATGTTTGCCGGCGCGTTGATAGCAGTTTTTTATTTTTTTGAATTGGCCTGTGTAGAGCCACGGCTGAAATATTTCTTTTTACGGATGCAGTTTTTCGGTACCGCGGCGTTGTCGGTAATCTGGCTGCTGTTAGCGGTGCATTTTTGCGGTTTTCGGAAAATACTCCTGCCGAAATATGTACTGCCGCTGTTTATTATTCCTGTTGCTACCATCCTCATCGTATGGACAAACGAGTACCATTCCTTGTTCTGGAGAGAAATCGGCATTGGCAAGGCAGGGGGGGTATTGTACCTGGCGAATACCTTCGGCTACTGGAACTGGGTGCATTTGTTCTATACCTACAGCACCTTTATTATCGGTTCGGTCCTTTTAATACGGCATGCCGTAAAATCCAAAGGACTCCACCGGAGCCAGTCGATTGCTTTTCTTATCGCGGCGCTGTTTCCATGGCTTCTCAATGTTTTTTTCAGTATTAATGTTTTCCCCTGGGCCAAGTTCGATATAAGCCCCCTTTCATTTGCCGTAACGGGGCTTGCCTTGTGGTGGGCGGTGTTCCGGTATCATCTTCTGGATATCATGCCGGCGGCGAAGGACATGGTAGTGGAAACCATCCGGGCCGGAATAATTGTGTCCGACTCCCGGGACCATGTTCTTGAGATTAACGGGTACATGACCGATGTTTTCGGTATACAAGCCTCCGACGCGGTGGGAAAGCCGGTGGATGCCGTCTGGAAGGAGCTGGAACTCGAACCGGCCGGGGGCGGCGGGGAGTATAACAGGCGGGAATTCATGTTCCTCGGGGGAGAGAGCAAATATTATTTTGAGATCGACACGGCACCTATCACCAATTCGAAAGGCGATACGGCGGGGAAGCTGTTCCTTATTTTTGATATTACCGAAAAGAAAAAAGCCGACTTGGCCCTCAAGAAGACCGAAGAGCTCCTGTTTCAATCACAGAAAATCGAAGCCCTCGGACGGCTTTCCGACGGTATCGCCCATGAGTTTAACAATATTTTGACCATTGTTTACAACTACTCGAAATATACAGGCAAGGAAAACGTCCAGGAAATCCATTCCGCCGTCCTGCGGGGGCAGGAGCTGACAAGGCAGCTGTTAACATTCAGCCGGAAGCATATCGTTGAAAAAGACCTGCTTCCCTTGTCTGAAGTTTTTTTCGGCCTCACGGAGTTTCTGCGGGAAATGGTAAAAAAGGAAACCGCCGTTCTTTTCCGGGAAGAAACGCCCCCCGGGCTTGTTCTGGCTAACAGACACCAAATTGAGCAAATGATATTGAACTTGGTAAAAAATGCCGATGATGCCATGCCGTCCGGCGGGGATATCCACATTGCCGCCGGTGCTGTTGTACTGCGGGAGGGAAGTTTTGTGGAAAACCGGTCACTTGCTCCGGGGACGTATGCCTTTATCCGGATTACCGACACGGGAGACGGCATGAGCAGTGAGATTCGGGAACACATTTTCGACCCGTTTTTTACGACGAAGGATGTGGGGAAAGGGACCGGCCTCGGACTTTCGTCGGTATACGGTATCGTAAAACAGTACAAAGGGCACATCGACGTGCGAAGTTCCCCGGGTAAGGGGGCTACCTTTACGGTGTATCT
>CAYTSI010000090.1:0-12704 GCA_964440465.1 uncultured Spirochaetales bacterium
TTCTGTATCAGCTTGCCAAACGAAAAGTACTGAAATATCTTTCAAAAATGGATTAAAACATGGTAGACCTCATTACAAATAACAGCAATATGAGCTGGATATTATTTGCCGTCCTGTTCTTAGGCGCGGTTGCGTTCCTGGCAATTGTGCGGCAGATTGAAACCAGACGGATATATAAGAAGTTTTCCGAAGACGAAATTATCCTCCTCAGTTTCGGGGTCAATTTTTTCGGCTGCGAATCGGAACCGGGGCGAATAAGCAAGAGCGCCGGCGCCCTGGTCCTGACAAGGACCGAACTCTACTACCGTGCCCGCTACTTGAACAAGGAACTTACAATCCAGGGGCAGTCGATTGCCCAGCTTGACGTTACCGACCAGCACAAAGGAAAACCGCTGAACCAGCACGCGATTGCTGTATATTTTATCAACGAGGAAGGCAGCAAAGACAAAGCCGTTTTCCGTATTCCCCATCCGGCTAAATGGGTCAATCTCATGAACTCCATGTTTGTCAAAAAGAGCTGACCGCGCTATACTGCCGGTATGTCAAAAAAGTATGTCTGGTACCTGCTGCTGACACTCTCCGCGGCGGCAGCCGGGGCAATTTATCCGTTTACAAAGCTGCTTGCACTCAGTTTCAGCCCCCTTTCCCTTTCATTTTTCCGGTATTTTATCGCTCTTTTTCCCATGCTTCCGTTTTTTATTATAGATTTGAAACGGAAACGGACCAATTTGACAGGAAAATCAATTGCCGGAATGGCGGCACTTGGGGTTCTCGGCGTGGCCGGGTTTGCGCTTCTATTTTTCTACGGGGTTGTATTATCCACCGGCACAAACGGTTCGGTCCTGGTCAATACCCAGCCTATTTTTGCCGTTGTATTGGCACCGCTGCTGATAAAAGAGCGGTTCTCAACGAAAAACCTCATTGCGGCCGCAGTCGGCATTTTCGGTATCGCCCTGGTTATAACAGGCGGATCATTTTCAACGCTGCGTTTCAGCTCCGGGTTTTTTACCGGCAACATTCTCCTTTTAGGAGCGTCCGTCGTTTTAACAGTGTACAGTATTCTTCTCAAGCCTTATGTAGTTCGGTACGGCGGGACTGTTCCCACCTTTATCACGTTCTGCACCGGTACCGCCGTGCTTGCACTTGTCGTAACGGTCCTGCAGGGATATATTGCTGCTCCGGCACAGTTAACAGGAAAGAGCGTGTTTTTTCTCTTGTTTATCGGTTTTTTCAGTACCGCGATGATGTATATCGTTTTCAACCGGGCGCTTCATACCGTCGGTGTTGTTGAATCGATCGGTTTTAAATTATTGATACCGGTTTTCGGAATCCTGCTGTCCGTGTTAGTATTGCATGAGCGGCCTGCCGCGGCTTCCCTTATCGGCGCCGGGGTCGTTGTTACCGCAATTATCATCATACAGCTAAAAACAATTAGCGGAAATGTAAAAGGTGTTGTATAATTAAAATTTCATTTAGGAGGTAAAAAATAATGAACGGAACGAATGATTACTTACAGGAAACAGTTCCTCCCTTTACGCCTCGAACCGCAATGGAAGAAGCGGCACGGTGTCTCCTTTGCCTTGACGCTCCCTGCAGCAGAGACTGCCCGGCGGACACGGACCCGGGAGCGTTTATTCGAAGCATAAGATTTCAAAATTACAAGGGAGCGGCGGAGATAATCCGGAAAAACAATATTCTAGGCGGTATATGCGGCCGGGTATGCCCGGTTGAAATACTCTGCGAAGAAGCCTGTTCCCGGACCGGTATCGATAAACCGATAGAAATCGGGCGGCTGCAGCGGTTTGCAACCGATTACGAGAAAGCAGCCGGTTTCAAAGTATTAGAACCTGTTGCAGCGGCAAAAGAGAAGGTTGCTATGATCGGGTCCGGCCCCGGGTCCCTCGCGGCCGCGGCGGAACTGGCAAAGAAGGGCTACAGCGTTACGGTTTTTGACGACAAGGAAAACCCCGGGGGCGTACTGACCTACGGCATCGTGCCGAGCCGGCTTCCTCAATACGTCGTCGATGAAGAAATTGGATACATGAAAGAACTGGGTGTGGAATTCATACAAAATACCCGTGTCGGGAAAGATATTACTCTGGATGAACTGCGGGAAAAAGGGTTTAAAGCATTCATGATCGGCGCGGGAATGCAGGCGGGAAAAACCTTAGACATTCCCGGTATCGACTTACACGGTGTAGAACGGGCCGTCGACTATCTTGCCGATGCCCGGACAAAACAGGGAAAAACCGACGCGGGATGCAATGTCGTTGTTATCGGCGGCGGCGACGTTGCCATGGACTGCGCCTCCACCGCCCGGCTCTTAGGCGGACAGTCCACCGTACTCTACCGGAGGACCCGGGAGGAGATGCCGGCAACAAAGGAAGAGGTAACCCACTGCGAACATATCGGCGTGCGGTTCTACTGGACCTTTACGCCCGAAGAAGTTATCGGCGAAAACGGCAGCGTTACCGGTATTAAAGGAAAAGGCAGCCGCGACGGATCTTATATATTCCTCGAAGCCGATAAGATCGTGCTGGCCATCGGCCAGGAACCGGAAGACCTTACCGATATGGTGCCGGGACTGCGGTTCAGTGAACATAACAATTTTATCATTAGTGACAACCACGACGGAAAAACAAACCTTCCCGATATTTTTACCGCCGGTGATATCGTCGGCGGAGCACGAAAAACCGTCGTTCACGCGGTAGAAGCGGGAAAAACCGCGGCGGAAAGCATTGATGAATATTGTACCAAGGAAAGGAGGTAAACCAATGGCGAAACACGCGGACCTTTCAATAGACTTTTGCGGAATAAAATGTGAAAACCCCTTCTTCCTGTCTTCTTCACCGGTGGGCAGCAGCTACGACATGTGTTCCCGGTTTTTCGAAGCAGGCGGGGGCGGTGTGGTATATAAAACAATCGGCACCTACATACCCGACGAATGCTCCCCCCGGTTTGATCATACACAGAAAGAGGGAACTCCCTTCGTCGGCTTCAAAAATATGGAGATGATTTCCGACAAACCCTACGACAAAAACCTGGAGATGATCGCGCGGCTGAAGAAGGACTACCCCGGCAAGGTGGTTATTGCTTCCATTATGGGAATGGATGAGACGGACTGGAAAAAGCTTTCCAAAGACGTTACCCAGGCAGGGGCCGACATGATCGAGTGCAACTTTTCCTGCCCCCAAATGGCGGAAGAGGGGATGGGCTCCGATGTCGGCGCCAGTACCGACCTCATAACCAGCTTTACCAAAGCAACGGTCTCCGCCACCGACCTGCCGGTGATGGCAAAAATGACGCCGAACATCGAACGGATGGAAATACCCGCCGCCGCGGCAGTCCGGGCCGGGGCCCGCGCCGTATCGGCAATCAACACGATAAAATCGATTACCGGCATCGATCTCGATAAATTTACCTGCCTGCCGGTGGTAAACGGAAAGTCGTCCATCTCGGGATTTTCCGGCGCGGCCGTCCGACCGATCGCGCTGCGCTTTATCGCGCAGATGGCCCAGGAAGAGGAACTGCAAGGAATACCCTTAAGCGCAATGGGCGGAATCGAGACCTGGAAAGACGCCGCGGAATTCCTCATGGTCGGCGCCGGCAACCTGCAGTTTACCACATCAATTATGCAGTACGGCTATCGGATTGTCGAAGACATGATCAGCGGCCTCGGCATCTACCTTGCCGAAAAAGGCTTCTCTTCGGTGGAGGACATCGTGGGCATCGCGCTTCCGAATATCGTTCCCGCCGATGAAATCGAGAGGGATTTTAAAATTCAGGTAACCATTGATGAAGAAAAGTGCATCGGCTGCGGCCGCTGCTACATCTCCTGCTGGGACGGCGCGCATCAGGCAATTAATTGGAACGAAGAAACCAGGAAGGCATCCATCGACGAAGAAAAGTGCGTCGGCTGCCAGCTCTGTCTGCACGTCTGTCCCGTACCAAACTGTATTACCCCCGGGAAGGTCCTCTTCAAAGAAAAAGACCAAATGGGAGTCGGATACTACTGCGATTGGAGTGAAAACGCTTCAACTAAACGCGATCTAGTTATAGGAGGAGAACAAAAATGAAAACCTTATTGCAAAAAGGAACAGTAGCTACAGTAAGCGGGTCCTTCCAGGCAGACGTTCTCATCGACGGAGAAAAAATCAGTATGATCAGTTCTTCCATCGACGCGGGCTCCGTTGCTGCCGATGAGGTAATTGACGCTTCGGGGAAATATATTTTACCCGGCGCCATCGATCCGCATACCCACATATCCATGCCCTTCATGGGTACCTACGCGCAGGACGATTTCGACACCGGCACGGTGGCGGCCGCCTGCGGCGGTGTTACCTGCTTAGTCGACTTTGCCCTGCAGGCGAAGGGAGAAACAATAAAGCAGTGCATCGACAGGAAAAACGGAATAGCCGAAGGAAAGGCTTCCGTCGACTGGTCGTTTCATCCCGGTATTATGGACCCCCGGCCGGAGGTTATCGCTGAAGTGGAAAAGGCGGCCCGGGAATACGGCACCCCGGATTTTAAAGTGTTCTACGTGTATGATTTCCGGGTTGACGATGCTACCCTCCTGCGGCTCTTAGAAGCGACCAAAAAATACGGCGGCCTTGTACAGATCCATGCCGAAAATGTCCACGTTATCGACTACATGAACGAAAAGCTCGCGGCCGAAGGAAAGCTGGAACCGTACTACCACGCGAAAAGCAGGCCGAACCTCGCGGAAGAGGAAGCAGTCAGCCGCGCGATTAAGATGGTCGAACTGACCGGATCCAGCCTGTATATCGTCCATCTCTCGTCGAAAGAAGGGCTGAAGCGGATCCAGGAGGCGCGGGACCGGGGCTTACAAATTTTCGCCGAAACCTGCCCGCAGTATCTCCTCTTTACCGAGGACCGGTACAAGGAACCGGACTGGAACGGAGCAAAATACGTGATGTCCCCCCCCTTACGGACAAAAGAGAGCAACGACGCCCTGTGGTCCGGCATTAACAGCGGGGACATCCAGGTCGTTGCAACCGACCACTGTCCTTTCAGCTTTGAAGGAAAAAAAGACATGTTCGGTAAAGACGATTACAAGAAGATTCCCAACGGCGCTCCGGGCATTGAAACCCTGCTTCCCGTTATGTACACTGAAGGAGTAGTAAAAGGGAAAATTACCCTCGAGAAGATGGTAGATGTGCTTTCCACGGGAACCGCGCGGATGTTCGGACTTACCGAAAAGGGTGAAATTAGGGTTGGAAAAGACGCCGATATCGTCGTTTTCGATCCAAAGCAGGAATTTACCGTTACCAACGATAAACTGCACATGAACGTCGACTATACCCCCTTTGAAGGGTATAAACTGACCGGTATGCCCTCGATGGTGTTCGCCCGGGGCCGGAAAACTGCCGCGTGGAAAGGCGATAAAATGGAGTATACAGGTAAAAAAGGACAGGGCAGGTTTGTAAAACGGGCGCCCTTTCAAGGATTCTAAGGAGGTTACAATGGAACGAATGGTAAAATGCGGGCACATTCAGTGCTCCAACGCAAAGGATGAAGGTTCGGTACAGGAAATAAAAGAGGAGATGGTCGAAAAACATATTCCGATGATCGTCGAAGCCGGTGAAAAGGGAGTGCAGATCCTCTGTCTCCAGGAAATTTTTCACGGTCCCTACTTTTGTGCCGAACAGGACATTAAATGGTATCAGAGCGCGGAGACCGTCCCCGGTCCGCTGACCGAGCGGATGGCCGAGTACGCGAAAAAATACAAGATGGTCATAATTCTGCCGGTGTATGAAAAAGCGCTGGACGGTGTGTACTACAATACCGCGGCGGTAATCGACGCCGACGGTTCCTACTTAGGGAAAATGCAGAAAATTCACATTCCCCACACATGGCCGGGGTTTTGGGAAAAATTCTACTTCAAACCGGGCAATTTGGGTTTTCCGGTTTTCGAAACGGCATACGCGAAGATCGGTATTTACATTTGCTACGACCGCCATTTCCCCGAATGCGCGCGGATACTCGCGTTAAACGGCGCCGAAATCTTGTTCAACCCGTCGGCAACTACCAGCGGAAAATCACAGTATCTGTGGGAACTGGAACAGCCGGCACAAGCGGTGGCAAACGGTGTTTTTATCGGCGCTAACAACCGGGTCGGTATCGAAAAGCCCTGGGAATTCGGTGAATTTTACGGCTCCAGTTACTTCGTCGACCCGAAGGGTCAGTTCGTAGCCAAAGGCAGCACCGACAAGGACGAACTTGTCGTCGCCGACTTGAACCTGGAGATGATCCGGGAAGTACGGGACGGCTGGCAGTTCTTCCGGGACCGCAGGCCCGAAATGTACGACGAAATTTGCGACTTTCTGCCGTAAGGGCGGAATTGCTGTATAACTCAAAGAAAAAGCCCGGTCCCGGATTTTCCGGCTGCCGGGCTTTTTAATTCATGACCGGTATATACGGGCCGGTAGATCTTACTTCACTAAACCGTCGGTGTACTCGAGGGCCTTGTCGATAATATCGACCATGTCGTCAATCTGCTCCTTTGTAATAATAAGGGGCGGTGAGATAAAGATAAAATCCCACTTCGAGAACAGATACAGGCCGTTATCGAAAAAGCGTTTCGTCAGTTCCGCGGAAACATTCCGTATGGAGTCGGCGTAACCGGCAAGGGGTGCCTTCGTTTTCTTGTCCGATGTCAGCTCCAGGCAGGCCCACAAACCGATGCACCGGGCGTCGCCGACGGAAGGATGTTTGTCCTTCAGTTCGTTGAGTTTTTTCTTAAGGTACTCCCCGTTCTCAGCCGAATTCTCAATCAGCTTGTCCTGTTTGTATACCTCGATGTTCGCGATACCCGTCGCGCATGCCAGGGCATGACCGCCGTAGGTAAGACCGCCGGTAAAAGGATGGTCGGTAAAATAGTCCCAAATCTTTTTGCTCCAAATCATCGCTCCAAGCTGAACGTATCCCGACGTAAGGCCCTTTGCCGTTGTAATAATGTCGGGAATTACATCATAGTGGTTAATGCCGAACCATTTACCCGCACGGCCCCAGCCGGCCATGGTTTCATCCACAACCATTAGAATTCCGTATTCATCACACAGTTTTCTCAGTCCCTGCACGTAGTTTTTCGGCGGAATGATAATGCCGTTGGTCCCGACAATCGGTTCCAAGAAAATCGCGGCAACCGTATGAGGGCCGTCGAGCATCAGCTGCGTTCGCAGCACTTCCAGGGTTTTTTCGCCGCACTCCTCGTCCGTCGTAGAACCGAACGGGCAGTTGTAGGGATATGGTCCGAAATACTTAACGACTCCGGGGATCCCGGGCTCCGCGGGCCAGCGCCGGGGGTCTCCCGTCAGGGTAATGGCGCCCGCGGTGGCACCGTGATAGCTCCGCCAGCGTGAATATATTTTATGCCGGCCGGTATACCACCGGGCCGCTTTTATGGCATTTTCTATTGCCTCCGCTCCGGCGTTGGTAAAAAAGACGTAATCCAAATCCCCCGGTGTTACCTCGGAAATCATCTTCCCGAGCCGTGCTTTTACTTCGGTCCCGAACATGGTTCCGACATAACAGGCCTTCTCCATCTGTTCTTTCATTGCGTTCAGCACATGCTGGTTCTTGTGGCCGATATTCACGCACAAGAGGCCCGCGCATCCGTCAATGTACTGCTTCCCGTCGGTGTCCCACATATAAATACCGTCCGCGCGGTCAATCATGATAGGGCTGACCGACCCCTGTGCTTTCCAGCTGTATACAAGATGAGATCTGTCCAGTTTTCGTAATTCTTCCGTATTCATCTTACTGCTCCTCAAAAATTTTGTAATAGTAGGTAATTATTGTACCATAATTGGCTTTTTTTTGCACAAGAATAATGGAAAAATTCTTGCAATTATCTTCCATTCGATATACTATTTTTTTAAGTAAGGTGATGTAAGCAGGGTGATGAAAGATTCAAAACAAACTATCTTCGGTCAAAAGGTTTCAGGTGTTCGTATTGTCCCGCTTACCCTGAAAATTACCCTTATTTTTACCCTGCTCCTGCTTATTTCAAATTTTGCATCCAACTTTATCAACCTTATGCTGAACAGGGGTGAATTAATTGAACTCATGAACCAGCTCTTAGTAAAAGACCTGAAAGAGCTCCATCAGTTCTGTAACGGCCAGCACGATATTTACATATTCCAGGACAATTACGAAAAAGCTGTTACCAATATTACCCAAATGGGGATGAAACAGCTGAAGAGGGACAAGTCCGCCGCCTTCGGTCTCCGGCCCGACGGTTCCATTTTCTTTTACGCCTCTCCCACCACTTCCATGGAACGTTTTTCGGACACCGCCGCTTTTGATGAAATACTGCAGGCGAAAGAAACGGGGAAAGAAGGCTCCATACTGTACAATTTCGAAGGGAAAGAATACTTCGGTGTCTATAAATACAACGAACCCTGGGATGCCGTTGTCCTCCGTTCCGAGGAACTCGGCGAATTTTATGCCGAATCCTGGAAAATTTTCCGGAACATCGCTCTGATTATCGTTTTTATAACCGGCCTCTGCGTGGCCATCGGCGTACTGCTGATCCGCTTTATTCTACGGTTTGTGGGAAGAATAACCCAGAGTATTATGCAGATGCAGGAAAACCAGCGGATCGAATATATCGACATGCAGGGCGCGCCGAACGACGACGTTACCTATCTGGGAATGTCTTTTAACGCCCTTGCCGGCACCATCGACAACCTGATGACCATTTTTCGCAAATTCGTCGCCAAAGACGTAGCACAGCGGGCATACCAGGAACGGCAGGTCCGCTTGGAGGGGATGCCGAAAGAACTGTCCATCTTATTTTCCGACATTAAAAGTTTTACCTATATGACCGAAACCCTGGGGACGGGAATTATCAATCTTCTGAATATGCACTACGAACGGGCAATTACCCAGGTACGGAAGCACGACGGCATCGTCGGGTCCATTATCGGAGATGCCCTGCTGGCCGTCTTCGGGACCCTCCCGGAAGCGGAAGAAAACAAGTCCCTTTCGGCAGTGCGAACGGCCTACGAAATACAGGACGTTGCTTCAGCCCTGCGGGAGGAAATGACGAAACGGCGGGAAGAAATTCTCCGGATAAAAGGCGCCTTAACGGAAGAAGAAGAAAAAATATATAAGGCGGTCCTTATCGAAGTAGGTGTCGGGATTGACGGCGGAGAGGTCTTCTACGGCAACATCGGGTCGAGTAAGCGGATGACCAATACGGTCATTGGAGACAATGTAAACTCCTCCTCCCGTTTGGAAGGCCTTACCCGAATTTACAAAGTACCGGTTATTTGTTCCGATTATATCAAAGATGAAATAGAAGACGTAACCGACGATTTTATCTTTTTTGAGCTCGACCAGGTACAGGTAAAGGGAAAAACAATCGGCAAGAAGGTATACTGGCCGATCAAACGTGAATATGTCGACGAGGATTTCAAGAAAAATATTGAAATTTACGAAAAGGCACTTGCTCTCTATTACAAAGGCAGCTGGACTGAAGCGCGTAAACTGTTTACAAACTGCAATCTTCCGCAGGCGGAACTCTTTGTCGATAGAACTTCCAGCAAAGATTGTCCTGAAGGATGGAACGGTATATGGACAATGATGACAAAATAAAAAAGGAACAGAAAGAGCTGCCCGACAGCAAGGCAATATTTCTCAAAGATGATGCCATCCGTTACGGCGGCATTGAAACCTACGATCTGGAAAAAGAATTCGCGAAAACAAAGAAAAATAAAAGCCCCTTCATATGGATTACCATTATGCTGTTTGTGGCTGTTTTTACGGCGGCGGCGGTACTCGTTACCCTATATATTCAAAACCGGGCGAAAAACTCATCCGTTGATATTGACGAATTCGCCGATGTAAACCTTAAGGATGTGTTAGACAAAGCGAAACAGTATGAAGACCAGCTGGACCGGGCGGAGCGGGAACTGCGGGACATCCGGAGTGAGATGAATTCGAAAATCGAGATACTGCAGCGGGACGCGGAGCGGGACATAGAGTTAATTCAGGCAAGGAACCTCGGGCAGGCCGAGGAAAACCGGCAAATTGCCGAAGTACGGGCCCGGGAGGAAGCGGCAATTTCCGCCGTTCGGTCCGAATATGACGGCAGCATTACCCGGAAAGAGGAAGAAATAGCCGAGATACAGGAGAAAATTAATCAGTACGATACGCAGATGGTTGAGCAGGCCCGGGCGCAGGAGGAAATTCTCAATAATCAGCGGAAAAAATTCGAACTGGAAATGGAAGAGACGGTACGGTACTACGAAGAGAAAATTGGGGAGCTCGAAAATCGGCGAGATGAAACGGTTTCATCTTTGAAGAGCCACCAGGACAAATATGTTGACCAGCTTGAAAAAAACCACACCCGGGAAATAGCAGCGCTGAAACGGCAGCAGGCGGAAGAAATTCGCCGGCTTATTCTGAAATATAATCCTGTTTTCACCGGAGAAGAGCTGAAAACGATATTGGCCGTTGCGGTTGACGATATCCCCCCCCTGCAGCTTACCACTTATAAAGAAGTCCTCGCGCGTGAGGGAATTATTTCCAGAGAAAATTTCAATAGTATCCACACAAACGTATACAGAATAAACACCCTTTTACAGCGGGTTGACGAAGTTCCCTATATCAATTCAATGCCGGAAGCGCTAAAGCGGCTGGAGTATTTCGGGACCGCGGCATACAACAATTATGAACAGCTGGTACGGGACTTAATTCGGACGGTAGAACAGAAAAACAACATTATTTATAGTCAATACATGCAGTTAGGACACTACCGGTACGCCCTGGGAAGCTTAATTGATGAAAGCAGGGAACACGGCTATATACTCGATCCCCGCGACCCGAAGAGTATACAGATCTTTTTAGACGAGACCCACACCGTAGCCGACGGAGATACCGCTTATGTTTTTCGTTCAGACGAAGAACTTATCGCGAAGATACGCTTCAATATTAGGTACGGGACCGTCAGCGCCTCCCTCGCGGAACAGATGTCCGCCGAGAAAACAATCGAACCGTTTGACAAGATTCTCATACAGGTTGAGTAGGAGAAGACGATATGAAAAAAATAGTGATAGCAGCACTAATACTTGTAACAGCCGGAGCGGCCCTCTGCGGCCAGAATTTGGAGGGCCTGGGATATACCATATTGTCAACCGGTACGGAAGACGGGTACACCGTTGTAACCGCGAGGGACCCCGCCGGCGGCCTGACATTCGACCTGTATTACAAGAGCTTAACCCCGCGGCATCTTTCGTTTCTGCAGGAAGCCCGGAAAATCATCCTTTCCTGGAAATACCTCGTTCCCGGCAATTTGCGGGTTATTTTTCAGCCGCGGGTCGTTGAAATAAGGGTCATACCCGACTCCTTTGTGTATGAAGGCACCGATTACGCCGCCAATGTTCCTTCCGCGATTAATTTTTATTTTAAAGATATATTAGAATACGATTTTAGGATCCTCGTCGACAACATTACCCTCCGTGTCCGGGGGCCCTATTTTAACGAGGAGCAGCTTGCTTCCAAACTGCAGAGCGCTGTGGCCAATCCGATTGCCTTTATCCAGTCGAATGACCCCGAATACATTGTACGCCGCTTAGGAGAAATGTCGGCTGAAATAGAGACCTTAAACGCCCGGGTAGAAGAGCTGACCGCCGATTTAAGCAAACTCGCGGAAGCCAACGAAACACTGGTAAAAAAATACCGTCAGCTGCAGCTCGGAACCATTGCCGCGGCCAATCAGGGACTGTTCAGTTTAATTAAAGACGTTAACAAAGAAGGAATAGAGCAGGCAATCGTACTGAAAGAGCAGAACCCTTCGTATACGGAAGACCAGCTGCGCGCCGCGTGTAAAGACAAGGGGATACCTCTTTCCGCTAAAGAAATACACCTTGTCTTTATGGTATATTTCAACGAATTTTAGGTCCCGAGCATTTCCCGCAGCTGCAGCGCGTTCGTCACGGCCTGCCCTTTATGATGATTGTTAAACGCCGCGTACAGGGTTATTCCTTTTTCAAGCATACGGTGAATACGCTCTACCCACTCCAGCAGCTCTTCGGCAGAATAGAGGTAATCGTACCTGCCGGCGTTGTCCCCCTTCCACCACATTCCGCTGTTACGCCCGTGGAAACGGACATATCCCCGGTCCGCCGTTCGTACCGCCCTATTTTTTGGCAGCGACGCAAGGTCGGGAGTGTCGGTATTGACGATACCGATATTTCTCTCCCGCAGCCCGGAATACACCTCCTCTACCTGCCAATCGGTGTTCCGAAACTCCACAAACAGCGGAAATTCCCTGAAATAATCCGTCAATGCCGACAGATACCGCCTGTTTTCCGTCCCGCGGTGGAAACTGTAGGGGAACTGCAGCAAAATACCCGCCAACCGGGACGCCTCACGCAGCGGCACCGCGCCTCCATGCAGAAACTTTTCGGCAGCCTGCTCCCAGCCGGCCCCCCGCGTGTGCGTCAGGTCCCGGTGTGCTTTTATGGAAAACCGGAAATCTGCCGGCGTCTGCTCGATCATCCGTTCCAGCATCCCCCTGTCGGGCTGCCGGTAATAGGAAAAATTCAGTTCCACAAACGGAAAGGTCCCGGCATAATGCCGCAAAAACCCGGCAGGCGCCATCCGCTCCGGATAGAACACCCCCTTCCAGTCTTTGTAGGAGTACCCGCTGGTGCCGATATAAATACGCCCGCTGT
>CAYTSI010000091.1:0-12696 GCA_964440465.1 uncultured Spirochaetales bacterium
GCGCTCCTCGACCCGCTGGCGTCGGTCAGCCGCTTTTTACACAAACGGCAGCCTGTCGAAGTTAATCCCGCCCTGCGGGTATACGAAATTTCGGTGGAAGAGGATTCGGGAAAGGTATTGGAAGCGCGGATAGAGCGGCTTCAAAACGAAATTTCCGACGACGACAGCCGTCTTGTAAGCGAAGCCCTGCTGGGCCTTCCCGAATCCGACTCCTGGCCGGGACCGGCATTGGCCCGGGAAGGGCTTATAAAAGAAGTGGAATGGAATTTGAGCCGCCGCAGGGGCTTTGTCCGCTTTCTCCATCCCGAGGAACGGGTCCCCGCCGATTTGTCGTCGAGAATGACGGCCGGCAGCTGCGATTTCGCGCTGCTGCTTACCTTAAAGGAAACGGAAGGGGAATCCGGGGCGGAAACGGAAGCGGCGGCAATATGGCGGGTCTCTCTGCCGGAAGGGCGGGAAGCACGGGAAACGTTGAAAGAGTTTCTCGCGGTCCGGCTGCTCCGTGATGAATTGAACCCCTCGAGCCCCGCCGACGCCCCGCTCATTCCCCAGGCGGCGGAGAAAGAGGAACGGTTGAAAGCGGCCGCCTCCCAGGCCGCGCTGGAGGCCTTGTACGCGGGTGAATTTACACGGCCGCGCATACGGGTAGACGCGGCGGTCCGGCAGCTGAAACGGTTCGACGGCGTTCTCGAGGCGGCGGCGAAGGAGGTCCTTCCGCTTCGGTATCCGCGGTTTCGGGAAATCGCACCCAGGAATTATACGCCTACGCCGCGGATGTATCAGCTGCTCTTGGAAAACTTCGTTATCCCCGGAACGCTTCCCCTGCGGCAGGCCCGGCACTACGCGACGGCCATCGACGGGCTCGCGGACCCATTAGGCCTAGTTGAAATGAAGCGGGGCTCCTATGTATTTTCTCCCGATATTTCGGGGCACCCGCTCTTGGTCTTTTTCTTTGAACTTCTCCGTCCATCCGGCGCGGTCCCGTTTTCAGACATTCTCGACAAACTCGAGCACGGCGATTTCGGCCTCCCGAAAGACACGGCCCTGTTTCTCGTTGCTTCCCTCGCCGCGGGAGGGGTCATTACCATCCGCCGGGGCGGGCGGGCGGTCCCCCTGGAATATCTTAACCTGAACAAGCTGGAGCAGGTCGATGAAGTCGCCTTAGGGGAACTTATCGGAGAGAGGGACCGGGCGACATTGCTCGGGGAGTGCGGTTTCCTTTCTTTCGCCGAGGATTTGGTTTCCTTCGGACTCCGGCAGCAGCGGGACGCGTGGAAGGAGGTTGCCTCCTTCAAGAGGAAAGCGGAACAGCTTATTGCCGGTGTGCGTGCCGGACTTTCCCAGCGGACGGAGTACGCGTCCTTTCAGGGCTTCCCCTTTACGGAACTGGAGGAAAAACTGAAGGCCTTGGAGGGCGCGGCCGGGGAGATACGGGTCTCCTATTCCGCGAAGGAGGGCTTGGAAAAGTTTCTCGCGGCCTGGAGAAACGCCGGCCTTACCGCGGAAGATATACAAATGCTGAAAGGTCTCGAGCGTTTTCTGCAGCGGGGAGCGGAAAAATTTATTTTTATGCACCACTACCTGCGCCACGAAGCGGTGGAAAAGGCCGCTGGGCAGCAACGCCAGATAGCGGAAATTCGGCTGCGTATGTTCGAATTGATGGAAGATCCCCTTCGGGGAGTGCTTCCCGATGAAGGCGCCGAACTCGAGCACCTTTTCAGCGCGTTTCGGGAGCGCTACGTTCCTCTTTACACGGAACTGCACCGGGACTATTACGAAGCCCTGCGCCCTCCTCCCCTGTCGAAAAATGCCGGCCGTGCCCTGGAGGTGCTCAAACGGCTTTCGGGTATTGAATCGCTCGACCGCCCTCCCGGGCTGGACCGCTTCCTGCGGGACATCCTCCCGTCCGCTCCGGCGCGCTGCGGCAGACAGGTCCGGGAGGAGCTGATGCGTTCTCCCGTCTGCGGATGCGGGTTTTTTCCCGGTCAGGCCCCGGCGGAGACGAGGCGGGAAAATCCGGAGCAGGAGATCGACCGGTATTTAAGCGAATATATCGGGATTTTACGCGCCCCTACGGTGCTCGAAGCCTTAGGACGTTACGGATACGCGCTCCGGGACCTGAAGCCGGAAACGGCGGCGGAACTCGACGAGTTTGCTAAGGTCCTTCGGTCGGGGAACATGCGTCCTTCGTCCCTGGTAACGGCGGTCAGCGCCGATTTGGCGGGGGAGCTTGCCGAAGCCGTAAACGGAACAGTCACCCTGCGGAAGCTGGAACTCCGTCCCCTTGTAACGCGCCTCGCGGGCCGGCGCCTCCCGGTCGACAAAATCCACGAGCTGGTTTCCGAGTGGCTGGGGCCCGGCGGGAAGGGGGAGCTGATCGCGTTGGAAGGCCTGTCGGGGATGGAAGGCCCCGGCGGAACAAAGGAGTCCCCCGGTAAAACAATGTCCCCGGAAGAAGTAGGGTGGTGGGCCCGGTGGAGGGCCGCTCTTTTTCCCTCGTTAGCGGAGGAGGTGCCTAACGGCGCGCGGACTCCCGCGGACCTGGAAGCGGAGCTGGAACGCCGGTTCCCCGGGGAAAAGCTTACAAGGACATTCCGCCGTTTACAAACGGCACAGCTTATCGATTTTATCCGTTTCGAACCATTTCACACCGGGGCCGTAGAGGAGGCATACCGCGTATTGGCCGAGGGGGTCCTAACGGGGGACGTGGAAAGCGCCGCCCTGCCGTTTTCTGAAAAGCTCCCTCCCGCGGGGCACGCGGACCCCGAGAAAGGGGCGCGAATCGGAGAACGGCTTCTCCTTCTCGGCGGGGTCCGTTCCGTCTTAGACCGTTCCTTTCCGGAGAGACTGCGGCTGCGGCCGCTTTTGGAACGGCTCCTCGACGACCCCTGGAGCGGCCCCGGCCTTCGGGAGAAGGCCGCGGTACTTCTCAGCGAGACAGCCGATTTGGGAGAGGAGTGGCTTCTAACGCTCCCGCCGGTACGGCCGGTAAACCTCGACGGCAGGGCCCTGGTCATTGTGGTAGACGGCGTGCCGCCGGACGTCTGGCTCGGGTGTATGGACCGCGTCGAAGCCTTTCCCGGCGGGCTCTCGACGGAATGGGCCCGGCTGGATGCCGAAGCGCTGACCGTTCCGGCGACGGCGGAATTGCTGGGACTCGAAGGCGACCCGCTGGAGGCCTTGGAAGCAGCGGACGTGCCCTACCTTATCCCCCGGGGACGTGAAGAGGACGATTTGCTCCGCCTGTTGGATACGCGGGCGGATATGAACGGTCCGGACAAAACGGTGGTTGCCCGTCTCGGCACGCTGGACAGGGAAGCCCATTCGGGCGGGTATAAAATCAGCGACATGACGGCCCGTCTCCGCCGCCTATTGGAAACAAAGCTGGAGGGACTTCTCGACTATTGCCGCGCGGACAACCGGGAACTTATTTTGACCACGGACCACGGTATGTCGGTGGATAACGGCGCTTTGCGGCACGGCGCGGGCGGGGTCTACGAACGGGCCGTTTTCCGCGCCGTTTGGAAACCCGCGGAAGGGTAGAACATGGAGACGGTCCGGGGAGTGGTCGAGGACCTTGTATACTCGAATGAAGAAACCGGCTATTCCGTTGTCCGGCTCGCGGCCGGGGGAGAAACCATAACGGCGGTCGGCAGCATGGTGTCCCCCGTCCCAGGCGAGCTGCTCCGGCTGGAGGGTGAATGGAGGACCCACCCCCGCTTCGGCAGACAGTTCAGCGTTTCGGCGTACGAAGCAGCCCCCCCGGCAACGGCGGAGGGTATTGAGCGGTACTTGAGTTCGGGACTGGTGCCCGGTATCGGAGAAGGGCTGGCCGGACGGATTATCGCGGTGTTCGGGGAGGAAACTCTTCGTATTCTGGAGGAATCTCCAAAGAGACTGTCCGAGGTGGAGGGGATCGGCAAAAAACGCGCCGCGGCCCTTGCTTCCGCGTGGAAGGAACAGCGGGAAATTCGGAACGTCATCATCTTCCTCCGTTCCTACGGTATCGGCCCCGCTCTGGCCGTGAAAATTTTTAAGCGCTACGGAAACAAAACCGTCACCCTTGTCCGGGAGAACCCCTATCGGCTTTGCACCGACATGTTCGGCGTCGGGTTTGCAACCGCCGACAAGCTTGCCCGGGCCTTAGGGTTGGCCGCCGATTCTCCGGCGCGGCTTGCCGCGGGGGTGCTGTATGTAGTAGGGGAGTGCGGCGGCGAGGGGAACGTGTTTTACCCCCGGCTCCGGCTGCTGCAGCGGTGTCAGAAACTGCTCGGGACGGACCGGGACGGTATCGCCCGCGCCGCGGAAAGGCTCTCGGCGGAAGGTAAAATACAACGCGACGGAGAGGCGGTCTATCTTCCCGCGAACTATCGCGCGGAAAAGGGGACGGCGGAGCTCCTTTCCCGGCTGTTGACGACGCCGTCTTTCCGGCGGCGGATTGACGGGGAAAAGGCCCTCGCCTGGGTGCAGGAGCGGATGGCAATTACGCTGGCGGAAAAACAGCGGGAGGCGCTGATAACGGCATTAACGGGAAAGGCGGCAGTCATTACCGGGGGGCCGGGTACGGGGAAGACCACGATTATCCGGGCGCTCCTCCTTGTTCTGGAACGGGCGGGGCTCCGTTTTCTGCAGGCCGCTCCCACCGGGAGGGCGGCAAAGCGAATGATGGAAGCGGGGGGGCGCGAGGCGAAGACAATCCACCGCCTGCTGGAGTATTCGCCGAAGGACGGGCGGTTTCAGAGGAATGAAGACAATCCGCTGGACTGCGATTGGCTGATTTTAGACGAGACCTCCATGATTGATGTCCTGCTCATGTACCGCCTTCTCCGCGCCCTGCCGCCCTCGGCGTCGCTGCTGCTGGCGGGAGACGCGGACCAGCTCCCTTCCGTGGGGCCGGGGAAGGTCTTGCGGGACATTATTGACAGCGGGCGCGTCCCCGTAACGGAACTGAATGAGATTTACCGCCAGGAAGAGGCAAGCGCGATTGTCGTGAACGCCCACCGGATTAATTCAGGTCTTCTCCCGGTAGAGCGTGACGGGAAAGATTTTTTCTTTATTCCTAGGGAAGATGCCGAATCAACGGCCCGGCTGATTGTTACGCTTTGCCGGGAGCGCGTCCCCGCTTCCTTCGGGTTGGACCCGATGAAAGATATTCAAGTCCTCTCGCCCATGCACCGGGGCGCGGCGGGGGTTACCAGCCTCAACAGGGTGCTGCAGGACGCCCTCAACCCCCGTTCCGTTGAGCTTGTCCGGGGGGAACGACGGTACCGGCCGGGGGACAAGGTGATGCAGGTCCGCAATAATTACGATAAGGACGTGTTCAACGGCGATATGGGCAGGATTGTCAGGATCGATACGGAAGCCCGGGCGGCGGCGGTGCGCTTCGAGGACAAAACGGTAACCTACGACTATAACGAGCTGGATGAAATTGTTCCCTCCTACGCGATATCGGTCCACAAGTCCCAGGGGGCGGAGTTCCCCGCCGTTATTGTTCCGGTGCTGACGGACCATTACCTGCTGCTGCAGCGGAACCTTCTCTATACCGCGGTTACCCGGGGAAAAAAACTGGTCGTTCTCGCGGGGACGAAAAAAGCCTTGTCCATCGCCTGTAAAAACACCGATTCCAGGGAGCGATATACCGGGTTACAAGACCGTCTTACCTGTGCCGTTTCGTTGTAAAATTCGTCAAACTGTAGGCAAAGTCTTGGATATATACATAATATGTGCAATGTTGCTATAGTTTAACCGGCATTATATAGGGGAGGAGAGGGAGATGAAAAAGATACTTACAGCAGCAGTACTGCTGGCCGCTGCCGCCGGACTGGTGTCCGGGGAACACATGATGGTCGGCAACGGTTATTTTATCGATAACGAGGGAATGGCGGGGGTCTTGTGGGACGCTCCGGCCCCGATACCGGTAATTGAGCTGATCGAGATTTTCGAGGAACGCGGGACGGCGAAGCTGTACTACGCCGTGGATTATGAACAGTTCATTGAGATGGTACTGTACCGGGAATATTCGGATGAACACGGGGACGTGGGGACCATCGAGTTTTCCACGAATACTCTGGGGACGGTACAGTTCCACATCAGCAATGAAGCAGAGATAAACGCCGACGAACTGTGGGCGGTGCTGGCATCGTATATTATTACCACGGAGATAGGCAGGCTGACCTACGTCGGTATTGCCGCGACGGAATACCTGCAGCGGGAAGAAGAAGAGAAAGAGGCTTTCCGGGAGTATGTTGCCGACTTGAAAGAGGATTACGAGTCTGAGCTGGAGGGGGGCGGCTACTGACGGTATTTGTAGTATTCTTCGAGCTGCCGGTATTTGAAGGCTTCGAAGGACTGCTGTTCCTCTTCAAAGCGGTCACGGAAATCCGCCATCTCGTCACGGTAATACTCTTTAAACTGTTCAAGATATTTTTCCGAATCGTCGAAGTAATTTTCATCGGCAAAAAATTCCCGGAACTCTGTATATTCAATTTCTGAAAAATAATCGAAGCCGATGTCATAATCTTCCGGCACTTCCCGGGGGACCGATTCGGGCGCGGCGGAACGGAACTCGAACATGGCAATCCGTTTTTGGACCTCTTCCATTTCCATGTCGATTTTTTGCACCATCCGCTGACGTACGCTGGCGCCGTCCCCCGGTTCGAGGAGTACCTTCTCCCGGGTGGCAGGATTGAACACTTCGACCTTTCCCTCCTGAACGAGGATATTCGAAGCGGTACCGGAGGTAACGGATACTGAAAAATCGGTCCCCCGCACGCCTAAAACAGTGCTCGGTGTTTTTACCGCGTAATTAGCGTTAAACAGACGGGAAGCGACCATCCGTAAGAGCCCCTTCATGAGGGCAAAGCGGTTGGACTTGGCATTTTTTGTCCCCTGCATTTCCTCAATTTTCATAAAGGAGTTTTCCCGCAGCTTGACAATGGTCCCGTTCGGCTGCAGCCGCAGTTCCGCCGTGGAGTTCCTGGTTTGTATGCCGTACCCGATAAGAAGCGGATATCCCATGTACACCGATGAAACCTCTTTGCCGGTAAAATCGTAGACTTCAATCTCCCGTACATCATCAAAATAGGTGAGGAGCGCCTTTGGATTTTCCCCGTACATAGTCAGGGCCGGGACAAACAATAACAGTAGTGTAACAAGATATTTTTTCATACGTTAATTCATCGAAGGTTTTGTTCCCGTTTCGGCAACAACCCAGTAAATGCCTCCTTTTTTTCGAAGTGCCTCATTCCAGCCTTCCGTAGGATCGGGGTGAAACACAATGCCGTTATTCGCCTCCAAAAGGACCCAGGAGCGGAGGCGGAGTTCGTTTTCCAGCTGTCCGGGCCCCCAGCCGGAGTACCCGCCGAAAAGATGAATTCGCGGCCGGTCTTCGGGAGGAAGGGCGTCCCATCTGTCGCTTAAAAAATCCTGTATCAGCTGAAAGTTAGGTTCGAAATAGACATCGGGCACAACTTCGTGCGTATGTTCGCCGGTGTAATTTTCGGGAAGGCCCGAATGAAGAACGAACAGAAACTGCTGTTCCACCGGTCCGCCGATAAAAACGGGGAGTTCTCCCGCGGAAGTTCCCTCATACACGTCGATAATGGCGCCTAAGGTAAGGTCGGTCCGCCTGTTGACAATGAGGCCGAAAGCGCCGCCGTCGTCGTGCTGTATCATTAAAACAACGGTACGGATAAAATTAGGGTCCATCAGTTCCGTTTCCGAAATCAGGAAATATCCTTCGAGTGTATTTGTATTTTCACTCATAACGGCCTTCAGTATATGCCTTCACCCTGTTTTTCTCAAGCCTTTCTTCCGCAGACTCCGCTGCTTTTTCCGCGCGGCCATCGATTTCCGGGTAAACAGAAATATCCCCAGGCAAGCCGTTACTACGGATACCCCAATTATTCCGGTAAACGCGTACGGTGAATTCTGCCATGGTAACCCGACATTCATCCCGTATAAGCTCGCGAACAGGGTGGGGATCATCAGAATAATGGAGATCATCGTCAGGCGTTTCATGACCACGTTCAAGTTGTTCGAGATAACCGAGGCAAAGGCGTCCATCATGCCGCTTAAAATATTGCTGTACACATTTGCCATTTCAATCGCCTGCTGGTTTTCCGTAATAACATCTTCTAAAAGGTCGGTAATGTCCTCCGTTTGGCGGAACACGTTCCGTTTCTGCAGCTTGTCAATCAACAGCCCGTTCGCGCGCAGCGAGGTTGTAAAGTATACCAACGATTTTTCAATTGTTAAAAGCCGTATCAATTCGTTGTTCCGTACCGATTTCTGCAAATCCTTTTCAATCGCGGAAGACTGCCGGTTGGTCTCTTTCAGGTATTTCAAAAAATACATTATTGATCTGTTCATGAGGAGCAGCAGAAAGTGGTTGAAATTACTGAAAGAGATGCCCTTTACCCGTTCTTTTCTGAAATCGCTTAAGATTTCAGTCTCCGCGGAACAGATGGTAATGACCACATCATGGGTGAGGATAACGCCTAAGGGAATTGTTGTGTACGGCACTTCCCGTTTTTCGTCGTGGATGGGAATGCGGAAAATGATCATTTCATAGCCGTTTTCCCGTTCACTTCGCGGCCGCTCGTCAATATCAAGAATGTCGTCGATGAAGTCGCGTTCGATGTTGTATTCCCGCTGGAGGGTCTCAATTTCCAATGTGTCGGGGCCTGTTACTTCAATCCAGCAATTTTTCTCCAAAATCGCCGACTGACTGATTTCCGGGCCTTTCTGTTTCCAAATTTTGATCATTTTCTACTCCTTGTCCGTCCTGCAGAGGGAGATTAGGGAGTAAACCGTCATTGCCGTTACTAAAAATTTATAAGCGGAATTTATAACCGGCGGATATAGGCACTCCAATATCCCTGTACAGGTAGTATCTATGACTGCAACTGCCGTCATTATCGTTCATAAAAGACAGCCACCTCCTGTAGTTGGGATAAATTGGAAGAACCTTCCACTTCCTACTATATATAAGGTTGAAAAAAATAGCAAGCAGATTATTTACGCCGGGTCCTTGTTCTGCTGCATGAAAAGTTCCAGCTGCCTGTCCCAGTCCTTAAAACCGAGTTTTTGGCTCAAGTGCCGCAGCCATTTCAGGTTGCTGAACTCCCAGAACTTCTGCAGCCTTCGAAAAGTGATATTTTCCCGTTTCATCTGCCGGGAAACCATGCGGAGGTGTTTCATGTATTTTCTGCTTAAAATTTTCCATACAAAGAATCCCAGGTGCGTTGCAAGCCATGAAAGCGGATCTTTGTAAAAAGACCGGTAGGCCTTTATACTCATCTGCTGCAGCCGCAGCGGAGTCACGTTTTTCGGAATAATGACCGAATGGCTTCCGTCGTAGTAGGTCCAGTCCTGTACGTGGAGCCGGTTTTCAGCTTTCATGTTATCGTACAATTCCGTCCCCGGAATGGGATAAAGTACTGAAAACTGTGCCGAATCGCTCTTTGATGTTTTTGCGAATTCCATGGTTTGTCTCATTGATGCTTCCGTGTCGCTGTCGGCGCCGAAAATAAACATCGAGTGGACCATTAACCCCGCTTCCTTAATTTTCCGGATATTGGTTTCAATCATCTCTACGGTCTGGTCTTTGTGGTAGTCTTTTAAAGCTTCGGGGTTGACCGACTCCACGCCGATAAAGAGGCGCCGGCATTTGGAGCGCCGCAGGAGTTCTAAGAGTTCTTTGTCCCGTGCCGCGTGGATACTGAATTGGCTGGACCAGTGAAAATCAATGTCCTCCCGTATCAGCTTTTCTAAAAATATCTTTGTTTTTTTTGGATTTGCCGCGAAATTATCGTCGTAAAAGAACGCGAACCGGTGTCCTTCATTGTAGCGCATCCTTACTTCTTCCATTACCAGGTCGGCGTCTCTAATCCGGTACTTTCGGCCGAACATTTTGGTAACGGAACAGAAAATACAGTTGTGCGGGCAGCCCCGGGAGGCCATAATCGGGGCGATGTCCCGATAGCGGTTCCGGTAATTCCGTTTCCTGTCCTGCATGAGGGACATGTCGATGGGAGGTATCGCGTTGATATCGGTCCGGCTTCCCTGGATAATACCGGGTTTCGGATTACCTTCGATAACGTCGAAAATAACGTTTTCCGCCTCTCCTACAACGACGTTGTCGCAGTGCCGGAGCGCCTCTTCGGGACATGCCGAAGCGTGGCTGCCGCCGAACAGCACTTTTTTATCGGGATACTGTGTCTTTACCGCGTCGGCAATTTCGTAGGCACGGTTGATGGTATGTGTTACCGAGGTAAGCCCGACAACGTCGGCTTCCTTCAGATAAGGGTGGAGTTCGCCTGTTTTTTTATTGTACATCCGGGTATTGGTTTCTTTGAATACCTTAACCTCATGCCCCTTCTCCTTCAGCATGGTGCCGAGGTATAAATTGCCTAACAGGGGCATATTACCGAGAAAAAAGTACAAATTCGTTTTAGGACTTGGTTCAATAAACGCAATCTTCATGGCTGCTCCTTCATTTTCTTATACGACAGGGGAGGTCTCAAAAAGTTGCGGAGCAGACAAGATTTTTTCGCGTTCAGCGCAGCGGGACCTCCTCCCGTATTTCCGGCCGTAACCGGATTAGCTCCTCGAGTTTCGCGTCGATCCTCCCGGTATCAATGGGGTACGTTCCGTATTCCTTTGCCGTATTAAAGAGGGTGAGAATGTTTTCAGGCGGCATGTTGCCCTGGATATTATGTCCGGAGGAGAATATATACCCGCCGCCGGGCGCGAGGTGCCGGATCCGGTACAGTGCGTCGGCCATTACCTCCTCTTTGCTCCGATGAAATACACCCTGATTGTTGGTGTTGCCGTGGAACATCATCGTATTGCCATAGTCCCGCTTCAGCCGGGCGGAATCTTCGTTTCCCTTCGCGTTTGCCTGTACCGGCTGAATAATGTCGACCCCCATTTCAATAAAGCCGTCTAACAAGTCGTAGGTAATGCCGCAGCTGTGGTAGATAATTTTCGCGTCGGTTTTTGATTTTAGAAAAGAGATGATCTTTTTAAACCGCGGAACAATGGATTCGTTAAACATTTTCGGCGGCAGAAAAGGGGTGTCCTGCAGCCCCCAGTCGTCTCCGACCCACTGCATTTCGATGTATGTACCGATTCGGGAGAGAATCTCGTCGGCCATTGCCAGGTAGTGGTCGGTAATAGCGTCTAAGAGATACTCGGCAAGTTCGGTATTGATCATCACATCTTCGGTAAAGCGCTGCATTCCCCGTAATACCCAGGCGGTGTAATACAGGTTCGGCAAAAAACCGCTGACCAGCGCGTAATCGGTTGTTTCGTAGAGTTCCCGGACTTCTTCTTCCAGCCCTTCATAGCGGGCGGGGTCCCGCGGGTCGGGGAATTTGTACGCTTTTATTTCCCGCAGGGCGGCGTCGGCCAGTACCGGCCGGGTAAACTCGGTGTAATTGCCGCAGCGCTCATAGCAAGAGCCGAATTCGTCCGTCCACGAACCGTTTTCACCCTCTGTGTAGGTCCAAAACGACGGCGCCTTTGGTCCGACATACCAGGTGTCCACCCCGAGATAGTCCCGTATCTCCCGTTTTACCAGAGCTAAGCGCTGGGTGGGGTCGTAAATATTCAGTTCGTCATGGTCCTGCAGGTAGCCGAGGAGATTTTTGTATGCAAGTTCGTGCATACCGCTTACGGCACCGTTGTTGTCAATGGGCACTCTGTCGGGCTCCCGCCTGTTCACTGCTTTTCTAAACCGTTCACGCCGTGTCATTTTGTACCCTCCGTGCCGGATAGTATAAAGTGCGGGGAAAGCCTTTGTCAAATAGATAATTATATTTGCTAATATAGTTTTTATATGTTATGATAAAACATCATGATGCGTGAACCATCGACAGAACAAACGGCCTGCTCTCGCTGAATACCGAGGGGACCTATGTGGGCTCCGGCGGTTTCGGCTGGACAACGGAGCTTCCGAAGCCGGGTTTCGACCCGGACCATGTCCGCGCCGGGGACATGTGGGGCTTCACCGACAGCCAGGAAACGGTGGGTGTGTCGGCCGGGATGTTCGGTGAGTTTATCTTCCCCTATCAGGTGCCGATCCAGGAACGTTTCGGTTTGAACTGTTACGGCTGCTGCGAGCCCATCGATCCGCGCTGGGAGGTGGTGAAACAAGCCCCCCGGCTCCGGCGGGTCTCCGCGTCCCCCTGGGCGGACCGGCGGAAGATGGCGGAATACCTCGGCCGTAATTATGTAATGTCCATGAAGCCTTCTCCGACGCCGATAGCAGGTCCCGCCATTGACGGGGAGGCTGTCAGGCTTGCACTCCGGAAGGACCTTCGGACGGTGAAAGGGTGTCAGGTTGAAATTATTATGAAAGACAACCACACAATCGGCGGCAATCCCCAAAACGTTATCGACTGGACGAAGATAGCAAAAGAAGAGGCGATGAATCTGTAAAAACAGCTTGACGGGAGAATGTCCCGGTACTAAGATTGAGAAGAGGGAGTATTACAATTTTGTTACGCAAGCAGCTTTCAAATAAATTGGAATGAAAGTTTGCTGCAAATAAGTAAAATTTTTTTAGGAGGAGAAGCAATGAAGAACGTATTACGTATTTTTGTAGTGATGTTGACGGCCGCGATGCTGCTGTTCGCTTTTGCCGGCTGTGCCGACAAGGAAGAAGCAGGCGGATCAGCGTCAGCGGAAAAA
>CAYTSI010000092.1:0-1531 GCA_964440465.1 uncultured Spirochaetales bacterium
AATGATTAACAAGAAAGTAGAAAAATTGATGAATGAGCAAATTAAACACGAACTGGAGTCGTACTATATTTATCTGTCCATGGCGGCCTATTTCCACGACCAGGACCTGGACGGAATGGCCAGCTGGATGAGGACACAGGCGCATGAAGAGACGGTCCATGCCATGAAATTTTTCGACCACATTAACGACCGGGGCGGCAGGGTCGTACTGCAGGACCTGAAGCAGCTGAAGACCGAATGGTCCTCACCGTTGGAGGCCTGGGAAGATGCCTACGAGCATGAGCAGTTCATTTCCAACAAGATCAATGAGCTGATGTCGCTTATCCGGGAGGAGAAAGATTATCCCGCCGAACCCCTTGCCGACTGGTTTGTAAATGAACAGATTGAAGAGGAATCGAACACGTCAAAAATAGTCGCGGAAATGAAACGAATTGAAGACGGAAAAGGCGGCGGCCTCTTTATGGTCGATCGCGAACTGGGTAACAGGCCGTTTCCCGCGGGTTCCGCGTGGGACCCGACGGCATATCAGGCGGCTAAATAGTATAACCGCGTAAAGCGTATACCGGGCCCGGACCGTTTCCCCCTTGTTGTCCGGCCCGGTTTTTTATTTATACGCTTCACTAAAATTGATATACTGCCGCAATGGCAAACGTTATGTCCCCGCCGCTTGTATCAGTTATTATCCCCGTTTACAACAGGCCCCTTCTGCTTCGGGAGGCCGCGGAAAGCGTTTTCGCCCAGACCTTTTCCGATTTTGAACTGATACTTATTGACGACGGCTCCGGCGACGATACGCCGCTGACAATCGAAGAGCTGCGGAAGCGTGAAACGGACCCGAAACGGCTGCGGGTAGTCCGGCAGAAACACACCGGCATGCCGGGGCAGGTCCGTAACCGCGGGGCGGCCGAAGCCCGGGGGAACTACATCGCCTTTCTCGATTCGGATGATTTGTGGAAGCCGGAGAAATTATCGCGCCAGGTTGATGTTTTCCGGAATAACAGCGCCGCCGACGGCAGCGGCGTGCCGGTACGACTGTGCCACACCCGGGAGATATGGCTGCGGGAAGGGAGAGAAATCTCCCAGGCGGGGCAGCGGCACAAGCGGGCGGGAGATATTTTTTCTGATGCGCTGCAAAAATGCATTATCGGCCCCTCCACCGTCATGATGGAACGGTCTCTCTTTGAGGAGACAGGCGGCTTCCGGGAGGACCTGGAAATTGCCGAAGATTATGAGTACTGGCTCCGGATTACCAATCGGTACCCCGTCGAATATATTGACGAAGCTCTGGTGACAAAGCGCGCCGGCCGCTGGGAGCAGCTTTCCGAAAAATACGGCCATATCGAATATTTCCGGCTGCGGGGACTTAAAAGTTTGGTGGATGCCGGTACATTTACCGGGGAGCACCGGCGGACCGCTGAAGCGGAGCTGGCCGAAAAGTGCCGAATCTACGGGGCCGGCTGCCGGAAGCGGGGCAGGACCGAAGATGCCGAGCTGTATGAGGACCTGGCCCGAGCGTATCGGCCGGATTGAT
>CAYTSI010000092.1:1631-12670 GCA_964440465.1 uncultured Spirochaetales bacterium
GATTGATAGCCGACCCATTTTCTCCTATACTTACGGGAATGGCGAAACTGATGAAAATTAGAAAAATCCTGGTGTTACTGCCGGCTGTCCTTATCTGGGGATGCGCCTCGAAACCTGAAAAAATCGAAACAGCAGTGATGGAACCGGAGACGGCGGAACGGAGAGAACCGCGGGTGGAAGACGCCGCCGCGGAGGAACCGATGTACCGGTCAGTCCGGGATGTGTACGACCGGTTTGAAGCGGCATGGAAAGCGGGAGATGCCGGGGCGTACTGTGACCTGTACGCGGAAGATTACATGGCCGGGTATACGGAAGATCAGCTTTTTATATCGAAAGCCGATTTGGATTTTTCTGTCCGGGAATTATTCGGTTTGTCCCGGGACGTGCATCAGTGGAATCTCGAAATTGACATACAGGATGTATGGACCGGCGGGGAAGGCAGGGTCCGCGCGCTCACGCGTCAGCGGCAGTTCATTAACGGCGAGCAATGGCAGAACGGCCCGGGTCCGGAAACAGTTTTTATCGAGGGGCCGGGAGGGCTCCACATTTTCCGGGAATATAACGACCGAGGCAGCTGCCCCCTAAGGGAAAGCGGGACCGGCAGCTGGGAATACGTTACGGAAGCGGAAAAGAACGGTTTGGCCTATCAGCTTACGCTGATGCCGGATGAAATGAACAATCTGCGGTTTACCATGGAGCAGCTTGTCCGGTTTCAGGATGATGCCGGGCAGCCTGTAAGCGGCTGGATCGCCTACGGTGAATACACCGGGGTAGCCGTCTGCCCGGAAGACGGTACGAAGGCGCTGATTCTTGCTGTTTTACATGTCCGCGCGGCCGAGTTTGATTTCGACGCGCAAATGGTATTCGGCGCCTACGGTCCCCGCGCGGGCCGCCGGAGTCCGGAGTTCAAGGAAATAATGTACCGGCTTTTTCCGCCGGGCTCTAATATCTACAATCCCGCTTTCCTCTTTGCTGTCAGAGACGACAGGCTGGTGCTTTCTTCCATTTCGGATAAAAAAACGCCGGCTTTTCCATCCACAATGAATTTCCGCCGGATACGGTAATAGCCCGCGGTAATAATAAAAGGAGGTGCTGTATGCAAAATGTACCCCGCCAAATCCGAGCGTCTGTAAACGCGAAATTTGAAAAACGGGAAAAGCTGCTGCAGGCGGCAGAGCTGGTCCCGGAACTGTACGGGAGTGCCGGACCGGAGGAAATTAAAAGCCGGAAGGGGAAATGGACGGTATACCGGGAAAAGGACTACCTTCCGCCGCTGTTTATCACTCCTGACCCTGAAAAGCCGTGCGACCGCTTCTGTGCCGTCTACGGCAGGGAGGGGAGGCCGAAGACGATAGTCCGCGGGAATACCGCGGATGAGGAGATAATCGGCAAAACAACGCGGGGTATATCGAAGCATATTATCGAGCAGCGCCCCTTCGTTTCCCGGCCGGGGAAGTCGCTTACCGAGGAAAACGGCGTTGCCCAGGGGATAAAGATCGGTCTTATGTTTTCCGTCCTCTTAGCGGCTTTCGTACTGTTTGATTACGTACTGATACCGAACTATCCGGAGGCGTTCCTGCAGGCCGCGGATATAACCCGGGGTAAAGACGTCGGCGGGTATTCGACCGGCGCGACGATATTTTCCTATCAAAGCATCACCGGCCGTATTATACAGCGGATCTTCCCCGTAGCTGCCGGGACATTTTCCACGTCAATTTATACACTGCTGGCGGTATTCATACTGCCGATCCTAGGCTTCGGCATTGTTTACGAGGCCGCCGGCAAAGGCGCCGACCGGAGAAGGATGAAACGCCTTCCCGCGGAGGCGGCAGGCTTCCAATACGGCTTCGAAGCCGCCGAAGCCTTAATTGCAGAACATGAAAAGCTCCGGGACGAGGGAAAAAAGCGGGCCTTGTACATCCGCCTGACGGAACACGGCCTTACAATGGAAAAAGGGCAGTTTGAAGCGTTATATACCGAAATTGTAAAAAAATTCGAAAAAAAATGAAGTTTTTTTGCAAATTTGACTCAAATTTGAAATCAGGATATACTTTTTCCCTGTTATAGATATATAGGAGGCGTAATGTCAATTATATCTATACCAAAGAAACTGCGGGAACATTTAGGTGAAGAAGGTTCGGAGGCCCTGGTCAGAATGCTGAATGAACAGGAACGAGAAGTAAGGAACTCGGTAATCGATGCCGCGGCATTCAGGTTCGAGAAGAAGCTGGGAGAGGAGATTTCCGGGGTCCGTGTCGATCTGGCGAATACCGAAAAGCGGTTCGAGAAGAAGCTGGGAGAGGAGATTTCCGGGGTCCGTGTCGATCTGGCGAATACCGAAAAGCGGTTCGAGAAGAAGCTGGGTGATGAGATCTCCGGGGTCCGTATTGAACTGGCTAACACCGAGAAACGGTTCGAGAAGAAGCTGGGAGACGAGATCTCCGGGGTCCGTATTGAACTGGCGAATACCGAAAAGCGGCTGGGAGAGGAAATCGGCAAGGTCGATAAACGGCTAAGTAACGAGATCCATCTGCTGCGGGAAGACATGGTACAAGGGGACGAAAGCTTACGTACGGAAATACAGGCATCGAAAACCGATACCATTAAATGGATGTTTATTTTCTGGATAGGGCAGGTCGGCGCCCTTGTCGGGATCCTCTTCGCCTTTTTTAAATAGGGCGGCGGCCAATACACAGTTCAGCCGTAACCCGGATGAGCGTGGTTATTTTTTTTGTAGCGAATATTTGGTAATAGAAATTGTAAGCCGGGGCACGCGCCCCGGCCTTTCGGGTCCTATTTAGCGGAAATTATTGCGCGGCTTTCTTTCGTGAGCAATGTTCACTTTCAGCTGTCTGCCGTCAAGCTCGGTGCCGTTGAGCTCTTCAATGGCCGCGTTCGCGGCCTCTTCAGTTTCCATTTCAACGAAACCAAAGCCTTTCGAGCGGTCTGTATACTTATCGCTAACTATGACAGTACTTTCGACAGCGCCGTACGGAGCAAAAAGCTCTTCAAGCTGCTCTTCTCTGGTTGAATAGTTAAGATTCCCTACATAGATTTTTTTTCCCATTCTCATGTCCTTTTTCCCGGGCTTATGTACCGGGTTTAATCAATATTTGCACCTGTGGTAATGAAAGATACAGATATTATTTTGTTGGAAATTGTTTTCGAACCATTAGGCACAACGCGCTAAGTGAAAAGCCTTTCCGCACACCGCACTGCGGTATAACCAAAAGTAATAAAAGACCAGTTTTTTACCAAATGCAATAAAAAGTATACATATTTGTCCGAATCTGTCAAGTTGAATACCTATAGTTTTTTTAAAGGTTTTTCAACTCCCCCTCGAGGACTTTTCGCAGGTCCGGGACATTTTTCGCGTAGCGGAGTATCGCCCGGAGATATCCCTCGGGCGTTCCCGTGTCGAGTCGGGTGCCCTCGGTCCGTTTATACACCACATTTCCCGCCGCCATCTGCTGTTTCAAGGCGTAGGTGTGGAAGTATTCGGACCGCGGATGTGCTTCCACGTGCCGTTCCCAGCCCTCCTTCAGGCGCGCGAAGATGTCCGGCGTATAGAGGTATCTGCCGATGGAAACCTCTTTACTCGGTTCCGTCCCTTGTGCGGGTTTCTCGACGATGTCGGTAACGTGAAGGCCGTCCTCCGCTACGGCGAGTACCCCGTAGCGGTTAATGTCCGGGGGGTTGTAAATCGTCGCCATTACACTGCAGCCGGTATCGCCGTACACTTTCATCAATTGCCCGGCCAACGGCGGGTCCCCAAAATGAAGATCGTCGGGATAGGCGACAACAAAAGGTTCCGTTCCGATAAAGGGTTCGGCCAAAAGAAGCGCGTGGCCGGTACCCCGCATTTCCCGTTGTCGAAGAAAGTAAAAGTCGGCATGAAAAGGCCTGATTTTCGCGGCCTTTTCGGCGTTGTGTTCCTGTTCAAACAGCGTTTCCAGCTCTATTTCCCTGTCGAAGTAGTCTTCCAAAACCTTTTTCCGGCGGGAGGTAATAATAAGTATTTCCCGGACCCCCGCCCGTATGAACTCGTCGACAATAAAGTCGATGGAGGGGCGGTCGATAAGGGGAAGCATTTCTTTCGGTATTGTCTTTGTTACCGGCAGAAACCGGGTGCCGTAACCGGCGGCGACAATTATTCCTTTCATGAGGAGGATAGTACCGGACATTGATATTTACTGCAACAGGGGCTATAGTGCATTGATATGAGAAGCAGACGGACAAAGCCACTCAGGCTGACTGCCGCCGTATGTTCGGCGGTATTGATATGTATTGCGGGTTCCTGTTCCGTTTCCCAGGACGTTACTCTCGACCGGGAAGGAAGCGGGACCGCGGACATCACCGTAACCCTGAAACCGGTGTTAACACGCTATTTTACCGATTTGCTGCAGTTCGCGGGAGATGAAACCACCGGTTCCATTTTCGATGAAAACGCTGTCCGGCAGGCATTCAGCGCCATTCCGGAACTGGACCTCCTCGACGTGGAGGTGGTTTCCAAAGGGGAACTCCGATTGGCCGTCGCTTTTTCCGACATCAAAGAGGCGTTTTTTCGGCAAGTAGGTTCGGATGTCCCTCCGGCGGCGGAGGTGACCCGGAGTAACGGAGGCTGGAAAACAAATTTGTATCTCGATACCGAAAATTATACCGAAATCGTCGACAGAATGCTGATAGTAACGGGGATGGTGATGTTTGAGGATTACTTGACCGGCCTTTTAGCTCCGGGGCCGGAGGAAGTCATTATCGACATGTATGAATACGCCTTCGAAGACTATCTGCGGGGAGAATCGGTGGAGAACCTCCTGAGAAATTCGGAAATTGTCCTCCGGTTTACAACTCCGGAAGAGGTCCTCGGACACCGGGGCGGAAAAGCCGCCGGCCGGAACATTACCTACCGTATCCCCCTTCTCGATATTTTGACCCTGGACAAGCCGATATACTACCATTTTCTCTATCGCTAAACCGCTGAACAAACCATTTGACTTTTCTTCTATACCTATTACAATACTTACAGTATGGCTGAAAACAATACAACAAAAAAGCCGCTTGTTATCAAGCAAAAACCGATGCTTCGGGTGGTATACGTCCTTATTCCGGTCTTTCTGGCCTCCGTCTATTTTTTCGGATGGAGAAGTCTGCTTGTCATGGCGGTGGTGAATATCGCGGGCTTCCTGGCGGAATTCCTTCTGTGCAGGTCTTTCAAACAGCAGGTCAGCTCCGCGGTATTTGTAACGAATATGCTCTTCGCTCTTTCGCTGCCTCCGACAATTCCTCTGTGGATTGCCGCCGTCGGGATCATTTTCGGAGTGATATTCGGGAAAATGGTGTTCGGAGGGTTCGGAAAGAACGTGTTCAATCCGGCAATCTCCGGACGGGCCTTCGTCTACATCAGTTTCGGTGTCCCCCTTACGTCGGCATGGGCGGGGCCGTTTTCCGGCGGGGCCGCCGGGTTCGCCGCCTTTCAGGCTGACGCGGTCGCGGGGGCTACCCCCCTTGTCCGGCTTTCCGCGGGGGAAAGCGTACCTGTCTGGAACCTTCTCTTCGGCACTACTGCCGGTTCCTACGGAGAGACTTTTGCCCTGTTAATCCTCGTGTGCGGTATTATTCTAATGATTCAAAAAGTGGCCAGTTTCAGGGTCATTTTCGGCAGCTTGATCGGTTTCGGCGTTTTACAAACGATATTCTGGCTCGCGGGAATAGAAACCGCTATTCACCCCCTCTATGCCTTCGTCAGCGGCAGTTTTCTGTTCGGAGTTATGTTCAATATTACCGATCCCATATCGGCATCGCAGACCACCGACCTGGGGAGATGGATATACGGCGCCTTCTTCGGGCTGATGTGTTCTCTCATCCGTACGTTCTCCGCATGGCCCGAGGCCGTCACCTTCGCGGTCCTCTTGGCAAATATGTTCGGCCCGATACTTAATTACGTTATCAAGCAGGGGCAGGAGAAAAAGAAAACGAAAAAGGCGGCGGCGGCATGAATACTTCATCTTTTTTCGGTAAAAGGATATTTCCGGTCCTGTTTATGGCGCTGATTACCATCCTGTGCATTGCACCGGTTTCAGCCATATTTCTTTCAACGAAAGAGCGGGTACAGTTAAACGAGTCTCTCTTTTTAAAGCGGGCGGTCCTCTTCGCGGCGGGTATCGAAATTCCGGGAACCCCCTCGGAAGTCGACGATGTGTTCAACACCCGGATCGAAACGGTTGGAAAAGACCCGGACCACGCCGATTATTTCAAGGTCTTTGACAATTCCGGGGTAATCGACGGATATGTACTTCCCGTACAGGGGCCCGGGCTCTGGGGCACCATCGAGGCGGTTGTAGGCTTCGATACTGAACTAAAAACATACACCGGTGTCGACTTTACCGACCAGAACGAAACCCCCGGCTTAGGCGGGAGAATAACGGAGGACTGGTTCAAGGAGCAGTTTCGCGGAAAGGAGCCTCCCTTCGACCTTGTACCGGAGGGAACGGCTGAAGGGAACAGCGAAGTGGACGCGATTACCGGAGCAACACGGACATCGAATTTTGTCAGGCAGCTGATGCTGAAGGCGGCCGACCGAGTCAAGCAGGTCGTTTCCGGGGAAGGGGGGGAATAAGAATGGCAAAAGGACAAGTAAAACGGATCGTCCGGGACAATCTCGGAAAAAACAACGCGGTATTCGCCCAAATCCTCGGTATCTGTTCCACCTTAGCGGTTACAAACTCCCTGCGGAACACCGTCGTTATGGTAGTTGGGGTGATGTTTACCGTTTCTCTCGCAAGCTTTACCGTTTCCATTTTCAGGAAGCTGATACCGTCGAGGATCAGAATGATGGTGGAAACGCTGATTATCGCGACCTACGTTATTATCGTCGACATCGTTCTCCGGGCGTATCTGCCGGAGGTGTGGAAGCAGCTCGGACCTTACGTGGGGCTGATTATTACCAACTGCATTATTATGGGCCGGACCGAAGCCATTGCGTTGTCGAACCCGCCGGGGAAATCGCTTGTCGACGGCTTTGCCTCGGGCATGGGCTACGGCTACGTGCTTCTCATTATCGCTTTTTTCCGGGAGCTCTTAGGGGCCGGGACTATCTGGGGTTTTCCCGTATTCGGCGAGTGGTGGACGAACTGGTCGATTATGATTATGCCTCCGGGGGCGTTCTTCATGCTTGCCCTGTTTATCTGGGTGGTAAAAGGACTTATCATCAAACCTGAAGAGGAGAAGAAATAATGGACGGTGCCGGATTTCCCTTCGCGATATTTTTCGCGTCTATTTTTACAAACAACATTCTGCTGGCTAATTACCTGGGAATGTGTTCCTTTCTGGCGGTTTCGAAGCAGGTAAAAACTTCCCTTGGGCTGGGGGTTGCCGTTACATTTGTAATGGCAACTACCGGTGTTTTGAATTGGCTGGTGTATGAATATATCCTTTCCCCTCTGGACCTGGTATATCTCCGGTTTATCGTTTTTATCGTGGTAATCGCGGCCTTTGTGCAGCTGGTGGAGATGATAATTGAACGTATTTCCGAAACACTCTACGCGGCCTTGGGTATTTTTCTGCCCCTTATTACCGTCAACTGCGCCATTTTAGGCGTCAGCCTGTTCATGGTCATCCGGGAGTACAGCCTCCTGCAGACCTTTGCCTTCAGCTTAGGAAGCGGCCTCGGCTGGATGCTTGCCATCCTTGCAATGGCGGGGATACGGGAAAAAATCGCAAAGGCCCGTATTCCGAAGGGCTTGGAGGGGGCGGGAATAACCCTCATTATTACCGGGATGATGGCCCTGGCCTTTATGGGTTTTAACGGAATGATTCAGATAAATTAAGAGGACGGAGTATGTTTCCCTTTATTACATTGATTATCAGCATAGGTTCGATTACGGCGGTGGGTGTCATTTTGGCGGTCCTGATGGTAGTTGCCGACGCGACAATAGCAAACTACGGAGAGGTGAAAATTACCATCAACGGCGAGAAGGAATACACGGTGGAGGGGGGGCGCCCCCTTTTGCAGACCCTCTCGGCCGAACAGATTTTCATTCCATCCGCGTGCGGCGGACGGGGCTCCTGCGGACTGTGCAAAGTAAAGGGGGTGGAGGGGTTCGGCCAGTATCTGCCGACGGAACTTCCCTGGATCAGCGACGAAGAGAAAGAGGACAATATCCGGCTCTCCTGTCAGATCAAGGTAAAAAACGATTTAAAAATCGAAATACCCGAGGAACTCTTTAACGTCAAGGAATTCCGGGGGACGGTGGAACGGATACGGGACCTTACCCACGATATTAAAGAAGTTACCATTGCTTTGAAGGAGCCGAAGGAAATCGATATAGCTGCCGGACAGTTTATCCAGCTCCAGGTGCCGCCCTACGAATTAACGGACGAGCCGGTGTACCGGGCCTACTCGATCAGCAATCCTCCCAGCGACAAGTCGAAGGTGGAAGTTGAAATTCGGCTGGTGCCCAACGGTATCTGCACAACCTATGTGCATCAGTACCTGCGGGAAGGGGAGGAAATTACCTTTAACGGCCCCTACGGCGATTTTTATCTCCGCGACACATCGAGAGATATTTTTATGATCGCGGGAGGGTCGGGGAACGCGCCGATAAAATCGATCCTTCTCGATATGGTCGACAAAGGAATTAATCGAAAAACCATGTATTTTTTCGGGGCCCGGTCGAAGCGGGACCTCTTTCTTGTGGAGGAAACGCGTGACCTCGAAAAAAAGCTGCCCCGGTTTACCTATGTCCCGGCATTGTCCGATCCGCTTCCCGAAGACAATTGGGAGGGGGAAACCGGCCTGATTACCGATGTACTGGACAAGTATTTGGACACGGGTGAGAACAAGGAGGCCTACCTCTGCGGCAGCCCGGGTATGATCGACGCATGCGTGAAGGTCCTGACGAAAAACGGCGTTCCCGAAGAATTAATCTATTACGACAAATTCGCGTAATGAAGGAGGGAGGATGAAGGAAACACCGCAAACGAAACAGATAACGGCAAATATGCGCCCCGGTGTTATTACCCTGGAGGGCTTTCTCGGGTCCGATTATCGGAGCTTAGACGATATTATCAATGAAGATGACGGTGCTGTAAGCAGGATGGGGCTGCGCCATGAAGAAATTGCCCGGCGGATGATTGAGCTGAAGCAGGCGGGAGAAGAGGGGCTGGGTGAATTTATCAAGGTGCCGCCCCACTTTGAAGTAAAGGTGGATTCGGTACGGGGGAAGCTCCCCTGCCCTTTCATCCACCCCGGGATCTACCGGAAAACCAATACCACCGTTGTCAATACGGAGCAAGGCAGAGAGATAACCTATACCGACCTGCACATCCACATGATTGAGGCGCACGGCTTTTACGAGGGAAGAGGTTCAAGGTTCCGGCTGGAACCGAAAGAACTTGTTGAAATATTGGAGATACTATGATTCACAGTGTTACCGCTTTGCGGGGATACGCAATCCACGCTGCCGACGGTGAAATCGGAAAAATAGAGGACTGTTACTTTGACGACGAGATGTGGACCCTGCGCTACCTGGTGGTGCGGACCGGCTCATGGCTTTTCGGGAAAGAGGTCCTGCTGTCTCCCGTTGTTGTCGAACGGATAGATTTCGAGCACCGGGAAATTATCTGCAAAATTTCCAGCAAACAGGTTGAAAACAGTCCATCCGTGGAAACGGAAAAACCGATATCGAAACAGCAGGAACAGGAATTCAGCCGGTATTTCGGATATCCCGTGTACTGGGGCGGTGCCGGTTTCTGGGGCGACGCGATGCATCCCGGAGCGTTGTTCTTTCCCGTGGACGACGAATCGCGGGAAGAGGAACGCGGGGAGAACGAAGGGGACCATCATCTTCGTTCCGTCAGCGAAGTGTGCGGCTACCGCGTCTGGACAAGCGACGAGCGGATTGGAAAGGTCCAGGACTTCCATTTTGACGATGCCACTTGGATTGTTCGGTATCTCGAAGTACACACCGGGGGAATTATCAGGAGCAGGGAAGTCCTTTTCTCTCCCCGGTGGGTGTCCGGAGTCGACTGGGCCCAGGCGGAAGTTTCGGTAAATTTACAGAAGGAGCAGGCCGAGAACGCCCCGGCCTTCGATCCGTCCCTGGCCATAACGAGGGAGTATGAGGAAGCGCTTTTTAACTACTACGGAGTAGGGAAATACTGGGACGAAGAGACGAAATAGGAGAGATGAGAAGGGGCAGGTTCTATGCCGAATAACGCGCTGCTGATTGTCGATGTCCAAAATGATTTCTGTCCCGGCGGCAACCTTGCTGTTTCCGGGGGAGACGAAGTAGTTCCTGTTATCAATAGCATAGCAGGGAAGTTCCCCCTCGCCGTTGCAACGAAAGACTGGCACCCTGCCGGCCACATCTCTCTTCTCTCCAGCCACCCCGGACGGCAGGCGATGGAAACGGTTGAAATAAACGGCATTGAACAGACGATATGGCCGGACCACTGCGTGCAAAATACCGAAGGCGCCCGGCTCCATCCCGGCCTGGACCTTTCCGGGGTCCACTGCATTCTGCACAAGGGGTACAAGAGCGGACTGGATTCCTATTCCGCGTTTTTCGAAAACGATCACTCCACACCCACGGGGCTTTCGTTTTATCTGCGGGGGCTCGGAGTACGGGACGTCTATGTAAGCGGACTGGCCGAAGATGTGTGTGTGTTTGCAACCGCCATGGACGCGGAGAAGCTGGGGTTTGCCGTCTATGTAGTGGCGGACGCGGTGAGGGGAGTGGACATACCCGAGGGAAGTGCGGACCATGCGAGAAAACGGATGAAGGAGCGGGGGGTCCTGTATATTTCCGTCGGGGACATTCCTGCTTCATGAAAGTTACCGCGTTAACCACAGATTTCTACGAGCTGACCATGGCCCAGGGGTACTTTTTTTCGGGAAACATGGGTCCCGCGGTTTTTGATATGTTTTTCCGGGACCACCCCTTCGGCGGCGGGTTTACCGTGTTCGCGGGGCTGCAGCCTCTCCTTCAGTACCTCGAAGGGCTCCGCTTTACCGAAAGCGATATCGACTACCTGCGTTC
>CAYTSI010000093.1:0-12616 GCA_964440465.1 uncultured Spirochaetales bacterium
TGAAAAGGCGGAAAAATTTGTTGTGGGTGTGTATGTCCATCCCGAAGGCGTCGATTTTGATGCCCTTGACGGGAAACCGGTGCGGGTGATGTTTTTTATTATCGGGCCCGCGAAGGAACGAAATACCCACATCCTTCTTCTGTCGGCGGTATCAAAAATACTGCAGCAGGAAGCGTCCCGGGACGACCTGCTTCATGCCAAAACACCTGCCGGTGTGCTGACGGTCATCTCCAGATTCAACCGGGAAACGGAAGAAACAAAGAGTGAAGAAAAAAGCATGTTCCATGTTATCGTCCAGCGTGAAGACCTCTTTGAAGAGATTTTGCAGGTTTTTTCTTCCGTCCCGGAAAGTTCCGTATCGGTCATTGAAACATACAACGCCGGAAAATATTTAAACCGCCTCCCGCTGTTTTCCGCCCTCTGGACCTCCGAAACGGGCAGTTTTAACAGCATAATCATTGCCGTTGTCGCGAAAAGTACATGCAACGATGTTATCAGAAGGATCCGCCTGATATCCGACGACATCGGCAGCAAGCCGGGCGTGCTGATAACGGTCCACGAGCTAACCTACGCGGGGGGTTCAATCGAACTATGAACATTCTAGAACTGATTCAGCAGTGGTTTGTATCCGCCCGTCTTCCCATCCTTCTCGTTATCGGATTTCTCGCTTTCGCGGGCCTGTTCGTCGGCAAGTCGATGCGGTATATCCGCCTGCCCTCAATTATCGGCTACATGCTGATCGGGGTCCTGTGCGGTCCATCCCTTGCCGGAATTCTCAGCCATGAAGTAATCGGAAGGCTTTCTTTTCTTCCTGAAATTGCATTGAGTTTTGTGGCCTTGAGTATCGGCCTGGAACTCCACTTTCCTTCACTCAAACGGGAGGGCAAGGGTATTGTTTTTATCATCCTGTCGGAATCGCTTATGGCGTTTGCCGTAACCGCCGCGGGTATCTATCTGCTTACCCGAAACCTGCCCCTCGCCCTTCTTTTCGGCGCAATCGCGCCGGCAAGCGCCCCTGCCGGGACCGTTGCCGTTATTCAGGAGTACAAAGCGAAAGGACCGCTTACCCGGGCGCTGTATTCGGTGGTAGGCTTCGACGACGGCTTCGGTATCATTATTTTCGGCTTTGCCGCGGCCATCGCGAAGAGCCTCCTGAGCGCGGAAACAGGGGCCGCCCCGGAGGGGATCTGGCAGATGGTAAGCTCTCCGCTTCTGGAAGTAGGCTTAAGTCTCGGCGCCGGCGCCGCTTTGGCGTTTATCTTTACTATTATTGCCCGAAAGCTGAAGGGCGGCCGTGATTTGTTTATATTCATTTTTGCCGTTGTGTTACTGGCAAACGGTATATGCATCCGTTTCCATCTGTCGTCAATTTTAACCAACATGGTTGTGGGGATCCTTATTGTCAACACCCAGGCCAACAAACTGGTGGAGCAGATACGCTCTGAAATAGGACGGGTGCTTCCGCTGCTGTTTGTGCTGTTCTTTGTTCTAGCGGGTGCCAACCTCCACATCGCGGCGCTCCCCGCACTGGGGCTTATCGGGCTTATCTATATCGGCTGCAGAAGCACTGGCCTTGTCGGGGGTGCCTGGTTCGGGGCCGCGATAACCCGCGCGCCCGACAACATCCGGAAATATTTGGGAATCGGCATTCTTTCCCAGGCAGGGGTCGCCATCGGGCTCGCGCTTATCGTCAGCAATGAGTTCAGCGCCCTCGGCGAACCCGGTTCCTATATCGGGCGGACCGTTATTACCACGGTAACGGCAACTTCGATTTTCTTTGAAATAATCGGGCCTATTCTCACGAAAGTAGGGTTGAAAAAGGCGCGGGAAATAGGAGTCGATGTCTAGCACCGGTGACTATTCCCGGGGACCTTCCCGGCGGTCGGGCATCTTCTCCTGGAAGATAACAAAATGGGTAACTTCCCCGAACCGTTCCACGGAATAAACCCTCACCCAGCACCACAGCTCCCGGTTTTCATGAGGATTGCAGATAAACTCATTCTGCCAGCTGCCTTTTTCGGCAGCTTTCTGAAAAACGGTATCGGTATCTTCGAAATGAAAGATCTGCTGCCAGAGATCGTGGACCGACATCCGCAGCATTACATCGTGGGCAACTCCGCTTAAATTGGAAAAATGGGGGTTCGCGTATTCTATTGCACCGTTGGTGTCTACAATACAGACACCGATTACGCTCTGTTCGATGGCGATGGAAAGCAGATACAGCAGCTTTTCCGATTTTTTCCGCCGGGTAACATCGCGGATAATGCCAACCGTGCCGGTAAACACCTTCTCCCCCGCTTCATCTTTGTACTGCCCGGTCGCGCTTACCTCTCCGTATGCCAGAATAGAAGCTACAATTTCGGGCGCGAAGGTTTCGCCCAAGGAATCGGTATTTTTTTTAATTCTCACTTCCAGGTTTTTCGTATTCCGGTCCTGGGTGCGCCGTTCATCAAACAGACCCGGAGACCGGACATCTCCGGTCATTCTCCCCCGGTATTTCGGCAGTACAAACTGCCTGCTGACATTTTCTACATCCTCTTCCGCGACAATGTAACTGAAATGCTTGCCGATCAGCTCTTCCGGCGTATACCCAATCCGCGTAATTGCCCGGTTAACGTACGTAAAAAAACCGCGCACGTCGAGCCGGTAAATGATGTCGGGAATTGCCTGCAGCAAGTCATCATGCCGTTTATTGACAGCGAACAGCCCTTCCGCCACCGTTTTGTCCTTGTCTTTGTCCCGCAGCACCTTCCGGACAAAACCGGGAATAAACTGTAAAAATTGATATTCCGGGTCCCGCATCAGCACAAGGCTGTCGTAATCGCGGACAATCTGCATTAAAACGGCGCTATGCCCGTATCCCCCCATGGACACAAAGGGAATGGTGTTTCTCTTGAGGATTAAAAAAAGAGTATTCAAGTCGGCCTGAACGTCCCCGATATCAATTACCGCGGCGTCGTATTCCCGCAGGTCGATCATCTCGGAGGTAATACTCTCGGAAGAGATCCGGCAGAACTGAAACTCTCCGCCGGTTTCCCCGGAAACATTTGCCAGTTTGTCGATAATTTTCGAGTCCTTGGTAATGAGAATTATCTGTATCATGTCTTGATTATCCACCTTTCATTATGTTCTGCCGGCAATGTAGGCGCGTATTTTTTCACCCTCCGCTTCCGGGCTGTTTGCCTCGGGGCGGAAGGGGGAACCGGTTATCAATTCATAGGCTTCGATATATTTTTCCGCGACGTTTAAACGAATTTCATCGGGAATGAGGGGCTGTTCTCCGTCCCCCATAAACCCCTGCTCCATCAGCCACTGCCGGAGGTACTCTTTGTCAATTTTCCGCTGTTTTTCGCCGGCGGCGAACAATTCTTCGTAGGTGTCCGCGAACCAGTACCTGCTGGAATCGGGGGTGTGGACCTCATCAACCAGCACCGGCCGGCCGGCTTCATCAATACCGAATTCATACTTGGTATCCACTAAAATAAGGCCCCGGGAAGCGGCAATTTCGGTCCCCCGCCGGAACAGCTCGAACGCGGCCTCCCGCACCTGCTTCCACAGTTCGGCGGAAACAATTCCCTTCCGTACAATTTCTTCCTCGGAAACGGGTTCGTCATGGGTCCCTTTTTCCGCCTTCGTCGAGGGTGTCAGCAGGGGTCCCGGAAAACGCTGATTAAACCGCATGCCGCCGGGCAGGGGAATGCCGGAAACCTTCCCTTCCTTTTGGTAATCCCGCCAGGAACTGCCGGTTAAATATCCCCGCAGTACCACCTCCACCGGCAGTACCGCGTACTTTTTCACCGCGGCACTGCGGGCGCTGATTTTCTTCTCCAAGTGGTTCGGGATGATGTCCCCGGTTTGTTCAAACCAGTAGGCCGACATTCCGTTTAAGACTTCACCCTTGCAGGGAATGGTCGTGAGGACCCTGTCAAACGCGGAGACGCGGTCGCTCGTGCAGATGACCATTCCGCTGCCACAGTCGATAATGTCCCGTACCTTTCCCGCGGACATGCCCGGCAGGAGATTATCCGGAAGTCCCTGAAACGTCCTTGTAAGCTCTTCGGCTATTTCCTGCCGGTTCATATTCCCAATTCGTCGGTACCGGTAATAATTTTTGAAACCAGCCCGTAGTCTTTGGCCTCCTCCGCGTTCATCCAGTAATCGCGGTCGGTGTCTTTCTCGACTTTTTTAATGTCCATGCCGGTTTCTTCGGAAATCAGCTTATTTATCCTGATGTTCAGTTTCTCCAGCTCATTTGCATGGATTTCTATTTCGGTTGCTACTCCGCGCATACCGCTTAGGGGCTGATGGATTAAATAGTGGGAATTCGGCAGCGCGGTCCGCTGTTCCGCCGGCGATGCTAAGAGAATAAGTGCCCCCGCGCTGGCAACGAGCCCCATCCCGATGGTATATACATCGGGCTTGACAAAACGCATCATGTCAAAAATGGCGAACCCGGCATCGACATCGCCCCCCGGCGTGTCGATAAAAACCTTAATCGGCCCTTCTCCCTGGTCTTCGAGGAGAATCAGCTGCCGAATTACCCGTTCGGCAAGGGGTTTATTAACTTCACCGGAGAGTAAAATTGTCCGTGTTTTCAGCAGTTTTTGAAAAAATACCGCCTGCCCCGGCTGACCGTTTTCCTCGTCGTTGTTTTCTTCTTCTAAATACGTGCTTGTAATACTCATAGGCATATAATACAGCTTTCCAGCCTATTAGTAAATATTCGAAACGCTCTATTCACCGGCAGTGCACAAATTAATTTGCATAAAAATCTTTCGCGGTGATAAACCCGGGCGGCAAATTGTCCGATAGTATAGTGACGCCTTATGAAAACACCGGAACTTCTACAACTATTTGAGCAGATCGATAAGGAGCGTTCCGTTTCCGCCAAACTTGAAATAATGAGGGGCTGGTCGGAAAATCATCCCGAAGTCGATGCGGCGAAAATTATCTATTTCGATAACCACAGTCTGACGGCCGCTGCCGAAACGGCTTTTTCCATTCCACAGCAGAACGCCAAACTTTTTCCGAAGGAACCGGCAATTTTAAACGGAAGGTCCCCGCTGCCGCCGGGGCTGTTCAAGGACAGCACCCCCTGCAGTGTTACCATGTATTACCCCTTTTTCTATGACACGACATCCCCCGCCGGCGCGCTGCTCTTACGGGCGCCGAACCCGAAAAAACTCTTGAGTAAATATCATGATATTATCGGGATTATGGCATCGAAGGCCAGGGACATCGTCTATACAGGGCAGCTGAAGCGGCATATCCGCTCATGCGAACCCGATTCCCCCCGGGCGGGGATTTCTCCGGACAGCCTGGGGAATTTAATGAATTTTTTAAGTGTCCCCATGTACATTACCAGCAGCAGAGGGGAGTTTATTACCGTTAACCGGATGTTTTTAGAGCAGTTCTGCTATTCCTCGGTAGACGAGTTAAACGATGCAGCCGAGTTTTTTATTGAATCGGATGACTGGAATTCGGCCCTGCAGAAGCTGATTTCAACCGCCGGATTTACCGGATATACAACAAAGGTGAAAACCGGAAGAGGGGAAACGAAAATTGTCGTTGACGCCGCCACCTTAATTGGAAAACAGACCTTCGGCATCCTCTACGACATTACCGATTACGTCCGGATTAACGAAGACCTCCTCGATACGCTGGAAGAACAAAAAAATATCAACGAAGTCCTGCAGAATACCGCGGAGCTCTTGAAAAAAACCCAAAGCACATCGATGAAATCTTTGGCAATGCTGGCGGAGTACCGGGACATGGAAACGGGCAACCATCTTCACCGGATTTGTGCATTGAACAGACGGATCAGCGAGGTGATACACAACGAACAGCCCTACTCGTTCCACATTTCATCCGACTATGTGGACGACATCTATTTGTCGGGAATGCTTCACGATATCGGAAAGGTGGGAGTTCCCGACAGCATTCTGCTGAAAAACGGGTCCCTCTCCTCCCAGGAGTGGGACGTTATGCGGAAACATACCGTCTGGGGGTGGGACATTCTCCACCACGCGGACAAGGAACTCGGGGAACAGTCGTTTCTTACCCTCGCGTCCCGGATTGCATTGGCCCACCACGAGCGCTACGACGGCAGCGGCTATCCCAGGGGGTTAACGGGAGAAGAAATTCCCTTAAGCGCCCGTATTTCAGCCATCTCCGACGTTTACGACGCCCTTACCTCCAAACGCCCATATAAAGAAGCCTGGGGCCACGAACAGGCCGTTGAAGAAATTATGTCCGAGAAGGGGAAACATTTCGATCCGGTATTAATTGAAGTTCTTGAGTCGATAGAAAGCGATTTGAAGCGGATAAAACACGATTTCCCCGATACCCCGATTATTCCGGGAATTTCGAAAAACTGATTCATTCCGCCGCCCGGGGCCAGAATACCGAAATCGTTGTTCCCTTCTCCGGCTTGCTTTCTATATCAACTGCTCCGCCGTTCTGCAGCGCGATCCCGTACACCGTCGACAGCCCCAATCCGGTCCCCCGTCCCTGCTCCTTGGTGGTAAAAAACGGTTCAAACACCTTCTGCTGAATATCCTCAGTCATTCCTCGTCCGTTATCGATTACTTCAAGGACCACATAGTCGACGGAGGAAAGGTCCCGCGGGCCGAGTTCCGCCGCGGCCTCCCCCGGCAGGTTTTTTGTTGTAATTGCAATCCGGCCGCCTTCCGGCAGCGCGTCCTGGCTGTTCAAGACGAGATTGATAACAATCTGCTCAATTTGTCCGGGATCGGCCTCTATGTTCCACAGACTTTTCTCCAGCTCGGTCTCTAGTGTAATGGGACCTCGAATAAGCCGGCGGAGCATTTTCACGGCCTTATCGATAACGGAGTTAATGGCCAGGTCCCGGGGGCTTACAATTTCTTTGCGGCTGAACGATAAAAGCTGTCTGGTAAGGTTGGCCCCGCTTTTCGCGACATCCATCATGCTTTCAACAGCCTCCCTGCTCTCTCCGCGGAGTTTTTCATCGAGGCGGAGGATGGAAGAAAAACCCATAATGGAAGAAAGCATGTTGTTGAAATCGTGGGCAATTCCGCCGGCCAGCCGCCCTATCGCCTCCATTTTTTGGGACTGCCGCAGCTGCTCTTCCAATTGTTTCCGTACGGTAATATCGATAATAATTCCCCGCAGGCCGCGTATCCCCCCGCCGGCAAACACGGGCGCCGAATAGAGGAGAATGGGAAACTTCCGTCCGTCCTTCGAAATTCCGGTATATTCATTCCCCGTCGATTCCGCGCCCTCGAACACATACCGAACATTTTCTTTCGCCCGTTCCCATTCACTTTCTTCGATCATTGAAAAAATAGATGTCCCCTTCCGCAGGTCCTCCTTCGAATAGTTGAAAAGCTCAAAAGCGTACTGGTTCGCGAAGGTAAGCGTTCCGTCGAGCTCCGCCTCGAATACCACCTGCGGGAGAAAATCGACAAAATCCCGGTAGTTTTTTTCACTTCGCTCCAGTTCTTCCTCAAAATGCTTTCTCTCGACGGCATTGACAATCGCGTCCCCCACCGTCCGAAGCATGGCAAAATCGTTTTCTTCCCACTGCTTTTCCTTCGAAACCGAATCGAGGCCGAGAAAACCGCGGAGGTTTTTTTCATAGTACAGGGGAACAATTGCAAGGGCCTTTATTTGCTGCCGGCTGAAAAGTTTTCGTTCAAATTCCGCCTCCCCGGGGACCTCGGCGATGCTGGATATGTTGATATTCTTGTTATCCAGCAGCTGCTGAAACGTCCATGAAGCGTCGGTTATCAGCTGCTGCTGCAGGGTCTCCTTCTCCGGCTTCACCCCCGGGGCGCACCATTCGTGGGTATTACTCCAGTGGATGCCGTCGGGCCCGATAAGAAACAGATAACTCCGGTCCGCTTCTTTAAATTCCCCGATTGCCCGCAGCGCGTCGGTAACGCCATCGTCGATCTTTTCCCGCGGCAGATTGATAAAATTTCCGGAAATCCGGGTAAGGATTTTTTCGAACCGCAGCCGGTGTTCCAAGGTTTTCCGCATTTCGAGAATTTCCGTAATATCCACGAGGGAGGCAACGCTTTGGGATGTTCCGGGAATCATCTCGATGGTAATAACTACATTCAGGATGTCACCGGAGCGGTTGCGGACGCGGAATTCATAATTTCTCGGAACGGATGCGGGATCTTCCCTTCTTTTGTAATGGTATTCCTTCATCCGGGGGAGATCATCTTCATGAACAAAAATCGTCCATTGCAGTTTCCCCTCGATTTCTTTTTTGGAAAAACCGGAAAGCTTTTCGAACTCGGTATTGGCCAATGATATTGTCGTATCCGCCTCGATTATTACCGTGGCGGTGCCCGTGTTATTGAAAATCGTCTGATAAATCGGCGAAGGAGTCATAACTAATCCACAAGCTTTTTTTTCAGCCGGTACACGGCAAAGGCGCCGACGCCGAATGTCACCAGCAGTATATATCCAATGTCCCACAGATGAATAAGGGACAAGCCGTCTAAGCTAAGTCCGCGGGTAAGGCGTACCGAATGAGTAAGGGGCAGAATTTCCGCGATCGGACGCAGGAACGACGGAAGCCGGTGGATGGGAAAAATAACACCGGAGAAAAAAAACATGGGAGAGATAAAACCTGAGAAGTAAAAGTTAAAATGATTGATGTTCGTTACCACGGATGTAATAAGAAACGAAATTGCCGCGAACATGGTCCCGGTAAAAAACCCGACAATCGGCGCGGGCAGCGTCTTTCCCACGGGAAGAATGCCGAAAGCGGTTACAATAACGAGAACGGCCAAGGTAAAGAAGAAGCCCTTCGTTCCGGCCCAGAGTATTTCTCCCGTCAATATATTTTCAGCGGTTACCGGCGCGCCGAGCATCCCGTCATACACCTTATCGTATTCCAGCCGAATAAATGTGCCGAACGAACACTCGAACACGGCGGTAAACATCGCCGCGGTCATCAGGAGGCCGGTGGCCAAATATTCAATGTACGGGACACCTTCCATGCTGACGATGTATTTCCCCAGCCCCAAACCGATTCCCGCTAAAAACAGCAGCGGCTCGAGAAAGGGAGGAAGGGCATTGCTGAATAAATGCCGGGAATAGACGCGAACATGCCGGAACCAGACACTGTACAGCCGCTGCCGAAGGGGCGGGTGGGTAATGCTGCTACTGCTGCTCATTCAGTCCCCTCCCGGTGGCCCGCAGAAAAAGGTCTTCGAGATTAATCTGACGAAGATAATAATACCGCGGATCGACTTCGGCGGTAAGTTTCCGCAGAATGTTGAAATCCCGTCCGAAAAAGAGCACCCGCTCGTCCGATTCGTCCCGGCGGATTTCCCCGTGCCCGTTGCTTTTCAGCCGGCCGATAACGAGGGCCGCCGTTTCTCTGTCGAGAATTTCCAAAACGTATGGCTCGATTTCCGTTTCCAGCAGGTCTCGGGGATTTCCCTCCAGGATCTTTTCTCCCTTGTCCATGATAATAAGGGTATCCGCGAGCTGAAAGGCTTCGTCCATGTAGTGAGTGGTTAACAAAATAGTAACGCCTGAACGCTTTAAGCCGCGCAGTTTGTCCCAAATCAGCTGCCGTACCTGCGGGTCGAGTCCGGTTGTCGGCTCGTCTAAAATAAGCAGTTTCGGGGAATTCAAGAGGGACCGGGCAATGGCTAAGCGGCGTTTCATGCCGCCGGAGAGGTGCTTGATTTTTGCTTTCCGTTTTTCAGTAAGCTCCATAAAATCCAGCAGCTCCTCTATTTTCGCGTTGGCCGCTTTCCCCGCGATCCCGAAAAACTTGGCAAAAATCCGTAAATTCTGCAGAACATTCAGGTCCTCGTCTAAGCTGTTGTCCTGATGCACCATGCCGGACAAATATTTTATCTGAAGCTGTTCTTTTCTCGGGTCGTACCCGTAAACATCGAGGACCGTATCCTCCCGCTCGTCCGGCATGGCCTTCGCGTAGAGTATCTTCATCATCGTTGTTTTTCCGGCGCCGTTCGGACCAAGCAGGCAGAAACACGTCGCCTCGTTCACCTGAAAGGAGAGATCGTCCACCGCGCGTACGGTCCCGAAGGTTTTGCGCACATGTTCCGCGCGAATAACAATTGTTCCCATTCTTTGAATGTACTTAAAACTCGGCAGTTTGAAAAGTGTGTATTTTACAAGTATGGAAATACCGGTATAATGGCTACGTATGAAATCTGCTTTCGTTGCAATTGTCGGAAGGCCCTCCGCCGGTAAATCGACCCTGCTCAATACGCTGTGCGGGTATAAAATCGCCATTACCGCGCCCTCCCCGCAGACTACCCGTAACAAGGTCCGCGGGGTCCTTACCGGAGAGCGCGGGCAGCTCGTGTTCATCGACACGCCGGGGTTCCATCTGTCGGAGAAAAAAATCAACAGGCACATGGTCGAACTGATTACATCGTCCTTAGAGGAGGTAGACGCGGTCCTCTACGTTATCGACGGGACCCGGGAACCCGGGCCCGAGGAAGACGCTATCGCCGAACTTCTCGTGCCCTTCGCGGACAAGCTGGTAGTAGCATGCAACAAGAAGGACCTTCCCGCCAGCATGAGCGGATTTATCCGGGAGTATACCGACAACGTCCTTCCCGCCGCCCGGTTTTCCGCGGTTTCAGCCATAGACGGGACCGGGGTAGAGGAAATAACAAGCACGCTCTTCGATATCGCGCCGGAAGGCGAGCAGATGTATCCGGAGGAATTCTACACCGACCAGGACCCGGAATTCAGAGCGTCGGAAATTATCCGGGAAAAGGCCCTGCGGAAAGTACGGCAGGAGGTCCCCCACGCCTTGTATGTGGAAATTGCCGATATGGAACGGGAAGATACAGCGGAGGCCGGCAGTCCCGGCGGCGGTCCCTCCGCGGCAAATGACCGGCCGGAAAAACTGTGGATTCGGGCCTTCCTCGTTGTCGAACGTGAATCGCAAAAGGGAATTCTCATCGGCAAGGGAGGCGAGATAATAAAAGCAATCCGGCAAGAGGCGCAGAAGGAGCTCGGAAAGATATTTCCCTACCGCATCCATCTCGACCTTCGGGTAAAGGTCAACCATAAATGGCGAAAGAAGGACGACCTTCTGCGCCGTTTAATACGGTAAGTTTTTTTTGCCGCCCCCGATCTATTTTCCCAGGGCAAACCGCAGAGCGTTGGTAATTTTTTCCTTCATAGCGGTAAGCATAAAGCCCGCCAAACGGGGACCGCGGTCTTTTCCGATAAGCCCCCGGTATACGGCCTTAAAAAAGTCCTTCGGCTCCATCCCGTGTTCTTCGGCAATCCGGTAAACGGCCTCTCCCAGGCTGTTCTCGTCATGAGAATCCAGGTCCTCCACCTCCCCGGCCAGGGCCTCCAGCGCGGCGCGTTCCCGGTCCGTCCATTCAACGGGAGGATCGTCCTTCGTCCGTAATCTGAAGCGGAAATCCTCAGGAGCAAACCCGGTTATCCAGTTCCACGCGCACGCGGCCCTGACACGGGCATGTTCCCGCTGGTCCTCCGGCATGTCATCGAGCATGGTAAGGGCCGCGTCGATGTTTCCGTCCTGAATTTGCAGCAAGTTGCAGAGGTGCCGGAAGGGCGCCTGATAGGGCATCGATGCCGGAACACCGTGGACCTGCGACAGTTCATAAATCCGTTTTTCTTTTTCCCGCCGTTTTTCACCAACATCTTCCGCGCCGAAATAGATCCGCTCACACTTGTCGTAATCCTCGTATATTTTCAGCACATCCAGGTCAAAGGAAATGGCAAACTCGGTGTTCGGACGGGTCCCGGCAAACAGATATCGGACGATTTCCGGCTCATAAACTTCCAGTACGTCCCGGAGGCTGACCACCTCTCCCGAAGAGGACGAAATCTTTCCGCCCCGTCCTTTAATGCTGATAAAATCATACTGAAACGTTACGGGAGCTTCGCCGCCGTAGACTTCCGCGACAATTTTTTTCGCCGTATCGAAGGAACCGCCTTCGGAATGGTGGTCCTTCCCGGCGGGTTCAAAGTCCACCCCTTCCTGTTTCCACCGCATCGGCCAGTCAATTCGCCAGGGAAGCTTTACCGCCGGAGTGGACCGTACATCAACGGTTTCTTCGTTTCCGCAGCTTGTACAGGTGTAGGAAATGCCGTAATCCCCGTCCCACCCCCCGATTTTTGTGGTGTCCCTGTCGCAGGCGGTACAGAATATCGATACCGGCTCCCAATCATCGGCAAGGGGCCGCGTACGGTGTTCGTTGAGAATATTCCGGATTACTTCCTTTTTTTCCAAAGCGGTCCTTATTCCCTCCGCGTATTTTGAGGACCGGTACCGTTCCGCCTGATAGATGTATTCGGGATCGATCCCCAGAATATGCAGAAGGCCCTCCAGCTCTTCTTCATTCGCCCGGGCAAAGCTTTCGCTTTTCCCGTTAGGGTCCGGGACCAGTGTTATCGGCCGGCGTATGTATGCTTCCAGCAGTTCCTTTTGCGGCATGTTTGCCGGTACTTTCCTGAACACATCGTAATCGTCCCAGGAATAGATAAACCGGACTTTTTTCCCCATGTCCCGAAGGGCCCGCACTACCAGCTCGACGGAAATAATCTCCCGGAAATTTCCGATATGAATTGTTCCCGATGGGGTTATCCC
>CAYTSI010000094.1:0-12584 GCA_964440465.1 uncultured Spirochaetales bacterium
ATTAGATTGGTCATGCTGTACTTCTCCCCCCTTTGCACTGTTACAGATTAGTATAAACCCTATTATATCGGAGTGCAAATACGTCGACACCAGCAATTCTCATTTCGACGCTTTTATTAATGCTGCAGATACATGGTCCTTCCTCAAGTAGCCCCCATTATGTCCGAACATATCTGAACAAAATATGGGAAAATCCTTGACCCCGTACCGGTTATGGCCTAGAATAGAAATTATAAAAAAATGAAACGGAGGTTTCTATGATGAAAAGGGTTGTTTTACTAACTGCAATTGTAATGTCGTTCTTGTTACTGTTTGCGGTTACAGGCTGTAAAGATGAAGAACCGGCTGCTTCCGGCGAAGGTGCCGCGGAGGAAACTGCGGCGCCGGCTAAAGATGAAGGGCATTTCAGTGATGTTTCCATCGTCTTTTTTCCGGGTGGAAGCGAGGGAGGACCGTTTGCTTCGGTTGTGTATAACGGAGCGAAAGCTGCCGAAAAAGATTTAGGCTGTGATGTGGAATATGTGTGGTCCGGCTGGCTTCCGGATAAGATGGTTGCACAATTTAAGGACGCTGTTGCGCGGAGGCCCGACGGAATAGCGGTTATGGGGCATCCCGGAGTTGAAGCGTTCGCGCCTCTCGTCGATGAAGCACGGGAAAAGGGAATTGTCGTAACCGCGCAGAATACCAGCCTTCCGACAATTGAAGAGAAATACAAAGCGGACGGTTTTGGCTATGTCGGACAGGAATTGTATCCCTCCGGCTACAATCTGGGAAAAGGCGCCGCGCAGCGGGCAGGCTTAAAGGCCGGCGACCGTGCCATGGTTTGGGGCCTTCTCGGTCAGGAAACCCGCGGGCTCCGGACAAAAGGAGCTGTCGACGCTCTTGAAGAGATGGGTATTGAAGTTGATTACCTGGAAATATCCGATTCAATTAACAGCGATGCTTCCCAGGGTACGCCGGTTATTACCAGCTATATCGCGAGCCATCCCGATGTGAAGCTGATTATTGCCGACCACGGGGCCCTGACTGCCACCATGGGTACATATCTTCGCGCCGCGAACAAGGAACCCGATGATATATTCGTGGGCGGTTTCGATTTAAGTGCTGCTACAGTTGATGCCGTTCAGGAAGGCTGGGTCGATGTTATTCTTGACCAGCAGCCCTGGCTCCAGGGATATCTGCCGGTCCTGCAGTTATGCTTGGCCGTTAAATACGGATTTTCCGGTCTGCATATCGACACCGGTGCCGCTTTAATTGATGAAAGTAATATCGATATGGTAGCGCCGCTTGCTGAGCAGCAAATTCGGTAACGGACAATTGACAAGAACGGCCCCCTCATCATTACGGGGGGGCCTTTTTTATAAGGACGGCAACAATGGCACAAGACAATACAAAGCTGCTTTCGATGAAAAAAATCTACAAAAATTTCGGCCATGTAAAAGTATTACAGGGGCTGGATTTCGAAGTCGGTTCGAATGAAATTGTCGGGCTCGTGGGAGATAACGGCGCCGGTAAATCGACCCTTATCAAGTGCATTACCGGAGTTAATACACCGACGAAAGGTGAGATTTATTACAAGGGAAAAAAGATAACCATCCATTCGGTAAAACAGTCGCGGGAAATGGGAATTGAAACGGTTTACCAGGAACGCGCCCTCGCGGACCAGCAGACGCTGTGGAGAAATATGTTTGTCGGCAGGGAAATTAAAAACAAACTGGGGTTTCTAGATGTTCGCGCGCAGCGGAGGGAATCGGAAAAAATCCTGCGGGACCACATGGGGTTTACCTCAAAGGCAATAACGGTGGATTCGGAGGTGATGTTCCTTTCCGGCGGGGAAAAGCAGGGTATTGCAATCGGCCGGGCCCTTCATTTCAATGCCGACCTTATTATTCTTGATGAACCAACCATGGGACTTTCGCTCTCGGAGACGAACAAGGTCCTCGATTTCGTTAAACATATAAAAGAACGGGGAAGTTCGGCGATTTTTATCAGTCATAATATTTATTATGTCTATCCGGTGGCGGACCGGTTTGTCATTCTGGACAGGGGAGAAGTTGCCGGTGAATATTCGAAGGAGAATATTACGCAGGACGATTTGGTAGATAAGATGGTAAAACTGGCCCGTACGGGTAAACTGGACTAAATAATCGCGATAACGAAGAGGTTTCAGATGTTAAACTTGAGAAGTGGAAAATTATTTAAAATGCGGTATGAGCTGGCAATTATTTTTGTGGCCGTTGCCGTTTATCTTATTTTTATAATTGGTAATCCGAAGGTTTTTACCAGGTTCGATATTTATTATTCCTTTATGTCCACCATCCCTTTTGTAGGGATCCTTGCCCTTTCGTTGACATTCATTGTCGTCCTCGGAGAAATGGACCTTTCCTTTCCCTCGGTAGTGGCTTTCTCGGCGTGGGTGTTTGGAAAGGTGTTTACAATGACCGGAAGTGTAGTGCTCGGAGGCGCGGCCGGCCTTCTAACCGGGATTGTTGCCGGGTATTTGAATTCGGTATTGATTATTAGAATCGGTGTTCCCTCGCTCGTCGGGACGATTGGAACGATGTTTTTTTGGCGCGGCCTGGTTAACGTTGCAGCCCAGGGGAAGGGGATATCCTTTGTGGACGCGCGGCCGACGATTTTTTATAAAGTGCTTGTCGGCAGGGTCGGAGACACTATTCCCGCGCAGGCGGTATGGATGGTGGGGCTGGCCGTTCTTTTTTGGTTTATCTTGAACCGGCACAAATACGGTTCCCACCTGCTCTTTGTAGGGGACAACGCGGCAAGCTCCAAAATGATGGGCATTAATGTAAACCGCGTTAAAACCATTGCCTTCGTGCAGGTTGGGTTTTTCGCCGCCTTAGTTGGAATCATTTCGACCTTAGAGGTTACCTACTTCTGGCCCAGTCAGGGGCAGGGGTACATGCTTCCGGCGCTCGCTGCCGTTTTCGTCGGCGGAACGTCGGTTTTCGGCGGGAAGGGTTCAATTGTCGGGACCTTTTTAGGTGCCATCATTATCGGATCTTTGGAGGCCGGGATTATATCCATCGGACTAAGCGGTTTCTGGATCCAGCTTATATTCGGCGTGTTTATTATCGCGTCGGTTTCTATTTATACGGTCCTGCTGCGGAAAAAGGGGTAGACAGGTTTCAGTCTGCGGAAAAATGTGCATGCTGAGATGTTATGCTACCACCTTAAGTTAAAAGAAATAGCATGGTGCCCGACCGGAAAATCGCCTACATCAATTCCGCCTTCATCCTGATAAAATGCGTAACTCATACGAAAAATGAGCAATTTTACCGTCGTGGAAAAGGTCAGATATCCTTTATTAATACCGCCGGAAAAATTCCAACCGAAATGTCTTGTACAAAACAGGTTAAAGGACACACCCGCGTGAGGTTTCGTCCAGAGGGGATATTGCGGATCGATAATGTTATTCATGTCCAGGGCAAATATAATGTTGTCTAAAAGCCATTTGGGGAATCCGGGAAACATTCGCTGTAAATTCAACTGATATGAAATACCCGCCCTCAGATTTGGATAGGCGAAGGTCATGTTACTCGTAGAAATTGAAACGGTGGCTGAAGGAATGTCCATCAGGAAGAAGACCGAAGGCGCGTCGAGGACCGATACGCCGAAACTAAGACCATTATTTAAATTCCAGAGGGCGCCCACATTGAGCCCGAATCCGGGACCGGCAGAGATCTCCCTGGTAACAAAATCCAGCGCGTTCATCGGGTTTTCCATCCACGCAACCGCCTCTCCCATACCAATGAAGGTCTCCATCAACCCCAGGCCCATCGCTTTTATTGCAAACCCTATATGAAAATTATTCTCCCCGCCTAAATTGAAGTTAATGGGGGCAAATCCGATAATGAATTGAGTATACGCTGCCACATCGATATAAATTCCCGGCTGTAAACTGATAACCGGGCTCATATTTATGTTAACACTAACGGGAAAGGCGTTAAATCCGAACCTGTTTCCCACGTAACCGAAGGGAAGCACAATTTCTTCAAGCATTACCCCCATGTTGCTGCGGTTTAAAGAGCCCAGGGCGTCTAAAGCGGAGGCTATCTGGTTTTCTCCGGACTGTCCTATTTCACCGGCAAGATTCTGCAGTTTTAGTATATTTTCCACGGTATCCAATTGTATCCCGGCCTGAATATTTAAAGGCGGTATCTGGACAATTCCACCGTCTTCCTCTACTTCCAGATTTTTCTTCTGCCCGAGACCGGCGGGATTGGTAAACAGAAGATAATAATCATCGGCAACTGCCGTAAAGGCGTCACCCATTCCTTGCTGCCGCATCGTCATAGGATAGGGTACACGTAAAAAATCGTCCGCAAATGTAAAGCAAGAGGCCATCAGTAAAATAATTATTAGTAATGCTGCTTTTTTCATACTGGTCATCCTGTTAAAAATTGAGCGCCTCCTGCCAATGATCGTAAAAATCTCCCGACTGGGACTCGATTTCCTTTATCGCGGGCAATGCGCCCGAAACGGCCTCATTGATCGGATTTAAAAGCCCGCTCAATTGTACCGAAATAGAATTGTCTGCCGGTTCTGTTTCGGTTTTTACTCTCGCGCTGATTTCTTCCACCGCCTCCATGGTTGTAACGGTGTCATCGAGTGTGTCATCGATTTCGCTATAGATCGTATCAATCTCTTCCGCGATGACTTTAAGCTCGTCCCGCAGTTGTACATTTGTTGGATCGTTTTCATATTCTTCCCACTTCGTGGTAAATTCTTCCTGCTTTTCGTTGATACTTTCTAACTTTTCCATGACCGTTGATTGCGATTGGGCGGCTTCTCCGAAAAAAGCGCTTGCCTGAAAGATGATGGTAAATACACCCGCGATGGACATATTTGCATAATCACCTTCGGTCCTATAGTCATGGGGAATTAAGGCCAAAGTATCGAAAGATTCATTCAACTCATCAGCGTAGGCTTCCGCGTTTCTTTTAAAATCTTCCATTTGCTGGTTGTCAGTTTCAAAGGATTCGGGATCGATGGAAAAAGCGAAATTGAGGAATCCGTTTAATACTTCTTTACTGTCGCTTGATTCCCTTTCAATAATACATTTCGAATGGCCCCGTAAACTTTCGTAATATATATGTCTGTTTGAAGGGTCGTCTTTATATCGATCGATTAACTGAGTGTAAAAATCGTCCGCTTTCGCCACATCTCCGGAAAGATAAAAATACTGGGCCCGTTCTAAAGCCAAATAAGGGTCATCAGGCATTTTAGATGATGCAAAAGGGGAAAAAAGGTTTTCTCCGCATGAAACAAGCAGCAGAGTAATGAAAACAACCGTACAATACAGTACATGCCGACTCTTCATAATATAAGGCTCCTGTACACTAATATAACACATTTTTTGTTCATAAAAATGTTTATTACATAAAATTTGATGGTTTTGTCGTATTTTTAATGTCACGGGTAATGATATTCGCAGGCTGACTGCTGCGCATACCCGCCTGTTAGATCAGCTCGATAATCTCGTCTTTGTGTTTTTCAAATAGGTCCCGTGCCACCGCCGAAAAATGGGTAGACAGGTTTCAGTCTGAAGATATAATTTCCGCAGCCTGAAACTCCGCGGGGAACCCCGGGCCGACCGCTTCTTTTACAATTTCCCCGGCGAGGGTAACCGTTTTATACTGATAATCCTCAGCTAATTTGTCTTGTAGCGGTCCGGTAATTTTGTATTCTTTCCCGCTGCCGGTGGTAAGGGCAAGGTAGGTGTTCGGCATGCTGCCCTTCATCGATATCCGTCCGCTAATTTCCGCCGCATCGTTTTCTTCGGGAGCCGGCGGCTTAGTACTTTCCTGCTTCCCCTCGGAGGCGCAGGAGAGGGGCAGCAGCAAAAATAGTAAAAAGAGCCATAGAATACTTGCTCGGATGTTCCGTTCCGTCATTTAAACACCACCGACATTTCTACGTTATCAGGCAGGGTTATGTCCCACGATTTTTCCCCGGTCAAACCGCTGCCGGCATGGTAAAATGTGTTCGACGCGGGATTGAGGGTGGACTGTCCGATGGAAGAACCGGTGTAGATTTTCGGCCCCCGCAGCTGGGGGTCCGAATAGGTATACTGATAATTGTACAGGTTAATGGAGCCCGCGTTATAGGTTATTCCCCCGAGTGAAGAGGTGAAAAATTCACCAAGGTTATACCGGTAATTTCCCGGCGCGTTTGTACGGTCCGACAGCAGGACCGCCACACCCCAGCGCTGCAGAGCCCTGGCAAAAGCGATATTATAGCCCCCCGCTGTAAGCGCGGCTTCAACCGCCTGCCGGTTTGTATAACCGTTTTGTACGATGTTTTGGAACAACGCGGGCCCGTTGTAGTTCCGGGCTAAGTACGCCCCGAAAGAGTAAGAGAGGGAGTAGTGTTTTAAAAACTCTTCCATGGGAGTGTCGAGTGAATTCGGCGGCCAGTACACCAGGTTTTCATCATTGTGGTAATTATACCGTGCCAGCCTGTCCGCGGTTATCGGATAGGTTCCCGCTGTTCCGTCGCTGTAGGAAACCCCCCGCGGACCGTTTGCGCGGATTTTATCGGAAACCAGGTCCTCCGCCACCATGGAGCACATCTCGTTCAGCCAGGTGTCGGTTCCTCCGCTATTGTTTTTCACCTGTTTCTGGTAGAAGTGGATCATGTGCTGAAACTCGTGGGCTAAGGTGGAGACCACCTCGTTCGGCCAGAAGTCAGCATTGATGTCCCAGCTGCCGTTATCGTCGCTGTCGTTCGCAAAAAGCGGCGCGTCTAAGTAAAACATAATCCGTTCGTTGGAATCGGAGTATGTTTCTTCTGTAAAATTGTTCGTGCTGTCGAACAGCCCAACCGCGCGGCCCTCCCCGGAGGAAGGAATTCCATCATTATCAATATCATACAGAAAAATGGTAATTTCGTTGTTTGGCGCAATAAGATTGGAAAAATCGTGGCTTCCCCATTCCCCGCCGAATATGGTGCTTACCCATTCGTAGATGTCGTTATTGTCCCCCGCTTTGAGGAACTTGTTCGCCAGGGCGTTTACCATTGTATTATTGACTTTTCCCAGCAGGTCATTTGAGAGATCTGTCCACCACGCATCCTCGACCCAGATATTGAGCGTCTTCCCGTTTGCCGGTACTACTTTCCTGCAGGTTCCGGAGACCGGTGTACCGCTGTCATAAACGTAGAGACCGCCGCCGACACCCTCCGTGTCGTACAACGCTTCGCCGGCGCCGCCGGTGTAGAGGGAGCGGGATGAAGTTCCGGTCCGGGGGCCGAAGCTCGGCGGATTGTTGTTAAACTCGGTAACTTCCGGGATGCCGCGCAATGCGGCGGGGTGTTTTGGCTGGGGGAGGGGCCGCGGCGCTTCCTGTTCCTCCGGCGCGGCGTCGCGGGCGTCGAAGTTTGCCGACACGTTCGGCTGCTGTGCCGTTTGACTTGCGGATGTATTCGTAAAGATAAAGTAGACGTCCCGCGTTTCGCTTCCCGCGTTCAGGGTATAGGTAAAGCTGCCGTTTACAGAAATATGGGCGTAAGGCGACGGAAGGACCGTTAGTATCGAACTTATTTCGTTTCTCGCAAGCCGTTTGTCGACGACTTCCGCGGTTATGGAAATTATGTCCTCCGTGGATACTAAGGGAACATTGTAGATAAAGCTCGACTCCGTTGCTCCCTCTATTGGACCGCCGTTCACGAGCCACTGAATGCTCTTCTCTTCCACGTTTTCGGGATCGATAATTTCAACAATAAACTCGATCGATTCCCCGTTGTTCACGGTCAGTTCCGTTCCCGGGCTGATAGAAAGAAGAGGAGGTCTGCAGCCGATAAGAAAAACTGCTGCCGCAACAGCCGCAGCGGTATAAAATGCATATTTCATATTTTAAACATAGCCCTTCCGGCCTGTAGAGTCAACTTATCCTTTCATCGAGAGGCCGATCCGTTTCCGCTTGATATCCACGGAAATTACTCTCACCTTCACTTTTTGTCCCGCCTTTGCAATGTCGTGGGGATTTTTTACAAAGGTGTCGGCCATTTCGCTGATGTGGACCAGGCCGTCCTGATGCACGCCGATATCAACGAACGCGCCGAAGTTGGTTACATTGGTAATAATGCCGGGGAGTACCATTCCTTCCCGCAGGTCCTCCATGGAGTGGACGGATTCGTCAAACTGAAACACTTCGAAGCGGCTTCGCGGGTCCCGTCCCGGCTTTGCCAGTTCCTGCAGGATGTCCTTCAGAGTGGGCAGTCCGATGTCGTTGGAAATGTAGGATTCGATGTCGATGGAACCCCGAAGTTTTTCGCTTGCCATCAGGCCGGCTACCGTACAGCCCGCGTCGGCTGCCATCCGTGCAACAAGTTCATATCGTTCCGGATGGACGGCGCTTCCGTCTAAGGGGTTGTTGCCGTCCCGTACCCGCAGGAAGCCGCCGGCCTGTTCGAAGGCCTTCGGTCCGAACCCGTCTACTTGGAGAAATTCCTTCCTGCTTTTGAAGGGACCGTGAGTTGTACGATGGTCGACAAAAGCCTGCGCGGTTTTCGCAGTCAGTCCCGCCACGTATTCCAAAAGCTCCCTGCTCGCTGAGTTTACCTCAACACCTACGCGGTTGACGCAGGAGGTCACGGTGTCGTCTAAGGCCTGCTTCAGTTTTTTTTGGTCCACGTCGTGCTGATACTGTCCCACGCCGATCGATTTCGGGTCGATTTTTACAAGCTCGGACAAAGGGTCCATCAGCCGCCTGCCGATGGAAACCGCCCCGCGGACGGTAACATCCTTATTCGGGAACTCCCGCCGGGCGGCCTCGGAAGCGGAATATACCGAGGCCCCGCTTTCATTTACCTGCTGCAGGATAATCGGCCTGCGGAATTGTATCTGTTCGAAAAACGCCATGGCCTCCCTTCCCCCGGTCCCGTTTCCCACCGCGGCGGCTTCTATTTCGTACTGTTCTGCCATGCGGCGTACGGTCTGTTCCGCCTCTGCTGTTTTGTTGTGGGGAGGAAGCGGGAAAATCGTTTCATACGCGAGGAGGTCCCCCTGGGGGCTTAAGGCGGTCACTTTGCAGCCGGTCCGAAGACCGGGGTCGACGGCCAACACGGCCTTCGCGCCTAACGGCGGCGCCATTAACAGCTCCCGGATATTGTCGGCAAATACCCTGATAGCCTCTTCATCCGCCTTCGCCTTCAATTCGTTTTTCAGCTCCGTTTCCAAAGACGGGGCGATAAGGCGTTTGTAGGCATCGGCCGCGGCTTCTTGTATCTGTTCCCGGCAGCCGGGGTCCCGGACCGCCGCGAGGACCTGCTTTTCAATTATCCCGACAGACTCTCCTTCTTCCGGGAGAATATGGACGGTGAGAAAACCCTCCTTCGCTCCGCGGAACATGGCCAGAACGCGGTGGGACGGGGCACGGGCCGCTTCTTCGGAATAATCGAAGTAGTCCCGAAATTTTTCCCGTTCTCCGTCTTTTGCTGTTTCCGTTTTCTGCCGGGCCGCTTTTGAGTTCAGGACCGCCTTGTTCCGAAACAGCCCGCGAAGACGCGAGCGCAGGTCCGCCGTTTCACTTACCCGTTCGGCAATAATGTCCCGGGCCCCGGCCAGCGCTTCCTTTACGGTGGGGATGTCCTTCTTCGGGTCGACAAACTGCCGGCAGAAAGCGCTTTTCGGGTCCGCCGCTTCAATCTTGTCCGCGAGGAGTGCGTCGGCCAGCGGTTCTAAGCCCCGTTCCCGGGCAATAATACCGCGGGTCCGTTTTTTCGGACGGTAGGGGAGGTACAAATCTTCCAGTTTGGCCATCGTTTCCGCCGCGGTAATTTTCCGTTCCAGCCGGGGCGTGAGTTTCCCCTGTTCCTGAATCGAGGCAAGGACAGTTTTCCGCCGTTTTTCCAGTTCTTCCAGCCGGACCGACCGGTCGCGGATGGAAATGACGGCAACCTCGTCCAGTCCGCCGGTAACTTCTTTTCTATACCGGGAAATAAAGGGGACTGTTGCCCCTTCGGCCAGCAGTCCGATTACCCGGTCGACCTGTTCATTCCGCAGCCCTAGTTCCGCGGCAATTCGCCGCGCGTAGTTTGTGTCCATACCGGGGAGTATACCCTTTAGAGATAGAAAATGGAAAGGATGGCCACCGTAACAATCATATAGAGTACCGTAAGCGGGGTGCCGATTTTTAAAAAGTCTCGAAATTTATATTCCCCGGGGCCGTAGACCATCAGGTTTGTCTGGTAACCGATGGGCGTCATGAAGTTCGCGGCAGCGGCAAAGGATACCACCAGCACGAAGGGAAGGGGCGGCGCGCCGAGTTCCATCGCCGTTGCCAGGGATATGGGAAAGATAATGGCCACGGCGGCCTTGTTGGTAATGAATGCCGCAAGCAGCGCGGTAATACAGTAAATCCCGAAGAGGATCCCCACCTTCCCGAGGGGCTTGAAGAGAGTTATAAACGCGTTGGAAATTATGTCCGCCGTCCCGGTGTTGATCATTGCCGTCCCTAAAGCAAGAGAGAGGGAGATAATGAGATAGAGATTGTAATCAATACCCCGGGCGATGTCCCTCGGGGTAGCCACTTTCAGAAAAATCAGGATGACGACCAGCGTAACGAGAGAAAGAAATAAGGGTGCAAGGTTCAGCGCCGACAGCAAAATCGCCGCCGCAACGCCGCCGAGCATAACGGCGATTTTGTACGGTTCGAATTTATTTATTTCCCGGACCATGGAGATAAAATAAAAGTCCTGGGTTTCCGTCCCTCGCTGGTTCAAGTCGGGGCCGGCTAAAAGCAGCAGCACGTCCCCGGCCTTAAGCCGCACCTGCTTTACGCTTTCGGAAATCCGCTCGCCGTTCCGGTGGATTGCGAGGACCGAGGCATCGTAATTCCGGCTGAAATTGACGTCCCGTATGGTTTTATTGATCAGCAGCGAGTTGTGGGAGATGACGATTTCCACCACCTCCATCCGTTCCCGTTTGCTATAGCGCCGGACTTCCGGAATGTACAGTCCCCGCTCCGAGTTGACCATGTCGGCAACCGCCTCGTTGTCCCCGGAGAACACGAGGATGTCTCCTGCCTCAAGGACCACATCCGCGGTAACCGGCCGTATCTTGTAACTGCCCCGGATAATCTCCACAAGATAGTGGCCCTGATCGTTTTCGGCGGTCAGTCCCGATTCAATGACCGTCTTTCCGATAAGGGAGGAGTTTTTCCGGACCTGTACTTCCAGGACGTATTCCCGGGTGTTCTCGGAAAATTTACTGATGATGTCTCCCCGCTCGGGCAGCAGCCGGTTCCCGAATGCGTACAGGAAGAGCAGGCCGGCAACGATCATCGGACCGCCGACGAGAAAGAAGTCGAAGATGTGCAGCGAGACGGCATTCGGGTACAGGGTTTGGTCCACCCACAAACTGTTGACGATTAAGTTGGTCGACGTACCGATCAGGGTCGCGCATCCTCCTAAAATAGCGGCGTATGAAAGGGGGATAAGCAGTTTCGACGGGTATATATTTTTTCTGCGGCTCCAGGAGTGGAGATAGGGCATCATCACGGCTACCAGCGGAGTATTGTTCAGGAACGCCGAGAACACGGCGATCAGCGACATCATCCTTCCCATAAAGCCCCGGTACGAGAGGGTGTTGGTAAAAATCCGATCGAAAAGAAGGTGGATGACCTGGGTTTTCCTGATAATATCGCCGATCAGCAGGAGAAGGAGCACCACCGCCACCTGTTCGTTGGCAAATCCCTTCAAAATTTCCCGCGGCGTTAAAATTCCTGTAAGTCCGAAGACAATAACGGCGAGAAGAAAGGTAATAACGGGACGGACAATTTCGAAATAGAGGGAGATAATAATCCAGAGGAGTACCGCGAGAACAAGAACCACTTGAAAATCTATCATAACGAGTAAGTCTATAGAGTATATCGGTGCAATACAGGGTTGTAAACAGCAGTTATATTGGATTGTTGACGTGTATGCAAAATTAGCATACGATGTATGCATGAAACAGTATACGATACGAAAAATTCCCGATTATGTGGATAAAGCCGCCAGAGAGAAGGCCGAGAAAACAAACGCAAGCCTCAACAGTGTTCTCGTCGACGCCCTCGAGAAAGGGTTGGCGGTGCATGAAAATCCTCCGGTATATCACGATATGGATGATTTGGCCGGATCCTGGGTACATGACACAGAAACCGAAGCCGCCCTCAAAGAATTTGATACTATTGACGAGGAACTTTGGAAGTGAGAATCATCATCGACACGAACCGCTATCGGGATTTTTGTGAAGGAATCGGAGAAGCTCTGGAAGTAATCCGGCGTGCCGAAACTATTTTTCTTCCCTTTGTGACCCTTGCCGGGCTGCGTGCGGGATTTGCCGCGGGTAAACGGGGTATCGAGAATGACCGGGTTTTAACGAAATTTCTCAACAAGCCGCGGGTGGGACTGCTGTTCCCCGATGAGAACACGACGCGGCACTACGCCTGCCTGTACAAACAGCTTCGGGTGCAGGCAACGCCGATACCTACTAACGATCTCTGGATCGCCGCATTAGCGGTACAGCACGACCTGTTTCTCTTTTCAAGGGACGATCACTTTGCTCACTTGCCGCAGATACC
>CAYTSI010000095.1:0-12497 GCA_964440465.1 uncultured Spirochaetales bacterium
CAGTAAGTTGACAAGCTGTATATTCCGAATTATAGTTTAGCCGTACGTTTACTTTTACAATCATCTGCAAGGCAGGCTGCTTAAGGACGGAAATATGGCTAATGTACTTCTTACACAGGAATGTGTAAGAGCATGCCCCTATTGTTTTGCTAAGAAGCATATGGCGGAATCTTCTCGGGAAACTATAATACAGTGGGAAGATCTTATCTTCATTGCCGATCTTTTCGAATTATCCCAGGAAAAACATTTATCCCTCTTAGGGGGGGAACCCAGCCTGCACCCGGATTTTGTAGACTTTATCCTGTATCTTGTAGAGCGGCGATTCCATGTTTCAGTATTTACCAGCGGAATTATGTCCGAACGCAAACGTAAGGAAACAGTGGAATCGCTTAAACCGTTTAGCGGGGAAAAAATTAACTTTATATGCAATTTGAATCACCCGGATATGTCTACCGACGCGGAGACGGCGGCAATTGAAGCGTTTTTATCGGAATTCGGAACAAAAACTACCCTTAGCTTTAATATTTACCAAATCCCTTTCCAGATGGAATATCTCTTCGATTATATAGAGCGGTTTCAATTAAAGCGCCATATTCGGCTCGGTCTTGCTCATCCCATTCCCGGACAGGACAACCTGCATATCCCGCCGGCCGATTTCGACCAAATGGTAAAATGTCTGGTTTCTTACATTCCGGATTTTATAAAACATTCGGTAAGCGCGGGGTTTGACTGTGGTTTTCCCCTCTGCGTTTTTTCCGATAGTGAGCTTGGAAAATTCGTCAAACTGGAAAAGGGAAATGGCGGTAAAATGGTAAAGTTTGTTTGTGACCCCGCAATCGATATAGGTCCGGACATGAGTGTTTGGTCCTGTTTCCCCCTTTCAAATTATCGTAAAAGATCTTTGTATGAATTCAACTCAGTACAGGAAATCAGAGAGTATTACAAACAATTGCATGTGGATACGCGAAAAAAAACGACCGGCGTTTTTAATTCCTGCGAGGGATGCACCTACTTTGAAAACGGCAGTTGTTCCGGCGGCTGTCTTGCCCACATTCTAAAAGCACATCCCGACTGGTATGAAAAAGCCGAGGAAGGGAAGCCTGTAAACTCATGAACGATATTACCCTTGTTGCTGATTATGAAAAAAATTTATTCGGAAAGTTTCACGATAAAAGTCTGGTGGTAAGAGTACAGGGGCTGAATAATGTCGATGATGTTTTTTTTACCGTAAAACAGGAAAACTCCCTATTGTGCATGGCAGTTTTTGAGAATCAGCCCCTGTCCGCCGTCAAGCTGAATGAAATCCATCGAAGTCTGCCCATTGCCCTCTATGTTACGGAATTCGGTTCTTTTAAAAAGGTTATAAGCTTTATCCGGTTATTAAGGGAGTTTAATATCACCGTATTCCTTCCCGGCGAAGATCCTAATACCTATTCAGCACTGCGGATTCTTTCCTCCCTGGGAGTTTTCTCCGGGTTTTATTTTACCGACCCGCACAGACCTAAACCCTGGGAAGAGATTAATGATCTCATGCATTACGCGGTTTATACAAAAACGAACCACGCGCCGATAGAACCCTTTGAATACGTTGTGTCCCGGTACAATCCCAGGGAAGCGGTTTGTTTTACAACTCCCTTTTTCGACAATGCCCGACGTTTTCTTCACATGGATTCTGAAGAAAATATCGCCGTTACCCGGGAAAGACTGATGGAAAAAAATTTTATTGCCCGGGGAATGGAGACGCTGGATACCGTTACGGACACAGAAACATACCAGATTTATCTGCGGCAGTGGCAGAAGGGTTTTTTAGATAATAACCGGTGCGCTTACTGCGAAGCCTGGCGTGTCTGTCAGGGGGCTTTTTTTTCGGAATGTGAATCCCAGCCAGGATGCCGCCAATTTTTTACAGACTTAATGGAGGCAGTGACGTTTGTTTTTAACGAAGGTCGGACTGAAAACCGATGGCAGTTTTAATCTTTAAGGCTCTGGAGAAATGCAATTCCCAATGTCTCTACTGCGGTGTGGTAAAGAAAAATCAAGGCCGAGTTATGGATTACGAGCTGCTGGAACTGGTTTTTCAGCGAATGAACGATTATCTGGAGGAATTTCCCAATGAAAGCATCTCTTTTACATGGCACGGCGGTGAGGCCTGTCTGTTAGGGGTCGATTATTTTAGAAAGGCCTTAGAATTTCAGAAGAGGCACTGTGCGGATACGGAAAAAAGAATTATCCATCTTATCCAGTCCAATATGACCATGATAACCCAGGAACTCATCGATGTCTTTAAAGAGATGGGTATAAACAGAATTGGTTCGAGCTTCGACCCCATTCCCGGGATCCGGGGTATAGGAAAAGAGAGAGATTCCAGGCTGTACAATGAATTGTTCTTAAAAGGCGCGGAGCTTACGGAGAAAAACGGCCTTTCATGGGGTGTTATTTATGTGGTGCATAAAAAATCACTGGAGGACCCTCTAGGCATCTTTCGCTACCTATCCAACATGAACCCCCGCTCATTACCCATGTTTAACAAAATTTACCTCTATAAAGGTGATCCCTACGGTCTGGGAATAACACCGGAAGAGTTTGCCGATTTTTTAGGCGCCCTGTTCCCTCTCTATTGGGAGAACAGGAAGGTTTATCCTAATTTAAAACCGATAAGCGCCTTTGTGGAATGTATTGAGGGGAAAGGTTCCATGGTCTGCGACTTTTCCGGAGAATGCACCCATAACTGGATGTACGTGGGACCGGAAGGTTCGGCTTCCCATTGCGGGAAGGGGGGGGATTACGGGTTTATCGAGTATGGTAATATTCGGGACCTATCCATGAAGGAGATACTTTTCCATAAAAAGCGGGCACCTATGGCTTTACGGCAGCAGACCCTGCCCGAAGGGGAATGTTCCGGCTGTAGATTCTGGGGCATTTGTCACGGAGGGTGTCCCCTTGACGCCTATGCCACTAGGGGGGATTTTTCCAAGCCTTCTCCCGAATGCGCGTGGATTAAGAGGTTTGTAGAAAAATATGTAGAACCGGTAACGGGATACCGGGTTAATGTACCGCCGGAAAATAAAAATATTCGGCAAAAACACTATAAAGGTGATATAATAATAAATATAGAGGAGGAAAAGCTGTGAGTGAACTGGAAGATGTCAAAAACACTGAAGGACCGGAAGAGGACAAAAATATAACCCGCCGGGACGCTTTAAAGAGGATTGCTAAAATTGTTGGGCTTGGGGCTGCGGGTGTGGTCATAGCGACATCCTGCGACCCGTTCTATTCTGATTATTCTGATTATTACTCTGATTATTACTCAAACTACTATTCTGATTATTACTCAAACTACTATTCTGATTATTATGCGTATTATAGTGCGTATTATAGTTGATCAAAAGGCGGAATAATCAGGCAGCTTTAACCGTGGGGGGGGCGGAGGCCTTTGTTCCGCCGGTTTGCCAATATGCCGGATAGGGTACGGGAAGTAGAGAAAATATGGAAACCATATGATCGCAGCGTCGGAGAGAATGCCTTTTCAAAAGCACCTGCTGGAATTGCGGAGAAGGCTTGTTATGGCATTAGTATCGGTGCTTCTTTTTTCGGCCGCCGGCTATCTTGTTTTTCCCTATTTCTACGATTTTATACAGAACATACTGTCCGAAGAGCTGTTTGCAACCAAGATACATGAAGCATTTTTAACAAGGGTGCGGATCGCTCTGTTGTTAGGGCTTTTTCTCTCTCTCCCGGTCATCTTTTACCAGCTAATAGCCTACATACTTCCCGCCTTTGATAAAAAGGGAAAAGTGTTTGCTCTCGTTCTGCTTTTCTCTAGTTTTGTGCTTTTCTGCGGAGGCATTTTATTCTCCCTCGAATATGTAATGCCTATTACCGTACGTTTTCTACGGGCCCGGCGATTTTTCCCTTCGGGTCTTTCGAGAATAATTTCCTATGAAAATTTTATCCTTTTTTTCTTCCAGTTCATTCTCGCGTTTGGAATTTGTCTCCAGTTCCCCGTAGTACTCCTCCTTTTATTAAAGTTCAAGATTATAAAATACGAACGCCTTGTAAAATCCATAAAAATATTTATTCCCGCTGCTCTTTTACTATCGGGGATACTGACCCCCCCCGATCTTGTTTCTCAAATTATGTTAACTGTACCTCTTGTTTTTTTATATGTCCTTTGTATAGTGATAGCTAAAATTGTAAAGTGGGGCTAAAGCAAATTGTTCAAATTAAGTTTGTGGGAAATTTTGCTGTTTCTCGTAGTTTTTTTTGTTGTTTCTCCCGCAAGTGTCCCTAAAGTGTTTCGAAAAATCGGCGAATTCTTTGCTCTCCTTAAGAAAATGCGTAACCAGGCAATGGGATTCTCCGGGGATACTACCGGCCCCGCCGGAAGGGGCACGGAACAGGGCGGGTCCGACAGGAAAGAAAATATTCGCTATATGGAAAGACAATCTTATACCGCGGTCAAGAAGCTTCTGCTTCAGCAGCTGTCGCGGGATTATGATACCGCCCAAACCGGATTTGTGCTTCCCCTGCTTTTTGACGGCTCCGAGGAAATCCGCTTAAAAGCGGCAAAGGTGCTTACAGCTGATCCGGTTTTTTCCTTCGAAAAAAGGCTTGCTTTCCATCCCCGGGAGGAGCGGCGGACGAAGGTTATTGAACCCCCGGACATCTCCAGGTCTTTTATAGAGTCCCTTTTCCGGGAGGAAAGGACCGCTTCTTTTACTGATTATATAGCTTCCGTTCCGGAGTTTTTTTTTAAACCCCTTGTAAATACGTTGGCAGAATTCCCGGGAATCGATACGCTGGATTTGAATAAAATATTTACCAATTCAAAAAGAAAATATTATGAGGATTTTCTTACAAAACGGGAAGCTTATTTTGAACGACTTTATCCCCGCCAACTATTTATCGTTCCAAGTTACTACTGCAATGCCGAATGTCCCTTTTGTTTCGCCGCCGCCTTACAGAACCGTTACCCGGGCAGCATGGAGAAAAACGAATTTTCTCGAATTCTCGATATTGCGAATTCAGGCAAGGGAATAAGGAGAGTCTGCTTTATGGGAGGAGAACCTACTCTTGTACCGCATCTTCACCAGCTCATAGATGAAATAGAAAAACGGGAACTATATTTTTATTTTCCCACCAACGGAATGACGGAGGAAAAAACATTTACCGAGATTATAAAAAGACCCTCGCTTGAATCGGTCACTTTTCATATCGAAAGAGAACCCTTTTACAGCTTCGAAAGCCAGAAACTGCTTCTGAAAAATATAGAAACAGTCCTGCGGCATGGAAAAAATATAATACTCAGGTATACCCTCACAAATCCCGAGTCCCAAGACTGGTCGTTTCTGAACAAGTATATCGACTTGTTACCCTTTTTCCGATTTAGTTTCGCGGTTGTTTTCCCTTCCCTGGCCGCAAAGAAAAAAGAAACGCCGGAAATTATTCTGAAAACCTTTACGACAAAAATTCTGTCTCTGGTCAATTATGTGACCGGCCGCCGCCGCGGAGGCAGTTTCGAAATTATTTTCGCGAAACCCTATCCTTTATGTTATTTTAATGAAAAAGAACTGCATTTTCTTTTAACGAAGGTAAAGCTCAAGAACGTGTGTGAGATTAGCAGAAACAATGATACCAATAATTTAACCGTTAACCCGGACGGCAGTTTTTTCCCCTGTATGGCTATGAATTCGGAGGAATATCGTAATGAGGAATTGGCGGATTTGAGTTCTCTAGAGAGCGGGTATTACGCTTCCGTGGAAAAGCTGCTCCGCTCTGCTCTATTGCCGGAGTGCCGTTCCTGCTCTCTTTTCTACCGGGGGATTTGTCAAGCAGCTTGTTATGCACATTTATAAGAGGATTGTATGAATATAGATCTTGACAGAGAGATGCCGAAAGTTACTGAAGAAAGTGAACGGACCGTTTCTCCTTCAAAGACCGTGGAACGGGTCGCTGAAATTCTTAAAAACAGAGGAATCGAGATAGATTTTAATCTAATCTCTTTTGATGCTGTTTTCTGGACTTCCTGTCCGGACGTCCGGTTTTCAACGGACAGCCCCCCATTTTTTACCGATATTCGCATGGGGGGGAAGGGCCCTTCGGAAGAACAGTGTAAGGCCAGCACCATTATGGAATTCGTGGAGCGCTGGTCTTTCATGAAAAATAATTCTAATCTTAAGGAATATTACGACTGTTACGATTTAAGGGAGCGGAAATACTACCGTATGGCGCCGATACAAGAGCTTCGGAATACCATGTGTCTTGCCTCCGGCAATAATTTCGAAGAGGCGGTACTCCATTGTCTCCACGAGCTGATTGAAACCCACACACCCATTGCCCATATTTGGAAGTCCTGCAGGACAGTTGAGATAAGAGAGTTAATTCCCGAATTGCCGGATTGGATAAACGAGACGATACTCCTTATCCAGGTACCGACGGATTATCCGGAACTTTATAAGTTTATTGCCGTTCAGTACCCCTTTAACGGAGAATTTGACAACGAAAAAAAAATCACGGTAGAAAAAATCGGAAACAGCATCCGTTTTTTTCCGAAGGACCGGGACCCGAACAAGCACAGTCCTAATTCCGGAGGCGCGGCGGGTATTAATCCGCAAAAAACGGCCTTTCGCGCCATGAACGAGATCTTCCAGTTCCAGAATCCAGTGGAGGATTACAAAACCGGCCGAAAAAAAGAACAATGTGATTTTATCCGGCGGGCGCGGAAGGAAGATTTTATTAATTTCGAGACCGGTTCCATCACCGGAGATATACGGAAAATTTTAAACTTATTACCGGAGGATGTTTTTATCGGAGCTGTAGATCTTACCGATCCTGAGCTTGATATCCCTGTAGTAAAAATCATCTCCGATTATAATCCTATTTATTCCTTGGTCTCGAAGGAAAACATGAATGTGTTTTTCGATTTTTAATAATACCACGGTCCGAAGAGTTTTTCCGTTTCTACTGTTGGGGTTTCTCGTCATCAGTCCCGGACTTTATTCCTCAGATCTACCCACCCGGGAACGGGTAAGAACAGTTATGGAAACTATTACCGCTTTTGATTTCCGAGAATCGGACAGAAAAATTGATATGATGACACAGGAAATGCCGGAAAGTTTTTATCCGGATTTTTTAGAATCGTATAAAGGGTTTTACGGTCACCTTTTACGGCCCCAAGATAAAGAGCGGACGGAGAAATTTAGTAAAACCCTCGAGAGAATGATAGAAAAAGCCCGGTTACAAAAAACCGGCGATTTATCAGATGCTCTTCTCGTCGAATCCTGCGGATATCTTCTTCTCGCGCTTTTGCATTTGGAACAAGGGCATAATCTATCCTCACTTGTCTACATGCAGAAAGGGATAACTATTGCACAGGAATTGAGAAGCAAAGGGGAAACGCCCGATACCCTGCTGATACTCGGGTGGGGGAATTACTACAGTAAGCCGGGATCGGACCTTTTCCTTGGACAGCTACAGGCCGCGGCGGCGGAGGGGTTCTTCTTTCAGGATTTAAGCAGTTTTATGATGGGAAAGTTTCTTCAGCAAAAAAATGAAAAACCCGAAATCGCGGCGGAAGTTTTTTCAATTCTATACAAAAAATACCCTTCTAATTCAATATTTTCTTTTTATTACGCTAAAAGTCTCCAACATCTCGGCAGGGCCCGGGAGAGCCTGGAAATCTATAAGGAAACCCTAAAAAGAATTGACTATTATCCCCTGCCCGAGGAATTAATATGCAGGATCCATTTTGCCCGGGGGCAGCTGTTCGAAACGGATTTGAAGGTATATCACGCCGCGGCGGCGGAATACGAAAAAGCTCTGGAATATATCGATCCTGAAATCGAAGGAACAATGCCTTTTCTGCCCTTATGCCATCTGCATCTGGGCCGGGTATACATAAGAATGGATAAAATACAAAACGCCCTCTATCATCTTTCCCTGGTAAAGCCGGAGGATAACCGCCGGGCCTACCGTAACGCCAGAGCTATTATAAAGGGATTGGTGCCATAGGAGCATCTTCCCGCCGTGTTCAAAATAACTAGAGAAGCTTTTCGCTTCCCGAATATACCTCTTCCACCTTCAATGCCGCCGCCGCGCGGCCCGGGTGTTTTTCAGGATTCCATTTTTTCATATCATCGTAAATAGGACCTTCGGCAATGCTGTAACGTATTCTTTAATTTGGTCCCGGACCCGCCGGTAGCAGTTTAGTTTCTCCTCTTCCCCCTCAGCCCGGGACGCTAAAAAGGGAGGATCGTCAAAGCCGGCGTGTATCCGTTTTGCCTTTCCCGGAAACAGGGGACACGATTCCCGCGCGTGGTCGCACACCGTTACAACATAATCGAACGGGATGTCCGTCACTTCCGAGACGTGTTTCGAACGCTGTTTCCTGATATCAATGCCGATCTCCGCCATTACCGTAACGGCATGGGGATTGAGCCCGTGGGTTTCGATCCCCGCCGAATAGGGTTCGACGATATCCCCGATATAATGCCGTGCTAATCCCTCGGCCATTTGGCTTCGGCATGAGTTTCCCGTGCACAGAAATAGAATGTTTTGTTTTGTATTCATAGTTTTCCCGGTAGACGGTTTCAGTCGGCAAAAAGGGCCGTCTGTTTTTTCAAATTCATTTTTATGACCTGTTCAATACAGCCGATAAACTTCATGATGCACTGGCATCGGAGGGAATAGTAGACCGAGGTGCCGCGTTTTTCATCCTCGATAATACCGGCGTTTTTTAATATCGATAGGTGTTTTGATACCGTGGAGGTGTCCGCGCCGATCATCTCCGTCAGCTCGCAGACACAGTGCGGTTTTCCGCTTAACACTTCCACAATAAAAATTCGGCTCGGGTGGGCGATAGCCTTTAAAATCCGGGCCCGTTCCGTACTTCTCAGCTTCGATTGTTCATCCATATGGCAAGTTTGGCAAATTCGCCAAAAAAAGTCAAGAAGGATTGCATCAGTGCCCATCTTTCCTATAGGCTGTTTTTATGCGAAACCGTTTTTCCATAAAAGCGACAATTAGTATCATCGTTTTCTTTTCAATTCTTTCGGTATTTTTTACACTGCTCTTTTTAGTTTTAAAAAACAGTAACGATATCGTTGCTATAAGTGAAAGGGAAAATTTTAACAGACTTACTCAAATAGTGAAGTGGGAAAGTGAAGATGAAATTGAGTTTGCCGGCATAAGCCTTCGTCGAATAGCTTCCGACGATACGGCCGCGGAACTCCTTGCCGCAAGGAATAAAACCGGTTTGTTTGATTATGTGTCTTCGGATTACGAGTTTATTCGGGACAGGGTAATACGTTTTCATTTTCACCTACCCGACGGAATGTCGTTTTTACGGGTCCATAATCCGGCCTTAAGCGGAGATGATTTAACGGAAATACGTCCTATGGTTGTACAGATGATGGATGAACAACGGGAAATCCGCGGTATTGAAAAAGGGAGAGAAGGTTTAAGCCAGCGGGCAATGATGCCGATTTTCCACGGAGGGAAATATGTCGGGTCTGTCGAATACGGGATGGATTTCGGATATTCATTTTTAAACCGCATTAAAGAACGGTACGACGGCTCCTATTTTCTGTACGAATTGGATGAAGACGGTTTTTATACATTATTAGCATCCACGGGGGATGTTCCCGAATGCTCTATTACAAACACGGACATGCAAACCATAGTCTCCGGGGAGGCGATTTGGTCGAAAAAATGTAAAGGATTGAGAAATGTAGGGTTGATACCGGTATTCGATTTTTCCGGGGATGTAGCCGGTTTTATTAAGGTGGAGGTTTCCCGGGATTTAATTGTGGAAGAATTGTCACTGTTAGTGAGACGTTTTATCATTATAAGTATAATAATAGCTATTCTTGTTACCGCGGTCGTATTTTTTTCTTTAATCCATCTTTTTTTTAAACCCTTGCGAAGGGTCGTTGCCCAGACGACGACAATAAGCGATCAAATTACCAAGGGAAACCTTTACTTCCGCGGAAATATCGATGAAGCCGCGGTAGATTTTCAAGGCATTATTCGGGCAATCAACACGATTATTGCCACGCTGCGGGAACGGGAAAATATTTTAAAAGCGATTATCGACGGATTTCCCGGAATTATTTATTATCTGGATAATGATTATAACGTCCTCTGGGCAAACGAACGGGCGAAAAAAGTAGGGGGCGAGGCCATTATCGGGAGCAACCTGGCCGCCGGACCTGTTCCGCACGGCTTTTTTGAGAACGAATATGAACTATTAGCTGCAACGGTGCGGGACGGCACGATGAAGAGCAGCAGCGCGTGTTATTACCGCGGCGGCGCCGGGGAAGTAAGGGAGGAATGCTGGGAGCATACGGCCATTCCGATATGCAATGAACGGGGGGAGGTAAAAAATATTCTACGGATCGCCACGGACATAACGGACAAAGAAGAAGCGAAGATGAACTTACGAAAACTGAACGAGACCCTTGAACGGAGAGTTGCCGAGGAAGTACACAAGCGAAAAGAACAAGAAGATAAGGCCTACAATCAATCGCGCCTTGCCTCCATCGGAGAACTCGCGGCCGGGATTGCTCATGAATTGAACCAGCCCCTTAATTCGCTGGCATTTTCGGTAGAAAACGTTTATACCCGGTTTCTCGATAAGACCATAGACGATGAGTATTTCAAGAAAAAAATGAAGGCGATTTCCGGGGACATATCGAGAACGCGGAGGATTATCGAACACGTGCGTACCTTCGCGCGGGAGTCGACGGATGAATACAATATGCGGTTTTCTGCTAACCAATGTATTGGAAACGCCCTTTCCATGGTAGGCGTTCAGTTCGCGACCCATGGTATCGATATCGCGCGGGACCTTGAAGACGATTTACCGAATATTTGCGGCAATCCTTTTCAGTATGAACAGGTGGTGCTCAATCTACTTTCAAACGCGAAGGACGCTATCGAAGAACGTACGCAGAAAGAAACGTATATGAATAACGAGGACCCGGGACCCCGGCGTATCACGGTTAAAACAAGATCGCTTCGTGAAAGTGTCATTTTGGAAGTGAGTGATACCGGCGTAGGAATACCCGAGGCCGTTAAAGACCGGATTTTCGACCCTTTTTTTACAACGAAAGATCCGGGGACCGGGACCGGGTTAGGTCTCTCCATTTCATATGGAATTGTTAAAAAAATGGGCGGAACAATTGAAATTGTTTCGGGAAATCCGAAAACGACAATAAAAGTGTTCATTCCGATTCGGGGGGAATCATGCCGGAACTGAATATTTTAGTCCTTGAAGACGAGGAACGGCTCCTCGAAGAAATTACCGAATATCTCGAAACAAACGGATTTACCGTTTATAAAGCGGCAAGACCTACGAAGGGAATGGGGATTCTCCTGCAAGAAAAAATAGACATTGCCATTATCGATATCAGGCTTCCGGAATACAGCGGAATAGAGTTTCTGGAAAGAATGAAAAAGACGAAACCGGATATTGAAGCAATTATGATGAGCGGACACGGCGACGTTGATGTGGTTATCGACGCGATGCGCCGCGGCGCGTATGATTTCCTGCAGAAACCGTTTGCACCTTTGGACTTAAAGATAGCAATTGAGCGTACAAGTAAGTATGTGCAGCTGCAGGAGCGGGCGCAGAATTTAGAGACGGCCTGTAACACTCTGCACGATGAAATTATGGCGATAGGAGATGTTCGTATTGTCGGCGTTTCTCCGGCAATACGTGAAACTGCCGATATGATCGAAGCGGTATCCGGCCATCCCGACAGCCGTGTGCTTATTACCGGAGAAAGCGGGACCGGAAAAGAACTGGCCGCCAGGCTTATCCATTTAAACAGCCCGAGAAAAATGGAGCGGTTTGTTCCCGTAAACTGCGCGGCAATTCCCGGCCAATTATCCGAAAGTGAGTTTTTCGGACATACAAAAGGCGCTTTTACCGATGCCCGGGACACGCGGAAAGGGTATTTTCGTACCGCGGACAAAGGGACTTTGTTTCTCGATGAAATCGGCGATATGTCCTATGAGCTTCAGACGAAATTGCTTCGGGTAATCGAAGAAAAAATTGTTCAGCCCGTCGGTTCGGACGAAGAAATCCCGGTGGATGTCCGGGTCCTCTGTGCCACAAACAGAAAGCTTGACGAGCTCCTCGCGGACGGCGGATTTCGCCTCGATCTTTATCACCGTATTTCGGTTTTCGATATCCATATTCCTCCCCTTCGGGAACGGCCGGAGGATATCCCGGTTTTGGTTTCATCCTTCCTGCAAAGTTTAAGCGAAAAGATGGGGAAAAGGCCCGTGCCTCCGGATCCCGTCAGCACGCGGGCGCTTCTCTCCTATCAGTTTCCCGGGAATGTCCGGGAACTGAAGAATATCGTGGAGAAGGCGGTCATTGTCGGGCACGATCCGGCAGTTTTTGATGTTCCTTCCGCTTTCGGGACAGGGCGACGGGCGGCCGCGGCCGAAGCTGAAAAAAGAGGAAACGCGGAATTGCCGACGTTACGGAT
>CAYTSI010000096.1:0-12297 GCA_964440465.1 uncultured Spirochaetales bacterium
AAGAACTAAAGAAACGGGTCCTCGACGGAGCGGCGCTCCTGTTCGATCTGCTGTTTGAAAAAGAAAACAATTTCAATTCCTGGCGGGCACAAGCTTTTTCGCCCTGGCGTTAACGCTGCTCGGCATAGATACGGCGGGCCTGGCGTCCCGATTCAAAGAAAAAACTCCGGTCCGGTCATGCGGGGCATTCCTGCTGTTCAATACCGCCGCTATTGCCGGGCCGGGAACCGGATGGTAAACTCCGGTTCGGGGGCCCGGTTAAGCTCTATCGTTCCGTTCAGCTGTTCCGTCAGGGCTGATATAAGGCGCAGTCCCAGGGTGTCCGGGTTGTCCAGGTCGATATCTTCAGGGAACGGCCTGCCGCTGTTGGACACGGCCGCAATATACTCCCCTTTCGCCGTATCTTCCGTGAACCCGATAGAAAACCGGTGCTCGGCATCTTCCGTAAATCTGTGTTTTACCGCGTTCGTCGCGAGTTCATTGACAATAAGCCCGAGGGAAACAGCCTTCTTTGTAGTTACCTGCCGGTTTTCAATATTGATGTCGAGGCGGACCGGTCCCTCGGAAAATGAGGAGAAGATAGTTTGCAGAAGATCTCCTAAATATTCCCGGACATCAATCGTACCAATATGTTCCGATTCATCCAGTTTTTCGTGAATGAGACGGATTGCATCGATCTGATTAACGAGGTCCGATACGTCCGACCCGCCGCCGAGCGCGGAATCCTTCAAGCCGATGAGGGCGGAAATCATTGCCAGATTGTTCTTTACCCGGTGGTTGAGCTCCTTCATCAGGACCTCTTTCTCTTCCACCGAGCTCTTAAGTCCCTCCTCGGCCCGGACCCTGTCGGAAATATCGGTATATACCCCCACTACACCCGAAACAGTACCGCCTATTATTATCGGCGCCCCGGCAATCCGCACATGGACCGGAGTACCGTCTTTCCGGTACCGCACCGTTTCAACAGGGCGTATCCGCTCTCCCCGCATTGTACAGCCGGTGCTCCTCACTTTCCTGTTTTGCGGCAACTTCATCCGTTACATCCCTGGCTATGATCTGCACCCGCCCACCTCCGCGGGCCGATAAGGGCACGATAATATGTTGAAATATTCTACCGTTCAACTCATCGGTAAAGCGCTGGATTGTCTTTTCCGTAATTGCTTTTTCAACATAGTTTTTTCTCACTTCGATTGCCTCGGGCGGGAAAAGGTCCGCCATATTCCTGCCCGCCAGTTCGTCTCGAGGGGAACCGATAAAATCGGCAAATGTCTTATTGGCGGTAACAAGAGTACCGGTGCCATCAAGCTCAAACACGGCAAAGGGGATATTATCGATAAGTGTTTTATACTTATCTTCACTTTCCCGCAGCGCGTCTTCCGCCCGCTTCCTGTCGCTGAGGTCCCGGAGGACCCCGTGGACAGTACCTATCCGGCCGTTTTCATAGACCGGTACCCAGTAATCTTCCAGCGTTTTCGGGGTTCCGTCTTTTGCTTTCCAGACCGAAATATGTCTGAGCCGTTGGGCGTTCCCCCCCGCAAACTCGGCAAGGGCCTTAAGCTGTTCCTGAAACGCTCCGTACTGAATGACCCTGGATAAAAAGGCCTTCCGCCCGCCCATTTTTTCCACATCGTCGAGGGTATAGCCTAATACCCGTTCAAATGCCGGGCTTACAAAACTGAACTCCTCGGTTTCCATATCGATGGTATAAATGATATCGTCGAGGTTCTTCAGCAGGAACTGATATTTCCACTCGCTTTCCTTGAATGCGAGTTCGAGCTGGCGTTCTTTTTCCTGTATTGCAAGAAATGAACGGAACAGTTCAAAGGCCATTGTTATTGCCTCGAGAAGGACAAACTCCCCGGCATTTTTTAAAACATAGCCATAACGGGTAATGCCCTTTACCTTCTCCACCATCTCTTTCTCAGCGTGGCTCGTCAGGAAAATAATCGGCAGCTCCCGGTCCCGAAGAATAATCTCCGCCGCTTCGGTGCCGTCCATTTTTCCTTTCCCTAAATCGATGTCCATCAGGATGAGATCGATTGCGGCTTCCGAAACTGCCCGAACGGCCTTTTCCCCGTCATATGCCGTAATAACCCGGTAGCCGTTTTTTGTAAGTATTGCCTCCTGGTTAAGCGCTATCAATGCCTCGTCTTCCACTACGAGGATGGTTTTATCAGAGTTTGCCTGGGAATTTTGGTTTTCAACGGCCATCGGTCCTCCCGTCGGATCCACAATCTAGCATAAGGCTTCCTGCTGTTTTTTTCAACACTCAATTATCGGCGGGAAAGCGGATGGTAAACTCCGGCTCGGGGGCCCGGTTAAGCTCTATCGTTCCGTTCAGCTGTTCCGTCAGGGCTGATATAAGGCGCAGTCCCAGGGTGTCCGGGTTGTCCAGGTCGATATCTTCAGGGAACGGCCTGCCGCTGTTGGATAAAAACAGGACGTACTCATTTTCTTTGTCATTCTTACGCAAATCGACGGTAAACAGCGCCTCCTCCTCTTCCGTAAAGCCGTACTTTATGGCATTAGTGGCAATCTCATTGACAATAAGGCCGATGGAAACGGCGGTTTTTGTCGGCAATGAAATATCCCCGATTGTATTTTCTACCGTTACCCGACGCCGGGTGAACGATGAAAAAATCGTCACGAGCAGGTCCTGTATATAATCACCGATATTGATTTGTGTAATGTCTGAGGACCGGTACAGTTTTTCATGGACAATCCGGACCGCGTCTATTTGGAATTTGATGTCCGATAAATCGATATTGTCCCCGATAGAATCGTTTTTTAAACTGATAAGTGAAGAGATGACGGCGAGGTTGTTTTTTACCCGATGGTTGAGCTCCGCCATGAGATATTCTTTTTCCCGCACGGATTCCCGCAGTTTTTCCTCCGACTCTCTCCGGCCGCTTATGTCCTGGCCGAACTCCACCAGGGCCGTAACAGTACCGTCTTTATCCAGCACCGGATAACCCCGGATAGACCAATATCTGCCGTCGGCGGTTTTCTGTTCCGATTCCTCCGGTTCTCCCGTTTCACGGGCTTTCAGGACGGGGCACCCTTCGCAGGGTCCGGAACGCTGATGCCAGATTTCATAGCAGTGTAAACCGGGTAACTCCCCGGGAGTTTTTCCCACCGATTCAGCGGCGGCGCGGTTCGCCCAAATAATACGGAGATCGGTGTCGTAGTACGCTATCATCTCGGCGGAAGAGTTAAGAATGATATCTTTCTGCGCTTCACTTTCCAGGAGTTTATCAGCCGTTTCTCTCCGCTGCATTATCTGCCACAAACCATCCATGAGAAGGCGAAACTGCCGGACATCAGTTTCGGTATAGTCCGTTTTCTTATTACCCAAAGCCGCTATGGCAACAACCCGCTTCCCTTCAAACACCGGAACGGACATAAACCGGCTGAAATGCAGATGCCCCTCCGGCAGTCCGCGTTTCGCCGGGTGTCCGGCGGAATAGTCGTTTACAATAACCGGTTTCCGCTTCCGGTATGCTTCGGACCAGAGCCCGCATTCCGAAATCGTGAAAGCTTCCACACTCTTCGGCAGCCCGCATTGCTTATGGGTGTTCTTCGTATAAAACGTTCGGGTAACCAGCCGCTCATCTTCGGAGAGGAAATTGATAAATCCGACTTCACTCCGCGTTAGCCGCTGGCTTTCCTCGAGGGCAAACTCCGCAAGCTTTTGCGGATCGGAACGCTTCATTTCGTTTAGACGCAGGATCGACTCCAAGCGCGCCGTATTCAAACACAGTTCCTCTTCGGCCCTCTTTTCATCACTTACGTCCCTGAGAAAGGAAAGAAAGATGCCATCTCCTTCCGCTACATAGGTAGAACTTACTTCCACGGGGTAAACGGTACCGTCTTTTCGGCAGTGCACGCTTTCAAACCTGCTGCTTCCTTCACGGACGAGACGTTTCATGTGTTCCGCCACTTCTTCGGGGTCCTCTTTCGCTTCCAATTCCGCTATGGTCATGCCCAGAAGCTCCTCCCGGCCGTACCCGGACATCATACAAAGCGTATTATTTACATCTAAAATACGGCCTTTCGTATCCACCTGCAAAAACCCGTCCATTGTTGTTTGGACTATGGTCTGAAACTTTATTCTGCTCTCTCGAAGCCCTTCCAGCACCTTTTTTTGGTCGGTAAAGTCCCGGTGAATACCAACATTGATTACCGGGACCCCTTTTTCATCAGTGATAAACCTGGACCCAGAACGGAGCCAGCGTATATCGCCGTCGGGTCGTACCAGGCGGAATTCCATTGGCCAGGTTTTTTTCTGCTTTACCATCTCTTCGATCTGTTCAAACACACGTTCCCGGTCCTCCGGATGAAGCATAGTCGAGATGGTTTCTTGCAGGTTGCCGCGGAAGGACCCGGAATCGAGACCGGCAATGGCGAACATATTCCGGGACCATTCCAGACTGTCCGTTTGCAGGTCCCAGACAAAAGAACCGATATTGGCCATTTCCTGGGCTTCGTTGAGGAGGGCCTCGTTTTTCTCCAGTTCTTCTTCCTTCTTTTTACGTTCGGTAATATCTAAATTGGTCCCGATATAGGCGGTAACTTCTCCCCTTTCGCCATACATGGCCCGGGCATTGCCGTACACCCAGGTTATTTTTCCGCCGGGTGTTTGAAACCTGTACTCATACCCCCAGCTTCCGTTTGACCGGACCGATTTATACCACTTCTCTCCGATTGTCTCCCTGTCGTCGGGATGGAGGCCTTTCATCCAGCCGCGCCCCTTCGCTTCATCCATGGACATACCGGCCATCTCGAGCCATCGCGGGTTGGCGTACACATAGTTACCGTCCTTATCGGTTTGGTATATTCCAACAGGCGACAGCTCCAGGAGCACACGGAACTGTTCTTTCGAGCCGCGAAGGGCGCTCTCCATCTCCTTTCGTTCACTGATGTCGCGGCAGGTGCCGAAATATCCTTTAAACTCCCCCGTATCGGAAAAGAGGGGCGTAGCGTTCGTTTCAAATATTACAGTATGTCCGTTTTTATGGCGTAACGTGTCTTCGAGACCGATAATTCGTTCACCTCTGTCGGCAAGGGGTTTAAATATCCCCGCAACCCGCCGTGCCTCCGCTTCATCCATAAAATCGAAGGGGGTTTTCCCCACAATTTCTTCCGGTGTATACCCGAATATTTCTTGAACCTCCGGCCCCACGTAAGTGTATCGTCCGGTGGTATCGACCTGCCAAATCCAGTCGATTGTGTTCTCTGCCAAAGAACGGAATTTTTCCTCCGATTCCCGGAGGACCTTTTCCGATTTCTTCCGTATTTTATAAGCGTCATGAAGCCTGAACGCCATTTTTATCGACGCAAGCAGAACGGTCTCGCTGCTGTTTTTTACAACGTATCCGTAGGAGGTAATTTTTTCCGTTTTTTCAACAATTTCCGGTTCGGTATGGCTCGAAAGGAAAACCACGGGGATGTCGTGCTCCCGAAGTATTTCCGCCGCGGCTTCCGTACCGTCCATTTTGTCCTTGCCCAAATCGATGTCCATCAGGACAAGATCAATGTCGTGCTTCGCCGCCGCATCGATCGCGTTTTTACCGCTGTGCGCGGTCAGCACTTCGTATCCGTGTTTTTTCAGGACGGAAGCCCCATACATGGCAATCAAGGCCTCATCATCGACAATGAGGACCTTTTTTTCGGTATTCCTTTGCGACACCCTATCCTCCAAAATCTCTACTTTTTAGATTGTAACCTTTCTATTTATTTTGCACAACATTTTTTTTTGCCGGCGCGGCAGTTTGACACGGGGCGCCGATAGTGATAATTTCTACCGTATGCTGCACTACAGGGGAGGAAGTTACATACTCAGTCTGCTGGTGTTTATCGGCTTGTCCGTTTCCGCCGTGTATACGCAGGATTTTTTTGAAAATAACCAGCCGCCCCGCTTCGGGACAATCGACCGCGGCGACGGACTGGACAGTCTGTCAATATCCTCCATCCAGCAGGACAAGTACGGTTTCCTCTGGTTCGGCTCCCAGGGAGGGCTGAACAGGTACGACGGAAAAAAACTACAATCCTTCACCCACGACCCGTTTAATCTGAATTCCATACCGAACGACCTGATTCAGACCCTCTTTTACGAAGAGGAGGAGAATATTCTCTGGATCGGGACCTACAGCGGCCTTTCCCGCTACGACATCGACACGGACCAGTTTACCAATTACTGGAAACAGGAAGAATCTTCCTCCGGACTGAGTAATAACGTTGTTGTTGCACTCGCGAAAGGAAGCGGGGGCAGCATCTGGGTCGGTACGCTGGAGGGGCTGAATGTTCTTTCCCCCGATGACGAATCCATCGTTCAAGTGGAAACAGCACATGAAACGATCAGGTCCCTCCTGCTGGACTCTTCAAACCGCCTCTGGATCGGCAGCTACGGAGGCCTGCAGTACTGGGACGAAGAACGGCAGCAGGCAGTAACACCGGACATCGAACTTCCTTCAGACTTCGTTATGTCAATAACCGAACCGGAACCGGGACGGCTGCTTGTAGGCCTCTGGGGCGGCGGCATGGTGGAATACTGGCCGGAATCGGGAAGAACAAAACTCTATGAGCTCCCTGACGACCGGATTTATACCGTTTTAGAGTCCTCCGACGGCACGAAGTGGGCCGGTTCCTGGGGCGGCGGACTGTGGGCCCGGCCGGTAGGCGGGGAACCGGTCTGGTTTGAAAATTCGGAAAACAGCGAACTTGCCAGCCCCATTATCTACAACCTGTTTGAAGATTCCGCGGGCCTGGTATGGGTCGGTACAAACGGAGGCGGCGTCCATTACCTCTCCCCGCGAAGACGGAACTTCCGTGTCTACTATTACGAACCGAACAATCCGGGAAGTATCTCGGACGGAAAAATTGAGGTAATCCATGAAGGCTCGGACGGTAACCTCTATCTGGGAATCTACTCCGGGGGACTGAACCGCATTAACCGAAAAACAGGAGAGGTTACCAAATTCAAACACAACGAGGATGATCCGGACAGCATCAGCAACGACATCATCAACTGTATATACGAAGATTCCCGGGACAATTTCTGGATTGGCACGAACGAAGGGCTTAACCGTTTTAATCCGGAAACGGAGAGGTTCGAAACCTGGACGGAGGACATCCACCCGGAAACACCGCTGACACACGGCATCATCTACTGGATTACCGAAACCGACGACGGCAGGCTGTGGATTGCCACCTACGGGGAAGGCATCGACCGATACGACCCGGAAACCGGCAAGCTCGATAACTTTCACCACGATTCGGCAGATCCCGGCAGTTTGAGCGACAACATCGTTTACCGTATCCTGCAGAAAAGCGACGGTTCTGTATGGATTGCAACCAACGACGGCCTGAACCGGTTCATTTCCGACACGGAGGGTTTCAAGCACTACTTTCACGACGCGAAAAACCCCGAAACCATCAGCGCGGACAATATCCGCCCCCTTATCGAAGACTCCCAGGGGCGTCTGTGGGTGGGCACCTACAGCGGGGGCCTGAACCGCTACGACCGGCACCAGGACCGGTTTTTTCATTACACCACCCGGGACGGACTCGGCAGCAACAATGTACTTGCAATTGTTGAAGGGGACGACAACCGGATCTGGGTCAGCACCCGCGGCGGCATTAACATTATCAACCCGAAAACGGATGAAGTAGAGCTCCTTGACGAACGGGACGGCTTGTTCGGCGTGTTTTTCAATTACGGACATTTCAAAGACAATGAAGGATCAATATACTTCGGAGGCAGCCACGGAGTAACGAGGATCGTTTCCAACCGGCAGTTTCGGAACACCCATAAACCCCCGGTCCACATTACCAATGTCTCCGTACTCGGAAAAGCGGTGGAGCACGATTCTATTATTTTCGACGGCGCCGATCTGACCATTTTACATACCGAAAACTATATTTCTTTTGAATTCGTCGCCCTCGATTACGAATCGCCGCGGCACAACAAATACGCCTATATGCTCGAGGGATTTGATAAAGAGTGGACCGACAGCGGGACACGCTCCTACGCTTCCTACACAAACCTCCCGCCGGGTACGTACCGGTTTCGCGTTACAGGATCGAACAACGACGCGGTATGGAACGAGGAGGGAGCGGCACTTACGCTCACCGTAACGGCCCCGTGGTACCGAAAGTGGTGGGCGTTTGTCCTCTTTGCAGTCGGGTTCTTCGGAATGATTACCCTTGTACTGCGGTACCGGGAGGCCCGGGTGCTTGCATTTCAAAACAAGGAACTGGAGTATACCAACCGTCTCCTCGAACGGGCGAACACCGACCTGGAACGGCTTTCGATTCACGACGGCTTGACCGGGCTGTACAACAGGCGCTACTTCGATACCTCCTTCGAAGATGAAGTGCAGCGGGCGAAACGGGGAGGGCATCCCCTTGCCCTTTTAATGATCGATATTGATTATTTCAAACAGTTTAACGATACCTACGGGCATATCGCCGGGGACACCGCGTTGGAAAAAATCGCGGAAGCACTGCGGGAGGCGGTCCCCCGAAATACGGATTTCGTTGCCCGCTACGGAGGGGAAGAGTTTGCGGCCGTGCTCTTTGAAACCGACGTAAGCGGCGCATTACTGGTGGCGGATAAAATTCACGATGTAATCCGCGAAACGGCAATCCCGGTAAAACACAAAGAAGAAAAGCTGACCGTCAGCATCGGGGTGCACGCGGAAATTCCGGGTGAAACAATAGACACGAAACAATTTATGCAAAACGCGGACAGCGCCCTCTACCTGGCAAAGGAGAGCGGCAGGAACACCACGAAAACATCACAGGACCTTGAGTAAACGATATTCAATTTCACACCTTTTATCGAAACAGCCGAAGTCAATCCGGAAACATCCATATTTTCGGCAAATGCTCCACCATTACCAGCTTTCCCCGGCCCTGCAGAAAGTACGTTTTAACCGCAGATGTTATTCCCTCCTGCTGCACGCAAAAATCAATCCGGAGAACCTGCGGTACTTTTACCGCACCTACCGTCTTCCCCGGGACCCCTTTTTCCCCCTCTACTTCGCGGTAAAACGAAACTATCTCGATGAAAAGGAACAGCGGAAACGGAAAAAAACCGAATATATTGCGGCACAAATGCGCCGCCTGCCGGCGGAAGTGTTATCGTTTATTACATTCCTCGCCCGCTTAGAACAGCACTGCAATTTCGGGAACCACTACCCCCTTTGGTCCGACTCTCTTTTCCCGAAAACAAAAAAGCAGGTCCGCGAATACCACCGCTACACCCCCGGGGACTGGGCCCTTTTTTTTCAGTCCTACCTCACCCGCTTTACCGAACGCTACCGAGCATTTCCGTCCGCTTCGGCTGAAAAAATCACAGCCTGCTTTCTGTTACACTGCCTCCCGGAACTTCCCGACCCGAAGCCGAAACAGGCTTCGCTCCCCGGCGGGCTGCAGCTGCCGCCGGCGGAGCAGATCCTGAAACAGTTCCGCCGCGCGAGTATGCTCCACCATCCGGACAGGGGCGGCTCCGGGGAGATGTTTGTCCTGATACAGTGGGCCCGCGATGTGCTTCTCCCCTAGCGGGCCGGCACCTACATAGTGAATGTTGTCAAAAATTGAATCACCGAGCAATACAATCTGTTTCATCATTCCCGTATTTTAACAGTTTTCTTACCCATTTTTCATTAAAAGCCGACGGGGAATGTGTATATTTTAATTGTCGGTAGAAGCAGATGAAAACCCAGCGTATGCATGAAGCCCTATATTCAGTCTACAAAAAAGCGCCGATCAGGGAAATTGGAGACAGCGACAGGTTCGTTATCTTCAGCGACCTTCACCTGGGAAACGGCTCCTCCTCCGACGACTTCGGCAGAAACGGGGACCTGTTTTCCACCGTCCTCGAACAGCGTTATCTGCCGGAAAAATATACCCTCATCTTAAACGGGGACATTGAAGAACTGCAGAAATTCCGGTTCGACGATATTTACCGGAAATGGAGCAAACTCTATTTCCTCTTTTCCGCGTTCAAACGAGGCGCCGGGCTAGTAAAAATTATCGGAAACCACGACGCGGAACTCGCCCTGGAACGAGGAGACCACTTTTCCGGTGACCTGTACGAATCCTACTGCCTCCGGTACGGCGGCCGCGACATCCTCATCTTTCACGGGCATCAGGCATCGAAGTATTTTCAGCGCCGCAACAAGCTCGCGGGCTGGCTGCTCCGCTACCTAATCCGCCCCCTGCGCGTTAAAAACTTTTCGGTTTCCCACGACAGTAAAAAGCAGTACAAAACGGAACGGCGGGTTTACCAATTCTCCACTCGAAATAAAATCCTCTCGATTATCGGACATACCCACCGGCCCCTTTTCGAGTCCCTCTCCAAGGCTGATGCATTAAAATATAAAATCGAACACTATCTCCGCCGCTACTCCCGATGCAGCGGTCCCGAACGGGACACAATAGCCGCCGAGGTCCGCCGTCTGAAGGAAGAACTTACCTCGGTGTATACCTCCCATCCCGAATACGGGCTCAGGAGCAGTCTGTACAACCGGGAGATTATCGTCCCGTCCCTCTTTAACTCGGGCTGCGTTATCGGAAAACGGGGCATTACCGGTATTGAAATCGCCGGCGGGAAAATCGCTCTTGTCCACTGGTTTGACAGCAGCCGCTCGAGCAAGTACTTCAATTATAACGGCCTGAAGCCCGAACAACTCGGCGATACCGGTTATTACCGGATGCTGCTGAAGGAAGATTCGCTGGAGTATGTTTTTGCACGAATTGAGCTGCTGTCATAAAATCGGAAAAATCTAAACAAAATGTTTATATAAAATTCTCTATATATTCATTGCTTTTTACCGGAAAAAAGAGTAACTTCGCCGAACATATGAAGACAAATATATTAATGGTATATCCGGAATTTCCGGCAACATATTGGAGTTATGAACACTCCCTCCCGTTTATCGGAAAAAAGTCCCTCCAGCCCCCCTTAGGCCTGATGACCGTAGCGGCAATGCTGCCCGACACGTACGACGTAAAGCTTATCGATTTAAATGTCTCCTCCGACGGGCTTGCCGAAGGCATTAAGAACGCCGACCTTGTTTTTCTCTCGGCCATGCTCGTACAGCAGGACTCCTTTAACGAAGTCGTGCGTCAGTGCAACGCGGCTGAAACGCCGGTGGTTGCGGGAGGCCCATATCCCATCTCGTCCCGCGAAAAAATCAAAGGAGTAGACCACTTTGTCTTAGACGAAGCGGAGATAACCTTGCCGAAATTTATAGCCGACTACGAACAGGGCCGGGCACAGTCCGTCTACACAAGCGGTGGAGAAAAACCCGACCTCTCCCGAACGCCGGTCCCCAGGTTCGACATCATCGATGTTAACGCCTATCAGATGCTCTCCCTGCAGTATTCCCGGGGATGCCCATTCAACTGCGAGTTTTGCGACATTATTGAAATGTTCGGCAGAAAAACCAGGGTAAAACCGGCGGACCAGTTTGTCCGGGAGCTCGACGCGGTTTACGAATCCGGTTTCCGGGGCAATTTGTTCGTGGTAGACGACAATTTTATCGGAAACAAAAAAGAGGTAAAATATCTGCTGCCGAAAATCACACAGTGGCAGCGGGAGCGGAACTATCCCTTCAAACTCTCCACCGAGGCAAGCATCAACCTCGCCCAGGACGAACAGCTCCTCAATATGATGGTTGATTCGGGATTCAACATGGTGTTTGTCGGGATTGAAACGCCGGACCAGGACACCTTAGCCCAGACACAGAAAAGCCAGAATCTCCGGGGCAGCATCATCGACGATATACAAATTATACAATCAGCCGGAATCGAGGTAACAGGCGGTTTTATCATCGGCTTCGACAGCGACAAGGACGACATCTTCGAACGGCAGCTTGACTTTATTCAGGAGGCGGGAATTCCCACTGCCATGGTCGGTATGCTGACCGCCCTGCCGAACACCCAGCTCTACCGGCGCTTAAAAGCGGAAAACCGGCTTACCGAAGACTCTTCCGGCAACAATACCCACCGGCTGAACTTAAACTTTCTGCCGAAAATGCCGGTGGAGAAAATCATCGCCGGTTACCGGAACCTTTTAAAGAAGATTTTCTCGCCGCGCCTGTACTTCAAACGCTGCATGACCCTCTTAGAGAAGAAACCCCTGGATACCCGGTTTTCCAAGAAACTTTCGAAAACCGAAGTAAAAGCCTTTTTTGCTTCCCTCTTCCGGCAGACCTTCTCCCGCTACGGCATCAGGTATCTCTTTTTTCTTATCAAGTCGTTTTTCAGCAAGAAAATTTTATTTGCCGA
>CAYTSI010000097.1:0-12290 GCA_964440465.1 uncultured Spirochaetales bacterium
TTATTTTTTTAACAAACGGTCGTACTGTTCAATCAGGTATAGCGGAAGTGACAGAAGGCGGTAGGAGTGCTTTTCGCCTGGGATGCTCGTTGTTACCGTATCGCTTTGCGGCGGGCCGGTGTAAAACCGGACTGCGTCGGAGTATTTTTTTTGCTGCATGAATGAATGAAGGGACCGAAGGGTGCCGGTTTTCCCCGCTTTTACTTCCACCGGAATAATCTGCTGTCCTTTGGAAATGAGAAAATCAACCTCGGCACCGGATTGACTCTTTTCCCTGGACCAGTACAACAGTTCAGGATATTTATAGAAATCGTTTTGATACAGAAGGTGTTGTCCGGCAAATTGTTCCGCTATTATGCCGTTCTGGACCTGTATAACTGAATCGGGGGATGGAAAATCAATCAGCGTCAGCCCGAGGGAGGTATTTAATAGGCCGCAGTCTAGAAACAGCCCTTTTTGTTTTGATGTATTTTTTTCGGCACCTAAGGGGACGCCGTTTCCGGCGGTGTGGGAGACGGGATAGATAATTCGGGCCAGTTCGAGTATGCGAAGGGATTTATTGGTGTTGCGCGTTTTTTCCGCTTCATGAAGCTTGGAATACACAATTTTCTTTCCCACAAAATAGGGAAACCGGGAAAGGGTAGAGATCAGAAGGCCGCTGTCGATATTGGAGCGGTATTTATGCAAATCGTCCCGGAGCGTATTAAAAATAGCATGCTTGACTACATCGGTCTCGAGCATTGACTTCGTTTCAATCCAGGTGTTAACAACTTCCGGCATACCCCCAAGCACGGTGAAATTGCGCAATTCCGTAAGCCCTTCTGCGTGGATTGAAGGCGGTATTTCTTTTTCCAAGGTATAGCCGCGGAAAAAATCTAAAAGCAGATCCTTGCCCGAGGCGAGTAGATATTCTTCAAACGTCATTGGGCCTAAGAAACAATATTCAATACGGCCGACAGGCACGGCGAATGCCTTTTCTTCTAAAACAAGTTCCAGTAAGGACCCCGCGGCGATAACTGCCTGTTCGGGTTTTTTTTCATGGAAATACCGCAGTGTGGTAAAGGCAGCCGGCGATGCCTGAATTTCATCGAGAAATACAATCGATTTTCCCGGGATAATTTTTTTCCCGAATTTAATTTCAAGCTGCTGGAGGATCGAACCCGGATCGTTACCTTTGAATATCTGAGAGTATGAATCGTCCTCTTCGAAGTTTACTTCAACTAATTCTAAGTTACGTTTCTCCGCGAAAATTCTGATTAATGTGGATTTTCCGGTCTGGCGTGCGCCCCGGATAACCAGCGGCTTTCTTTTTGTACGGATGAGCCAGTTATCGAGGAACTGCAGTGCTTTTCGGTACATATGGTTATTTTAATCCTATAAAAGTATAAAAACAAGGGTATTTTTAAACATATATTGACAAGAAATAAGGGTAATTTTTACCGGGGATGAAACATTTTGGTAAAAAATTCTTCTATCCGTTCTCCGGAGATTTTAACGCCATCTTCAATTTTCTGTTTGTCGATGTTCATGATGATGCCGATGATGCCGGTCAGGCAGACGGCCATGAGCGCAACGGAGACAAAGAGCAGGATGGCGCTTTGGAAGAAGACAAGGAATTCTGTTATGTAGCGGTTAGCGCCTAAGACGATGAGGAGGATAAACGCGCCGATGGCTACAATTGTCCATACTTTTATCCGGTGGCGGCGTTCTTCCGCGGCGAAGATCCTGTCGATAACTGTCTTCGGAATGTCGGCTTTTTTCAGATATTCCTCGATCTTCCCAAATTGTTCTCCAGGAAACTCGATCTGTCGCAGCAGTGCTTCAAGTTTTTTTTCTTTCTCTTCCATTCTCTTTCTGTTCCGTACTACAATATATCACAGATATTTTTCAAATGCCTGTTTTACCAGTTCCTTCGCACGAAAAATGTGCGATTTTATCGTATTTACCGGTTTTCCAATTATTTCCGCTATTTCAGCATAGCTCAGGTCATCGAAAAACCGCATTTTAATTACCATAGTATACATCTCGGGAAGCCGTTCTAAAATCCTCCCTACAACGCCCCGTTCCTCTTCCCGCACCAGCTGTGCCTCCGGGACCGCGGAGAGGTCCGGAATCTGTTCCGCTGTTTCATCCGGCAGTTCGAAGGTCTGTTTCCTGGATATCCGGTTAATCCCGTGGTTATACCCGATCCTGTACAGCCAGGCGGAAAAGGGGACGTTTCGGCTGAATGTCCCAAGCTTTTCATATGCCTTTAAAAACACTTCCTGGGTAAAATCCTCGGCATCCTCATAGTTCTTGTGAAACTTCAGCCCTACGTAGAATATCCTTCTCTCGTGACGGCGTATGAGCGTTTCGTACGCTCCTAAACTGCCGCGGAGTGTCTCCTCCACCAGGTTGATGTCCGATGTATCATCCATTAATGACAAGCTGCCTTTGAAAAAGTTGCATAATAGTATCACGATAAAAGAAAAATGCAACCTTCTTATGTCCGAAATGTCTCTCTAAACATGATGAAAAACATTTTACTTGTCGAACCGAAATCCGCGGATTTCAATATATTTTCAATGTTTAAAATCCCGAGAATGGGGCTTGCAATTTTGGGGTCCCTGGCGAAGGCCGGCGGATATGCTGTACGGATTATCTATGAAGAGATTATTTCACTTAAGCGGGAGCATATTCTTTGGGCGGACCTTATCGGGTTTTCCCTTACCACGTCCACCGCGCCGCGGGGCTTTCAGCTGGCCAGGAACTGCCGAGCAGTGGATGGAGAGGACGGGAAGCACCGGCCGATTATTTTCGGCGGGGTCCATTCCACCTTTGAGCCGGAGGAATCCCTCCGGGAGGGGGACTTCGTGATGCGCGGGGAGGCGGAACAGGCCTTTCCGCTGTTTTTAGACGCGCTTTTCGGCGGAGCGGAGGTCTCCGCGGATTTCAGTTCCGTACCGGGTCTGGTGTGGAAGCGGGGGAAGGAAACTGTGTACAACGCCATGCCGGAGAAGCGGGTGGACATGAAAACAGTCCCCGTTCCCGACTGGGGCCTTCTCGAGGGGTACGATATCGGGAAATCGAACATCTCCCCGGTAATGACATCCAGGGGCTGCCCCTTCGACTGTTCCTTTTGTTCGGTAACGCCGATGTTTGGAAAGCAGTACCGGCATGTTTCCGTCGAAGCGGTAATCGATGAACTGAAAAACAGCACCGCCCGGCAGGTGTTTTTTTACGACGACCATTTTACGGCCGATACGGCACGTTCGAAGGAACTGCTTACACGTATTGTGGAGGAAAAGCGGCGGGGCTCGATTACGGTAGAAGGCTTTTCGGCCCAGGTCCGTTCCGACATTGCCCGGCAGCCGGAGCTTTTGGATTTAATGGAGGAGGCGGGGTTCAACACCCTGTTTATCGGTTTTGAATCGGTCAACCCGGAAACACTCAAGCTGTATAAAAAGGGGCAGCGTGTCGAAGATATTCAGGCGGCGGTGCGGGAAATCCGGAAACGGCGCATCCGCGTCCACGGGATGTTTGTCTTTGGTTCCGACGCCGACACGGAGGAGACTTTTACCGCCACCGTGCGGTTTGCCAGGAAGGCGAAAATTGAAACGGTGCAGTTTCTCATCCTTACCCCGCTTCCCGGTTCGGACCATTACAAGGAGCTCGAAGCCCAGGGACGGATTATCAATTCCGACTGGAATAAGTACGATACTTTCAATGCCGTCTATCTCCCGAAACTGATGACTCCCTACCGGCTGCAGAAAAAAACGCTTACGGCCATGCGGAAATTTTATTCCATTTTCGGTGCTTTGGCCTGGCTGTTTCGGGGTAAACCGATCGTGACTTTCTTACGACTTTACGGCCGTATTACGCTTTTCCGCTGGCGGATGAATAATCTGAAGACCCTGCGGAAGCTGAAAAGCGACAGTACCAATGTTTTTCTTCCCGAGGGAATGCGGGCCTGCAGGCCGGCAGCCGAAGCAAACTGAACAAGGATTGTTGTGACACTCCGGCGCCGGGATGGACTGCGGATTATTTCGGGTTTGACGTCGATTACCGAGTTGCGGTAATTTCCGCTAATGTGTATGATAGCAGTGTTATGAAAAATATTCCTGTTCTGTGTGTCCGGGGGAAGACAATTGCCGAAGCATATGAAAAGGCCTTAATCGGGCTGTACAACGGCGGGATCCGGATGCAGACTCAGTACGATAAAGAAGACGACCCGCCGTCTATCGACGCGACCATGAACATTACCATCGACGAGCCGTGGACCGACCCGATGATCCATAAAGCATTTCCCGGGGGAATCGAGGACCTGCGGGAATATGTAATGGAGCTGACAGGCAGGAAAGACCACTGGGTAAAAAACATGGATGATACAGAAGACACTCGGTGGGAATATACCTATCATCAGCGGCTGGCGGACTGGGGGACCTGGTATGAAAAACGGAGCGGCGATAGACGGAAAATTTCCATCCTCACAAATGAACCGGGAAACGGGGTCGACCAGGTAGAGCAGGTGGTAAAGAAGCTTATTGACAGCCCCTTTTCCCGGCAGGCACAGATGATAACCTGGATGCCTTTTATGGATTTCGATGTGTACGATCCTCCCTGCCTGCAGTCGATTTGGTACCGGCTGCTGGAATACGAAGGGGTGTATTACCTTAACACCAATGTCCGCTTCCGCAGCAACGACGCCTGGGGAGCTAACTTTATGAATATGTTCGGCTTTACCCATTTTACGAAATATGTAATTGCCCGCCGCGTTGAAAGAGAAACGGACACTGAAGTGCGCTTAGGCAGGATGAACTGGCAGGCCGACTCCTATCATATCTACGGGAAGGACCAGGAAGAGTGTAAACAACGGTTTTTCGACCGCCTCGAAGCGGGAAGTTTCGAGGACCGGGTATATAATTTCCACGACGATCTCATTCAGGAGATTTGGGCGGAGGCGGAAGGGCAGATCCTTGGAAAGCTGGAAGAGTACGAGAGCAGAAACCGGAAAATCATTACCCGCCGCGGGGAGACGGAATAGCCGCTGCGTGCCTCCGGCGGCCGTCTCTTATTTGTCACCCTCTTTCGGTACAATACAGATAAACACCAGGTCCTCGGTCCCGGAGTTGTGAAACTGATGTTCACTACCCGCCGGTATGTAGGCTACCGACCCCCTGGTAATTGAATCCGTTTCACCTTCATGAAAGAGCGTTCCGTCTCCCTGTACAATGTAATTGATGTGGGGCCATGGGTGGCTGTGTCTCGGTGTATGGCCTCCGGGGCTTACGGTGAAAAACCGCATACTGTGGTCTTCCCATCCCTGCTCGGGGCCGACGGCGGTCTGCTTCGTTACACCTTGCAGCATCTCTCCGCCGAGCACTTCCTTTTGTATTTTGTCGATGTGTGAAATAAACATGACCGCATTGTAGCATCTTGACTCTTTTTTCGCAATTGTTGAAAATTGCGGAAAAATATTCAGGAAAGGAGTATCGACATCGCGGCGGCGTTCAGTAGAATATTACGACTCTACAAAGGAATCAGCCGTTTTTTCTTGAAACTCCGGGGGAAAACGGAAGGGGACCGGGCCTATGAGCGGATTGTCAGCGGGACCTCCTGGGAGGAATTCTGCGACACGTTAAAATCGGCGGGGGCCTCTATTATCGGAATGGACCCCCCTATGGACCCTCTTACGCAGGCGGAAGGGTACCGGTATTTGTCCCGCCTTATCCGGGCGGGTCTGGAAGCCTTTATTGAATATTCCGACCCGAACGCCCCGGTGCTGCGCAGGATGGTGCACGAAACGGTAAAGATGGGGGCGGACAACCCGGACAACTACTATCAGAACGCCACCATCAGCGGGAAATACGACTACATTCTCAGCGGAAAGCGGAATACCGTCCGGTTCTTAAGTTTCAGCACCCAGAAGGGAAGTTACGGCGAGGGGCGCGGAATGCCCCCCACGGGATTCTTAGACGGCGCGGACCTGGAAATAGAACGTGACGGCAGTTTTGAAATAATCCTAAGTACCCGGCGGCATGAAAAAAACTGGCTGCCCATGGAGCCGGAAACAGGTCTGGTTATGGTGCGGCAGACTTTCGGAGACAAGAGGAAGGAGGTCCCCGCGGAATTGACTATTCGCCGGGCCGGCGGCGGCGGACCTCCTTTAAACGTAACCCCTGAACTGGTGGATTCCGGCCTTTCCACCACCGCGAAACTGGTGGCCGGGGCTTCCCTCCTTTTCGCGAAGTGGGCGAAAGGGTTTCGGAAGCACACAAACGAACTGCCGCGGATGCCGCCGGAGGTTTCGACAAAAGCAGGCGGGGACCCGAAAATTATCTATTACCACAGTTACTGGAAACTCGCTTCCGGGGAGGCCCTTGTAATCGAGGTAACGCCGCCGGAATGTGAGTTTTGGAATTTTCAGATCAACAACCACTGGATGGAGTCGCTGGACTACCGCTACTACAACATTCACATTAACAAGGAAACCGCGGTCCTCCGGGAAGACGGTTCTGTCCAAGTCGTGGTGGCTTGGGAGGACCCGGGGTGTGAAAACTGGCTGACAACGGCCGGACACGGCCGCGGGACCATGCTGTGGCGCTGGATTAAGGCTAATGACAATCCGCGGCCCCGTACGAGGGTGGTCCCGCTGAAGGAACTGCGGCAAGAGCTTGGAGAGCCGGAGAAGAAAGGTAAAGGTGAAAGGTGAAAGGTGAAAGAGATAAGCTGCACATAACCGGGCGAAATTACCGGGAGCCCTACCGTCCGCTGCTAATTAAACTATGTAACTGCTGCGGAAGTGTCGGCCGGTTACTGGGTCTGCGGAAAAAAATTACTCCTGAAAAGCTCATGAAGGCGGCCCGGCGCGGGGTCCGAACGGAGTCCCCCGGGGGGCTTGTCAATTTTGGTCCGGACTTCATGGTGGAGCCCCTTCGCGTCCTGTGCCGCTCTATCGAGGAAGAATCCCGTCTTCACCCCTTCGGGCGCTTTGTTACCCGTATCCGCCTGAAAGGAGTGCTCGTGAACCGGCTGCGGGCGCAATACTGGTTCAGCCGCTGCCCCGAGATAGAAAAGCAGGAGCTTCTCCCTCTGACGGTCATTACGGGGCTGCAGCGGACCGGAACGACCATGCTGCACAGGCTGCTGGCGGCGGACCCGGACACCCGGGCCCTTCTCTCCTGGGAAGCAATCAATCCCGCCCCGGTCCCAGGTCTTTCCCGGGAGCAGGACAGAGAAAAACGGGCCGGATCAGCGGTAACCAGCCAAAAGGCCCTGGGATATATTGCTCCCGATTTTTTTACCGTCCATCCCGTGGAGGCGGAAGCACCGGAAGAGGACTGTCTGCTTTTAGATGCTTCATTTTTAAGTACCGTGCCGGAGGCAACCCTGCGGGTGCCGTCCTATTCACGCTGGCTGGAAACACAGGACCAGCGGCGGGCCTACGAGTATATGCGGAAACTCCTGCTGCTCCTGCAGTGGCAGCAGCCGGGGAAGCGGTGGATACTGAAAACGCCGCACCATATGGAGTATCTCGATGTGCTCTTCGAGGTATTCCCGGAAGCGAAAATAATTCAAACCCACCGGGACCCCGCGGTTACCCTTGCCTCGTTCTGCAGTATGATTGCCCACGGCCGCGGCGTGTTCAGTAATTCCGTCGACCCCCTTGAAGTCGGCCGGGACTGGTCGCGGAAGATTAAACGGATGACGGAGCGCACAATCCGAGTCCGGGAAACGATGCCGGCGGACAGGTTCTACGACGTATACTATGAAGACCTTACCGCCGATCCGCTGGGAGAGGTAAGGAAAATTTACCGCTATCTCGATATTCCATGGACCGAAGAAATTGAGGAAATGATGGAGCGGACAAACCGCGCCAACTATCAGTACCGGTACGGGCGGCATGTGTATTCCCTCGAGGATTTCGGATTGTCGGAACGGAAGGTCCGCGCCGATTTTGCTGAGTACTACAGCCGCTTTATCGATACCGCTGAAAATTCGCGCCGGCGGGCGTAGCAGTACGGCGCGGCAAAGGGAGGAGACCGCCTTGAAAAAACTAGACCACAACTCAGCTTCCTCCGCGACGATGTCGGGTATTTTCGATCTTTTTAGAAAACGGACACCTATCGGTACACTGGACCGGAACGACAGGATTGACGGAAAAACCTGCCTCGTTACCGGTTCGAGTTCGGGGCTTGGCAAGGCTGCCGCCGCGGCCCTGGCCGCGCGGGGCGGGAATGTTCTTATGGCGGCGCGGAGTAAAATTCCCGAAGCAGGGGAGGAGGTGAAACGGAAAAGCGGCAGCGAAAACGTCGAGATGGCGCGTCTCGATTTGTGCAGTTTTTCATCCGTCCGGGCATTCCGCGAAGAGGCGCGGGAACGGAAACTCCGCTTCGACATAGCGGTGTTTAACGCCGGGGTCGTCCCGGGCCGCGACCGCCCGACGGAAGACGGTTTCGAAGAGATGCTGCAGGTCAATTATCTGGCAAAGTTTCTGCTGGTCAACCGGCTTCTCGAGGACGGCAGCATTTTGCCGGGCGGCCGTATCATTTTTACCTCTTCGGAAGCCCACCGGTCGGCGGGACAAGTTGATTTTAGCCGCGTCGGCGAATACCATGCCTACGGCATGAAGGGCAGCATGGCGGAATACGGGTATACAAAACTGCTGCTTACCACCTTTTTCCATGAGCTTGTCCGGAGAAGACCGGACATTTCCATTTTCGCCCTCTGTCCCGGACCGGTGAACACGAAGATAGCCCGGGAGGCGCCGAAATTGATACAACCGCTGTTGAAGCTGTTTTTCGCGGTATTTTTCAGGAGCCCGAAAAAGGCGGCGGAGCCTATTGTGTATTTAGCCTGTTCCCCCGATATGGAGGGGAAAACCGAAACCTACATCCATCTGATGGAGGAAAAAGAAACCTCTCCGGAATCGGCCGACCCCGGAAACGGCGCGGTCCTCTGGGAAAAAAGCGCGCGATTAATCGAAAAGGCGAAGAGCGGCGGCAGTTCCTCCGGCTAGGGCAGGAGTGCCGAAATCTCCTCCGCCGGGGCGGCGATGAAGTGATGATTCCGCAGATCTTCCTTGTTGTACCGCATCTCTTCTCCGGTTTCCACGTCCGTAACCGAGGCCCCGGCGGCACGGCAGACGGCATGGGCCGCGGCGGTGTCCCACTCCATCGTGGGGCCGAAGCGGGGGTACAAGTCGGCGCTGCCTTCGGCAATTCTGCAAAGCTTCAGCGAGCTGCCGGCCCTGACCGTTTCCACCCGCCTGCCGAGGCGGGGCTGGACCGTTTCGATATACTGTTTCGTTGCTTCGTTTAAGTGGGACCTGCTGGCAGCAATTGTCAACACCTCCCGCCGCCGTTTCTCATCTCTCCGCGTGTCCGGCAAGCGGACGATGCCGCCCCGCCTGTCCGTCCGGCTTGCATTTTCAATACGGCAGGCTCCCTCTCCGACGGTCCCGATGTACAGCATGTCCGTTACGGGAACATACACCAAGCCGGCTTCGGGCAGACCGTCTTCAATCAGGGCAATGTTTACGGTAAACTCCCCGTTTCGGTGTACAAACTCCTTCGTGCCGTCTAAAGGATCGACAAGCCAGTACCGTTTCCACGCCTTTCGTTCGGGATAGGGTGTATGAAGGCCTTCTTCCGAAAGAACGGGGAGGTGCCGGTATTCAGGAATATCGATATTCGACAGGCCCTCCCGGATAATGCGGTGGGCGCGGCGATCCGCTTCGGTTATCGGACTCGCGTCGTCCTTCGTATCAACCTGAAAGTCCGTGTCGTACACCTGTAATATGGCGAGCCCGGCTTCGATAATAATACGGCCCGCCGCGTCGATAAGTGCCGTCATGTTACTTCGGACCGTTTACGCCGGATAATCGAGCAAAATCCTGAGCATCCGTCGAAGCGGTTCCGCGGCGCCCCACAGCAGCTGATCGCCTACGGAAAACGCGGTAAGGTATTCCGGCCCCAGATTCATCTTGTGGACCCGTCCGACCGGCACGTTCAGCGTTCCCGAAACAACAGTGGGCGTCAGTTTTTGGATGGTATCTTCCTTCGTATTCGGGACCACCTCCACCCATTCGTTCGCGGAAGCGATAATTGTTTCCAATTCGGGAACGGGGAGGTCTTTTGTCAGTTTGATGGTAAAAGCCTGGCTGTGGCACCGCATGGTCCCGATGCGGACACAGATGCCGTCAATCGGTATCGGTCTGCCTGTCCCGAGAATTTTATTGGTTTCCGCGTATCCCTTCCATTCCTCCCTGCTCTGGCCGGTATCCATTACCGTGTCGATCCATGCAAGAAGGCTTCCGGCTAAGGGTGCTCCGAAGTTTTCCACCGGCATGCCGCCGCCCCGCATTGTGCCGGTAACGGTTTTGTCGATATCGAGAATGGAAGATGCCGGGTCCTGTAACAGCTCTTCGGCGGAACCGTGGATGACACCCATCTGTGAAATCAGTTCCCGCATATTTTTCGCGCCGGCCCCGGAAGCGGCCTGGTAGGTCATGGATGTAATCCATTCAACCAGCCCCTCCTGAAACAGTCCCCCTAAGGCCATCAGCATCAGGCTGACGGTACAGTTCCCGCCGATATAGTCTTTTATTCCCGCCTCGAGGGCGTTGTCGATAACGGAACGGTTTACCGGGTCCAATACGATAACACTGTCTTTCTCCATACGGAGGGTGGAAGCGGCATCGATCCAGTAGCCTTCCCATCCCGCCTTCCGCAAGCCGGGATATACTTCCGATGTGTACCCGCCTCCCTGACATGTAACAATGATGTCCTGTTCTTTCAATGCATCGATGTCGGCGGCATCCAGCAGCGTGCCGTTGTCAGCGCCCCCGAATTCCGGTGCTTTTTGCCCGGTCTGGGAGGTTGAAAAGAAAGTGGGAGTAAAATGTTTAAAGTCGTTTTCTTCTTCCATTCGGTCCATTAGTACGGAACCGACCATTCCCCGCCATCCGATTAGTCCTACTTTCTTCATAGGTGGTACCTCCAAAAAATATGTTTGGAGAGTATGCCGGATTGCGCCGTTTTTTTCAAGCAGACCGCGGGCGAATTGCTGAGGGGTGTTTTCAATTTGAAAAGAAAAGAGTACACTGTCGGCAGCGGAAAAATGATGGAAACAATTACCCTCGGGGAAAAGGAACTAGGCAAAATTCAGCTCGGCCGTCTTGTTGTGTACATTATGAAAGATATCGATGAAATTCGGTATGCCAAGGAATACGCGGATACGGAAAAGAACAAAATTACGTATACAAAGCATAAAACACTGCGGAATGCCGATGATCTTGAATGGACGAGGTGTATTCTTGGAAAGGAATATACCGAGCTGGAACTGGTCCCGGTAATGCCGGACAAGCCGGTGGTGGTGCGGCCGGAGCTGGCAATTCAGGTGCCGCGGAAAAAAACCGCCTCATTTTTTATCGGTATTTTTGTATGGCTGCAGGTGTACGGGGTGTATAAATCGACGAAGGTGAAGATTTGCGAATTTCCAACGGTAAAGCTGTCGAAAACATGGTTCGGCGACAACGAAAGCGGTGAAATTTGCTATATCCTGCGGACTCAGGCCATTCGGGACAAGGACAAAACCACGCCGACGTTCTACCATGCAACCTGTCCCGTGCATGTAACGAACAACTCGGAGGGCATGCTCGATTTTCAGCGGATCTGTTTACATGTGGAACTCCTTACCCTGTACAGCGACGGGGGCCGTTTATGGGGAAACGCGGCCCGGGTCCTCTACAAAGGCGTCGATCAGATCAGCCAAATTAACCTGTCCAATACTGCCCCGAAGGAGGCCCGGAACTGCACCAAGGTTTCCGGCCCGAGGATGACGGCAGCGCCGAGTATCGTCAAGCGGAGTTTTTATTTTCTCAAATATCTGACGGGCTTAGTGTATGTTTGAATCGCTTTTTTCATTCGATAAAATAGCCGCGTTTCTTACACCGGAACGGGTGACCGTTGTTCTCCGGATTGTAATAACCTTTGCCGGCGGACTTGTGTTTTTCCGTCTTTTGGCCTCCATCCTCGGAAGGGCAACGCGGAAACGGCTTACCCCCCAGGCTTCCATGATTATCCGGAAGTTCACCTTTTATTTCGGAGCTGTTACCGTTCTGCTGATAGTCCTGCGCCAGGCGGGGATTTCCCTGGCGGCGCTGTTAGGGACCGCCGGTGTGGTGGGGATTGCTATCGGGTTTGCCGCGCAGAAAAGTATTTCGAATTTAATAAGCGGCCTGTTTCTTCTTTCGGAAAAACCCTTCGCCGTTAACGATGCCATTAAAGTGGGGACGTTTGTGGGAATTG
>CAYTSI010000098.1:0-11494 GCA_964440465.1 uncultured Spirochaetales bacterium
GGCGGAAACGCCGGATGAAAAACAGGAAGACCCCTTCGCGTTTTGAAGATGCTGAAGGGCGCTTGACGGGTATATCCGTCATCGTTATAAATCGTATACATGAAATTAAAAAAATACACCGACCCTCAGGCAATTGAACAGCTTGTGTTCAGGGTCAAACCGGAATTAATTGAAAAGTGGATAGAGACAGACTATGAAATCTGGACAAAGGGCCTCGCGGAATGGCCGGGGTTTGCCGGAAAGGAAATTTGGGTAAGCCGTGACCGTCCGGGTGAAGTGACGGCTGTTGTGTACTGGTCGGACTATGCTCTGTGGAAGGCAATCGATTTGCGGTGGCTCGCGGAAACGGAAAAACGGTTTACCGCCAGATTTGGAGCCGGTAACGCGGAACTTATCGGAGAATGGCATACCGAAAATCAGCTGCTGAAGGTTTGCGAAACGGTGGAAGTAAAAACCGGGGAGACGGGCAAATGAAAGCGTGTTACCCGAAAAACGAGTACGACTACGGTGCAATGAAACTGCAAAAAATTTACACGAATCCCGCGGCGGCATCATTTTCACCCGCGCCCGTGCAGACCGCGTCTTCAAAAAAGGTTTTCGACGAACTGCGTTTTCCGGCGCCGCCGGCGGACCGGGTATATGCCATGGCCTGCTTTGTAACATCTATCGACGGGAAGGTGGCCTTCCCGGACAATCCTGCCGGTCCGGTTGTGGCCCGGGCGAACCGGTATGATCCCGACGGCGCTGAAGCCGATTTCTGGAGCCTCAATTTGTTTCGGGCGAATGCCGACGCTGTTATCGGCGGCGCCCGTACGATGCGGGAGGAACCCGACGGGGTTGTCTGCATTTTCGATCAGGAGCTGGAGGACGAGCGGCTTCGGCAGGGGATGCCGGCCGCGCCGTGGATGGTAATCAACTCCCTCGACGGGACAGACATACCCTTTGGGGACCGCCTGATACACAATCAGCCGGTATTATTTCATACTTCTCCTGCCGGACAGCCTGTTGTAGAGCGTGGGCTGAAGGATGCCGGTTTTACGCCGCTTTTTTTCGGACCCTGCGTATCCGCGGAAGCCGCTGCTGCCGTACGGGAAGATCTGTATCGGGAGTTCGATGAATATTCGAAAAACCCGGGAACTACCATCCCGGTGCTTGTTACCGGGGAGAAGGGGCGGACCGATTCCGCGGCCCTGCTGACGGCACTGCGGAGTTTTGGATTTGCCAGGGTCTTAGTGGAATCTCCCTCGTTTCTGCATGTTCTGCTGCGGGATTCACTGTTAGATGAAGCACTTCTTAACACATCGGGTCTGTATATCGGCGGCAGCGCGGTGGGGCTGGGACACGGGATGAAGCCGTGTACTTCCGACAGCCACCCGCACGCTGAATTATTGTCCATTCATATGCATTCGCCCCACTTTTTGTATTTCAGGTACAGGTTTCTGTAGTAACAACCCTGTACGCGCCTATCCGGAGGGCGGAGGGGCACAGGAGTCCCGTTTTACTAACTGCTGCTTTACCTTTAACACATGAATGTCCTCGTGGGTATGCTGCAGCCTGCTTACGAGAAGGTCCGCGGAAATCTTTCCCATCAGCGTGGTATTGATCTTCATGGTGGTTATTTTCGGAATGTGGGGCTGTTCGTAATCAAGGACATCTCCCGGGGCAATTACCGACATATCTTCCGGGACACGGATATGGAAGCGGCCTAACGCGATCAGTAACCGGTGGGCTATATCGTCGTCGAGGCAGAAAAAAGCGGTCGGTTTGCAATTGCCGGCAAATAGCAGGGAAAGTTTTTTCCGCAGCACTTCCAAGTCGTTTAAATCGAAGGTAATAATCTGCTCTTCCTGAAGATGAAGATGATGCTCGTCTAAAGCTTTTTTAAGCCCGATGTACCGGTCGCTCATCAACGCGGGGAGGTCGGGGCGCTCCGATGCAACGTATGCAATTTCCCGGTGCCCTAATTTAATCAGGTGGAGGCCGGCTTCATACGCGCCCTGAAAATCGTCTACGCAGACGCTGTAGAACTTGTCCTGAAACTTGCCGTTCATTACGACGACGACGGGTATTCCCATACCTTCGAGGGCATTGAAAAGCAGTTCGTTGCCGTAGTGCATGGAAACGACGGCGCCGACGCCGGCACCGGAAATCTTCTGCAGAATATCTTCGTTGCTCTGCCCTGAAGACAGCGGCATTAAAATTACATTGTAGTTTTCGGCGCGCAGGATGGCTTCAATTTCCGAGAAAATGGGTCGAATAAAGTGCCAGATAAACGCCCATTCGGGATCGATACTGACAAATATGGCGATGTTAGTGAAACTCGCTCTGCCGCCCTTTCTCAGTTTTACCCGCTTTTCATAGCCGAGACTTCCGGCGGCCTCTAAAACGGCCTCCCGTGTTTCCGGGGAAATCCTGCCCTTGCCGGACAGGACCATGGAAGCGGTGGTCAGCGATACATTTGCCTTTTTAGCTACATCTTCTAATTTCGGTTTCATTTCACACAAATCATGATAAAATAATACTACAATTTTATCACTACTTTTCCAGTTGTCAAGAATAATATGGTAAATAATAACATAAAACAGAAATAAGTTGGGTAATATTCAATAAAAATGAAAAAAATGTGGTGAAACATGCAAAAATATTCATACGATATTAGTAAAATACCGCGGAAAAACCTTGACAACTTCCTCCGGCATGATACAATAAAGCATATTTTCCGAACAATTCAGGAGGGTTTATGGTACGGCATGGTCAGCTGATTGGAGTAAAAAAAGAAAAACTGGAAGAGTATAAAAACTATCATGCCAACGTGTGGCCCGAAATTGCCGCGAAAATTAAAGAATGCAACATTCAGAATTACTCAATTTACTACAAAGACGGCCTGCTGTTTGCCTACATGGAATATGTCGGCGACGATTTCGAGGCCGATATGGCGAAAATGGCCGCGGACCCGAAAACGCGGGAATGGTGGAGCATTATGAAGCCGATGCAGGACCCGCTGCCGACCCGCGGAGAGGGCGAGTGGTGGGCCGAAATGGAAGAAGTTTTTCATTTAGACTGAATAAGGAAAGGAAGTATCTATGTTTGACGAAGCGAAGCGAAACATGCCGGACCCCTCATCTCGGTCTGAAGCTTGTCTGGAAAAACTGGAGAGGATGAACACAACACTCCGGCACGAAGAGGCCGACAGGGTCCCGGTAAGCGACTTTTTCTGGGGGAGCTTTTTGCGGCGGTGGCAGCAGGAACTCGGCCTCGCGGCGGATTCGAATCCCTACGCTTACTACGACTTGGACTGGATCGTCACGATTCCGAATATGGACCCTCACATCAAAGATTTTGAGATAATGAAAGAAAATGATAAAGAGGTCACCGTCCGCACGGGATATGAAGCAATCATCCGGAAAAAATTTGAAGATCCCATGCCGGCCTACCTCGAGTTTGAAACAAATACGCCTGAGAAAATGGCGGCGTTTCAATTTGACGACCCCCGGGACGATCGCAGATATACGAAAGGCGGGGACAATCAGGTTGCAGGCGTGGGAGACGGCTTTGCTCGGGACCTTCCGCCGTGGATCGATACGGTAAAAGCGCTGTATCCCGATTTTCCCGTTTACGGCAGTATCTGCGAGGGGCATGAGCAGCTGTGGCGTATTATCGGCAGCGAAAACGTCATGCTCTGGATCGGACTCTATCCGGAAGAGCTGGGACATTTTATTGAACGGGTGGGAGAGTTTGTTATCGGGATTACAAAGGGCCAGATAGAAGCGGCAGGCGGGATGCTGGACGGTATGGTCCTGTGGGGGGACGTGGCCTATGTGAACGGGATGCTTTTTTCGCCCGACTACTGGAGAAAGTGGTTTAAACCTATCGTGAAGGCCCAGACCGAAATCTGCCATGAGGCGGGGATCCCCGTTATCTACCACGGCTGCGGCAATGTTTCGGAGATTTTCGACGATTACATTGAAATCGGCATCGATTCCTACAATCCCCTGGAAGCCAAATCGGGACTGCACGTTGTCGATTTGCGGAAAAAATTCGGTCACAAACTCGGTTTCTGCGGCAATTTCGACGCTTTGGCGTGGGCAAACGACAGTTTCGATGAGCTGAAAACTCAGGCAATGACGAAGCTGAACGCTGCAAAAGGCGGCGGTTACATTTTCCAGTCCGATCACAGCGTACCTGGAAACGTCAGCGCCGAGCGGTATGAGTACGTCATCAATCTGGTGCGGGAGCACGGGAATTATCCCCTCGATCTCGGAGAATACAACGATCCGGAAGTGAAATAATGACATCGCGGGAACGGGTGCTGGCAGCTATTGAACACAGAGAACCGGACAAAGTGCCGGTGGACATGGGCGCGACGCCGAGCTCCGGTATATCCGCCATTGCCTACGGCAGGCTGACGGACTACCTTGGACTTGAAAACAGCAGGACCCGTGTCTACGATGTGGTGCAGGAGCTGGCCCAGCCGGAAAATGCAGTGCTCGAGCGGTTCGAAATCGATGCCGTCGATATCGGCAGGACCTTTAATATTGAAGATTCCGACTGGTACGACATTACCCTTTCCGACGGCAGTCCGGCCCAGTATCCCGTCTGGTTCCGGCCGAAGCGGGAAGGAGGCAGCCTGAAGGCGTATCATGCCGACGGGACCCACATTGCGACAAAACCGGAAGGCGCCACCTTTTTCGACCAGGCTTACGTTCCCTATCTGGACGGATACCCGGATACGTATGAAGAACTTCCCGAAGCCATGGAAAAGGTCCTGTGGGCCGCCATGGTGCACAGCCCCTGGGACCACGCCGCGGAGGTCGGTTTCTGGGAAAAACTCCGGGAGCGGGCGAAATGGCTGCGGGAAGAGACGGATTACGCTCTTGTTGTCGTTGCCGGGTGCAACCTCTTTGAATGGGGGACCTTTCTTCGGCGTATGGACAACTTCTTCATGGACATCTATGCCGACCAGGACAACGTGGAGCGGCTTCTCGACGCGCTCATGGAAATACATTTGGCAACGCTGGAAAAGGTATGCGCCGCCGTGGGGGATGTCGCTGACATTCTCCGCTTCGGCGACGACTTAGGGATGGACAGCGGCCCGTTTATGGCGCCGGAGGTCTACCGGAAACTGTTCAAGCCGCGGCACACCCGGCTGTGTAACTATGTTCATAAAAACAGCAGTATGAAGACCTATCTCCATTCCTGCGGGTCGATATACAAGCTCATTCCCGACCTCATTGAGGCGGGATACGATGTCCTTAACCCGGTGCAGACAAACGCGGCGGAGATGGACCCGGCCGCCCTGAAGAAGGAGTTCGGAAAGGATATCTGCTTCTGGGGCGGCGGCGCGGACACGAGGACCGTTTTGAACAACGGATCGGTGGAGGAAGTAAAACGCCACGTCCGGAAGCGGTTGGAAATTTTTTCTCCCGGCGGCGGCTTTGTATTCAATACGGTGCATAACATTATGCCGGACGTGCCGCCGGAAAATATTATCGCAATGTTTGATGAAATCGACGCGTTTAACCGCGGAAAATAGGAGTTTATTATGACGTCAAAAGAGCGGCTGTTAACGGCCCTTACCAATAAGAAACCCGACAGAATGCCCGCCACTATCCACCAGTGGCAGGGATACCATCTCGACAAATACATGAACGGTATGTCCGACCTGGAGGCCTTCGAAGCAGTGGGCCTGGACGCGCAGATCCAGTACTTCGAGGATATGGCCCAGTTCTGGCTGGTGGATGCCGATTTTACCAAGCTCAACACGCCGGAATGGCACGACGAGCCGGAGATCATCAGCGATGACCCCGAGGACAGGCGGACGAAGCACGTTATTACAACTCCCGACGGGGTCCTTACCTATAATACCGCCGGAAACAGGAAAACAACCTGGATTACAAAATATTTAATCGAAAAAGACGAGGACATCGAACTGGTGCGGAAATACATGCCGGTGCCGAAGCTTAATTTGCCGCCGATTGAACAGCGCTACGACGAAATCGGCGATAAGGGGATTCTCCGGGGCTTTGTCTGGGGAGATCAGGCGGGCTGCTGGCAGCACGCGGCATGTCTTATGGACATCAACGATCTTATACTGGCAACTTTCGACAAGCCCGACTGGGTCCACCGGCTGCTCCGGATTCTCATGGACAAGAAACTGCAGTTTATCGAAAGTATGAAAGGGGCAAAGTTCGACCTTATCGAGACAGGGGGAGGGGCCTCCTCTTCCACGCTGATATCGCCGGACATGCACAAAGAGTTCTGCCTGCCCTATGACCGGGAGATGCACGATGCCCTGCACGATTTGGGATTTTTGGTAACCTACCACACCTGCGGAGGGACCCACGGGATCGAGGATTATATTGTCGATAACCACACCGATGTGTCCGAGACCCTTGCTCCTGTAAGCGTAGGAGGCAACCAGGAGCCCTGGGAGTTCGCGGAGATAATTAACGGCCGGATCGCCATGATCGGCGGAATCGACCAGTTCAATATCCTGGAAGGTCCTGATGATCAGCTGCGGGAAATGACGCGCAAACTGTTCGAAAGCGTCGGGAAAAACGGCGGATATGTCTGCTCCGCGTCGGACCATTTTTTCGAGGCGCCGCCTGAAAAACTGAAGGTGTTTGCAGAAGCGGCGAAAGAATGTGTATACTAAGGAAAATTGCAGGAAGGAAGGAATACCGTGAGTGACCAGGAAAAAAATCTTGCACTGGAAATGAACAATGTAACGAAGCAGTTCCCGGGAACGGTGGCCGTCGATACTGTCAGTTTTAATGTGTACGCCGGCGAAGTCCATGCCCTTGTCGGGGAAAACGGCGCCGGGAAGTCCACGCTGATGAAAATGCTCGCCGGTTCATTTGACGATTATACCGGGAACATATTTATCGGTAATAAAAAAATCAATCTTCATACGCCGGCAATCGCGAAGGCAAACGGGATAGCGATGATCTATCAGGAACTGAGTCTCGCACTTCCCATATCAATCGCGGAAAATGTACTTGTCGGAAAAATTCCGGTTACGAAACTGGGGCTGTTGGATAAGAAAAAAACGGTGGAAGATACGGCCAACGCGCTGGAACGGGTGGGCTTAGGCCGTCTCGATCCGTTTATGCCGATTGAAGAGATTAGTCAGCATGAAGCACAATTGGTGGAGATCGCGAAGGCCCTCTGGAATGAACCCTCGATTCTCGTTATGGATGAACCGACTTCGGCACTTTCCCGGGAGGAGGTCGAACTCCTTTTCAGCATTATCGAACGGTTGAAAAATGAGGGCCTCGCTATCGTGTATATTTCCCACCATTTGCCCGAAGTATTTCGGATCGCGGACCGGGTAACGGTCTTAAGAGACGGAAAAAAGATCGCGACAAAGCCCGTTAAAGAGGTGACCAGACAGGAAGTGGTGCAGATGATGGTTGGAAAATCGATTGCCGAATTTTACAACCATGAAAGCCACGCGACGCGGAAAGAAACGTTACGGGTTGAAAATCTTACCCGCTACGGTTTTTTTCATGAAGCAAGTTTTACCGCCCATGAAGGGGAAGTTGTAGGGATCGGCGGGCTGTCGGGGGCCGGGCGGAGCGAACTTGCCAGGGTATTAGCCGGACTTGATACCAAGGACGAAGGTGAAGTGTACCTGCACGGCAAGAGAATCCGGCTGACGAACATGGGAAAGATGATGGAAAAGGGGATTGCCTATTTAACGGAAAACCGGAAAACCGAGGGGCTTGCGTTACGTCTTTCCGTTCGGGAAAATGTGCTGGCGACCCTCGTCCCCGAGCATACAACCGGCGGTATATATAATCAGGGCCAGGGTGAACCGAAACTGGAGGAATTGATAAAGGAACTTTCCATCTATCCTCCCGATCCGGACCGGATGATCAACAATCTTTCCGGCGGAAACCAACAGAAGGTCCTTCTGGCCAAGTGGATGGCAATTGAACCTCGGGTACTGATTCTCGACGAACCGACGAGAGGTGTCGATATCGGAGCGAAACAGATTATCCATGAGTCGATAGAACGCCTCGCGAAGGAGGGGCATACCATTCTTCTCATTTCTTCCGACCTTCCGGAATTAGTCGCCCTCTCAAACAGAATATTAATTATACACCAAGGGAGATTTATTAAAGAGATGTCGAGCGAAGAAAGCACGGAAGAAAACGTTCTCCTGGCTGCTAACGGAGAAGGAGTATAGAAATGGTCGAGACAAAAGAAGCAGCGCTTGATTCACGCGAACTGAATCAGAGCATGGTAAACCGGGTATTTGTTACCATCGGTGTTTACATTATCGCGATTTTTTTAATAATTCTCGGTATTATTTTACAGTTTACCGGTGTTATCAATAATTTTCTAAGCGGGCAGAACATGCTCAACATCGTAGACGCGGTCTCCATGCTCGGAATCGTTGCCGTGGGGATGGCATTCGTTACCTATTCGGGACATTATGCCGACCTTTCGGTACCTACAACTATGGCGCTGACGGGCATTGTCGCGGTTGAAATGCTTAAGTACGGTTTTTTAGCCGCCGTTATCATCGCGTTTGCAGTGGGTATTGTCATTGGAATTATCAACGCGATTGCCATCGGAAAGTTTAGGGCAAATCCGATTATCTGGACCTTAGCGGTAAACTACATGACCATGGGTGTTATCCGGCTGGTATGGGTGAACAAACAGATTTATCCCGACATGACGGCGAGTACGGTACGGGCAAGTGAGCTGTTCGACGCTATTTTCCGCTTTCGTTTTTTCGGAAAGATTGCTCTTCCGATGATCATGATGATCGTACTGGTAATTGTGCTGCAGTTTGTTCTGCGGAAAACAAAATTCGGGGTGCAGCTGAAGATGACCGGGGCTGCTAGAACACCGGCAAAGTTTTCCGGTGTCAATGTGGAACTGATGATCGGTATTGCCTTCATTATCTGTGCAATGACCGCGACAATCGGCGGCCTGACGGTAACGTCTCTTAACCGGGTCGGGGCCTGGTACAACGGCGCGGGATACGATTTCAAGGCGGTTACCGCCGTGGTAATCGGCGGGGTGACCCTTGCCGGCGGGCGGGGTGCTATTATCGGTGTTTTAGGCGGTGTGCTCGTTATAGGCATTTTAAACAATATACTTACTCTTTTAGGAGTGGGGACCTTTTCCCAGGACATGATCCGGGGAGCAATATTCATCATCGTCGTTTTTATTAACGCGAGGTCCTTACGGAAAATGGGGCGTGATTATGAATAAACAAAACAAACTCGTTTTTATCAATAAAAATAGAATATTTTTCGTTTTCGGTGTCGTTTTTCTCATTATGGCGCTCTTCGCGCCGCGATTTATGACGGGATTCAATTTGACCACAATTATGCGGACCATGGCGATGAATGCAACCGCGGCAATCGGGTTTACCATGATCCTGATTATCGCCCAGCTCGACCTGTCCATCGGGACGATTATCACCTTTGCCGGCGTTGTCGGATTAGGATTGAAACAGTACATTGGATACGGCGGGAGCGTTCCCGTGGCCATTCTCGCCGGCTGCGGTATCGGATTAATTAACGGACTGTTAGTGGCAAAGGCGAAGATCAATTCATTTATCGTTACCCTCGGCATGCTGACCATCCTGCAGGGGGCGATTTATACAATTACCGGAGGGAACTCGATCAGCCTCTCCTCTCCCGATGCCTTCGCGGTTTCCGACTGGCTGGCAAAACAGTTTATTCCGCTTGTTACGCCCCGTGTCATTATCACACTGGTCCTTATTGCAGCATTTGCAGTATTCCTTAACTATACCAGGGCGGGGAGAAACTTTTACTTAGTCGGCGGCAACCGGCAAACCGCCTGGCTTGCCGGAATCAACACGGACCGCTATACCATTATTACCTTTGTTATTTCCGGTTTTACCGCCGCGGTCGGCGGGGTCCTTTTCGCGATGGAAGGGGCCGCGGCCACACTGAAACTGGGCGATACGTCGCTGATGTACGTCATTTCGGCGGTCATTATCGGCGGGACCGCGATGTCCGGCGGCAAGGGGGGAGTAATAAAAAGTTTTGTCGCCATTCTTACGTTGGACGTACTGTATAACGGCATTATATTGCTCGGCCTCGGAAACGAGGTGAAAATTTTTATTGCCGGAATCATTTTAGCGGCGGTGGTCCTCTACGAAGCGTACGCGGAGTACAAGCACGACAAAGTTGTGGGACAGCGTGCCGAGTTAATGAAAGAAGTGGAGGACTTAAAAGCAAAATATAAAAAAGGAAGTAAGGCTTCGTTGAAGCCTTAAAATAAAGTCACAATCATTTTGGAGGTAAAAGAATGAAAAGACTAATGACGATTTTTCTTGTGATCATTATTGCCGCAACATTTATCGGCTTCATTGGCTGCAAGAAAGAAAAAGAGAAGGAGAGCGACGCGTCGACTAAAACGGAGACGGAAGAGCCAAAAGAAATGTCTAATCTGGAAAAATCTCTCGCGGTAGACACAACGGGCCTGAAGTCGGAAGACGGCCAGCCCCTGATCATCTTGCAGGAGAAACAGCGGGAAGTGCCGCCCCGGCCGAGCGATCCGGACGCGCTTCCGGAAGACGATCCCCTGCACTGGTGGGACATGGAGTTCGCCGGCTGGAACGCGAATAAAACGAACATCCCCGATTCACCGGAAGACGGAGCAATCGGGAAAAGCATCGTATTTATCGTACACGGCGACCACCCCTGGACGACCGCGTGCACCTTAGGCGCGCAGAAAATTGCCGACGCCTACGACATGGATCTGAAGGCACTCTCCCCGAACTGGGACCTTGCCGTACAGAACCAGATGATCGACCAGGCCATCAACGAACGCCCCGACATGATTCTCCTCATTCCGCTGGACGCGAAAACCGCGCCTCAGCAGGCACGGAAGATCAACCAGGCGGGCATTCCGCTTATTCTGTTCAATACGCTGCCTTCCGCCGCCGCGATGGATTATGCAATTACATGGACCGGTCCGGACGATTTCGGTCAGTTCAGGATGCTGTCCCGTGTTTGGGCGGATGAGATGGAGAGAATCCACGGTACCGACAATGTCGGTGTCGCGTATACGCAGCATGCTCCAGGCGGATCTCCCTACTTCGCGCGCTGCTGGGGCCCGATTTCGGAACTTTCCGGGTATGCTCCCTGGGTAGAGACCCTGGACAAGCAGGCCCCCGGATTTGAAGCCGACAAGACAATGCAGCTCGTTTCCGACTGGCTGACCCGCTTCGGCAGCGACCTGAAAGGTATCTGCGCGGCCGACGACAGCTCACAGGCGTTAGGCATTTTTGAAGCTCTCGAAAAAGTCGGACGGGACGACGTCGTTGTCGTTGCCGCAGGTAACTCGAAAGTAGGAATGGACCTTGTAAAGGATGGAAAACTCTTTGCCATTACCTATCAGACAGCGGAAGGCGACGGCGCCCTTGCCGTGCAGACTGCCGCGGACTGGTTTAACGGAAAGGACATTCCTCCCGTTAAATATCTGCCGAAACACATCATTACCC
>CAYTSI010000099.1:0-11482 GCA_964440465.1 uncultured Spirochaetales bacterium
TATCGCTCTTGTATTCATCGGGCCTGCGGGTTTCGGAAGTGGTGAATCTTACCGTGTCGGATGTCTCTATAGATATGGGAACGCTTCGGATACGGCAAGGGAAGGGGAGAAAGGATAGGCTGACTGTGTTTTCCGAAAATTTAAGAGAAGGATTGCTGGAATTCATGGAGGATAAACGACCTTCAGATTATTTATTTACGTCGTCACATGACAATACAAAAAAACTAAGCGTGCGGACGGTGCAAAAGGTATTTGAAGGGGCTTTAGCGGCCTCGGGTATACGGAAGAGGGCCTCCTGTCATGATCTGCGTCACAGTTTCGCGACACATCTTCTAGAGGGCGGGACGGATGTCCGCTACATTCAGCAGCTGTTAGGGCATAAAAATCTTTCAACCACGGCAATATATACAAAGGTATCTAACCCGGCAATCGAGGGAATTAAAAGCCCTCTCTAGCACCTATCCGGAGCGTATCCCTATGATGCGCTGAAACAGGAAATCGATAAAAACCTGCCGTAAAAAAGTACAAAAAATGTTTGACAATTTCAAATTCATGCCCTAGAATAACAGTCATGCGAATGACTAATGTTTCGGGGGGTACGGCAGCATGACATCACGGGAGCGGTTTCTGCGGGTATTGAAGGGAGAGATGCCGGACCGGGTCCCGGTTTGTCTCTTTATTGCCGACCAGGGCCACTATATCAATCAGCTCTATCCCGATATCGATCCGCTTGATTTTGAGGCGATGCAGCTGAAAATTGTCGAATATCAGAAGGAGCTCGGCTGTGACGTGTTTCTCCGCGTTCTCTACGGCTTAAACGACCCGCTTTCGATCCACACCGGCGGGCTGAATGTTTCCCGCTCCACCGATACGTGGGAGGTGAAGACCGAGGTGCTCCAGCGGGACACGGTCAGGACCGAGCGGTCGCTGATACGGACACCTGAAGGCCAATTGACCCAGGACTATTCGATCAACGAAATCCGCCCGGGTACTTTCGTCTACGCCTGTACGAAAAAACCGATACAAACACTGAAGGACCTGGAGCTGGCCCGGAAGTATGAGCCGGGGATGCCCGACGGATGGCCGGAGCAGGCGAAGCGGATTATCGGAAAATTTCAAGGTGCCGTCGGCGATAACGGCATCGTCGGGTCCTGGACACCGCACGGCCCGTTCAACAATGCTTCGCTGCTGTTTGACCACGAAGAGCTGTACATGCTCTATTTAACCGACTACGGCTTTTACAACGAGCTGATGTCCTTTGCCGCGGACCGTATTCTCGATTATACCGCGGCCATCGACGCGGCGGGGGTCGATATCCACTGTGTCGGCGGAAATGTTCCCGGAGGTTTCTTAGGGAAGAAGACATACGACGAGTATATCCTTCCCTTTGAAAAGAAATATATCGACTTTGTCCAGCAAAACGGTACACCGGCGATGTACCACAACTGCGGCGAGATCATGAACCTCGTCGGTTCCTACAAGGACTTGGGCGTCCGTGTTGTGGAGCCGTTTTCACCGCCGCCTTTAGGCGACTGTGCCGATTTGTCCGGGGTAAAAAAACAGGTGAACGGCGAATATATTCTGCTCTCGGGAGTGGACCAGGTAAATGTGCTGCAGAAGGGGACGATAGGGGATGTCAAGCGGGTTACCGAAGAGACGATGATAACGGGAAAGCCGGGCGGAAAGTTTATTATGCAGAATATCGATTTTTTGGAATACGGTACGCCTCCGGAAAATGTAGAGGCCTTTGTCCGGACCGCGCTGGAAAACGCGGACTATTAGCGGGAGAAGAGAGACACTTTGGCAAACGGAAAATTGAGCTACAATCCCCTTTATCTGCAGGTAAAGGACATTATCCAGAAGCAGGTTGTCGACGGGAAATATCCCCCCGGCGCCAATATACCCAGCGAAGCGCGGCTGGCGGAAGATTTCGGAACAAGCGTCTCGACCATCCGGCAGGCCCTGTCGATTCTGGTGTCGGAAGGCAAGCTGGTAAAAAAACAGGGGCGGGGCACCTTTGTTTCAGAGCAGAAGGTTGAAATTACCCTCTTTTCATGGATCGGGGAAACTCCCCGGGGTGAAGAAATTTTGCGGCAGACAATAGAGGCCTTTGAGCGGAAAAATCCCGCCATCCATGTAACGGTCATTCCCACTGAGTACCTTCATGCCCGGGATGATCTTCTTCGGCTGATAACCAACGGAAAAGCACCCGATGTTGCCCAAATCGTCTCCCCCTGGACCACCTACTACTCTTCCATGGGCGCGTTTGAACCCATGGAAGGTCTCTTGCCGCCGGAGAATATCGGCGGCCGTTTCGAGGACAAAGACCTTTCCGGCGGACGGTATCTGAACAAACTCTATTCCGTCGCGTGGGGCCTCTGTCCTCTCTCCCTTATTGTTAACAAAAATTGTCTGCGTGACCTGGGTATACACCCCCCCGAAGTACCGATGACGCTGGACCAATTTTCAAAACTCTGCCTCCGGGCAAGCAATGAATACGATAAAAACGACAAATACGCCTACGGTATCAACCTGCTCCACGATGAGACCGACTTTTTCCGCATTTACACATTTCTTCAGGCTTTCGGAGGCGGCTTTGTGAATGCCGAAGGGGAGGTCATTTTCAATTCCCGGGAAAATGCTTCGGGCTTTACCTGGCTGAAAAACTTTGTAACGACGACGAAAATTTTAAAAACGGACATTTATACCATACGGAAGGAGTTTGCCCAAAACAAGGTGCTCTTTATGACCGACGGGCCCTGGATAAACTACATGATGGAAGAGGAGACGGGGGAGCCCTTTGAAAATAATTTCGACGTGGTGCTCAATCCGACATTCTCGGCAAACGTTTCTCTGTCCTGGAATTACAATCATGCTTTGGCCATCTGCGCCCAGAGCAGGAATAAGATGCACGCGGCGCGGTTTATCGATTCCGTTACGGTGGAGCCCGATGTGGGCGGGCTCTATTATCAGTTATCGGGACATCTGCCGCTGAACGAACGGCAGCGTACGCAGTCCGGATACGACCGGCCGAATTTCAAGGCCTTTTGGCGGCAGCTCGAGAATTCCGAGTGTTTAAACGCGGAGAATTCGATGTTTGAAAAGGCAATGGTCCTCTGTATGGACGCGGTGCAGAAAATATTTTTTGACGGAGTAAATGTGAAGGATGAGCTGGACGAGAAGCAGTATTATTTAAAGATGCTCTATTACGGGTAAACATGTACAAAAGGCAACAACCCCGTTGGGGATAATATTAATTGAAAAGGAGTATTGTATGAAAAAGATCACACTACTGGTATTGGTAGTCCTATTGGCTTTTGCCCTTGCGGCGCCGCTGTTCGCGGGGGGGAAACAGGAAGAGAAAGCCGGCGGCGGAGGTGCCGAAGCGGAGGCGGAAGACGAAGTAAAAATCGCGTATATTTGTAAAATGCTGACACACCCCTGGTTCCAGGAAGAAGAGAAGGGCGCGAAAGCGATGGCTGATAAACTCGGAGTCGAGTACATCGGAATCGACGCGAACCTGGACGACGAAGCCTTTATGCAGGGCATGGAAAGCGCCCTCGCCCAGGGTGTCGACGGACTGATGGTCTGTATTACCGACGCGGAAATGGGCCCCACGGTTTCGCGGATGGCGGCGGACGCGGGAGTACCCTTGGTGGCCATCAACGATCCCTTCAACGACCATAACGGCGACCCGATTCCCCATGTCGGTGTAGATACCTACGGTACCTGCTATATGGGCGGTGAAGCCATGGCGGAACTTGCAAAAGAGAAGGGATTTTTCGACGCGGGAAACAATGTAAAGGTGATGAGTGTAAATGTATCGTTTAAATCCTTCCTCCATGAACGGACCCTCGGCTATCAGGACGGGATTATGGACAACACTCCCTTAGGCCCGGAGGACATGATTACCGAAGACAATGAAACCGGTATGTTCGAACAGGTGCTGCCGGTGGCGCAGTCGATTATCAACGCGAACCCCGATGTTACCCACTGGCTGGTGACCGGCTTGAACGACGACAGCGCGGTAGCGCCGCTCCGTGCCTTCGAAGAGTCGGGTTTCAACATGGACAATGTTATCGCCTGCGGAATGGGCGGATACAGCCTTTCCTATGAAGAGTTCGAAAAGGGCAACGACACCTACCTTGCCATTAAACTGCAGCCGCAGCAGCACGGAAGCGAAGGCGTGCGGGTCCTGTATGAGAACATCGTCGAAGGGAAACCGATTGAACGGTTTACCACAACTTCCGGTGTTGTCGTGGGAATTGACGAATATCAGAACTACGACTGGGAATAAGCACGAAGTAAAGGACATAACGGCCGGGGGGCTTTTCCGCCTCCCGGTTGTTTTATAGAATACAAGGCCGGGAAGAGAAACGATGGAAGAACTGCTGTTAGAATCAGTTGGAATAAGCAAAGCCTTCGGCGGGGTGCAGGCGCTGGACAAAATCCGGTTCCAGCTGCGCCGCGGGGAGGTCCACGCCTTAGTCGGTGAAAACGGCGCCGGAAAGAGTACCTATATCAAGATATTAAGCGGCGTGTATTACAAGGACGAGGGGAAGACCGTTTTCGACGGGAAGGAAATCGACTTCAAGAGCAACCTGGAAGCCCGGGAACACGGCGTGGGGATGGTGCCGCAGCTGATCGATCTTGCCCCGAAACTGACGGTCGGGGAAAATATTTACATGGGGATGTATCCCCGGACGAAGATGGGTTTTGTGGATTGGAAGAAGCTGTACCGGGACGCGGAGGAAATCGCGGCGACCTTCGGTATGGAAAATATGGTCCGGAAGCGGGTGGAACAGCTCGGGACCGGCCACCGGCAGCTGATTGAAATCCTGAAGGCCCTGGTCTTCGATACAAAGATTATCGCCTTTGACGAACCGACGGCGGCCCTCTCGGAAGAAGAAACGAAGGGGCTGTTCGAGCTGATTGCGAAATTGAAACAGCAGGACATCTCGATAATTTATGTCAGCCACCGCTTAGACGAACTGTTTCAGATAGCCGACAGGGTATCGGTCCTGAAAGACGGAAAATATGTGGGTACCCGGAACGTCAACGATATAAGCAAAAACGAAATTGTCTCGATGATGGTCGGGCGCGAACTCGACCTCTTCGGCGAGGACAAGCGGAAAAATAAAGGCCGGGATGAGGTTGTTTTTGAAGTGAGGGACCTTCGAAGTGAAAACAATGTCAACGGCGTCAGTTTTCAAATCCGCGCCGGCGAAATTGTGGGCTGTTTCGGAATGGTCGGGTCGGGCCGTACCGAAACGGTCATGGCGGTATTCGGGGAAGACCCTTTGGACAGCGGAGAAATTTATCTCCACGGTAAACGGGTTGAAATAAAAAGTCCCGTGCACGCCGTTAGGATGGGTATCGGGTTGGTGCCGGAGAACAGGATCACCCAGGGGGTCATTTTGAAAGCGCCCATCAAGAACAACATCACCCTCCCATTTGTACAGAAAATTGCCGAGGGCAGGGCGGGCCTGATCGACATGAAAGAAGAGAAACGGATCGCCGTGAAGCACATGCGGGATTTAAAGGTAAAGGCACCGAACGAAACGGTTGCCGTGCACACCTTAAGCGGCGGGAACCAGCAGAAGGTGTCTATAGCCAAGTGGCTTGCCACCCGGAGCGATGTTATTATCTTCGACGAACCGACCCACGGAATCGATGTGGGAGCGAAGGCGGACATTTACGAACTGCTGCGGGAGCTTTCCGAAGAAGGGAAGGGGATTGTCGTGATTTCCAGCGAACTTCCGGAAGTAATGAACGTGTGCGACCGGATCCTGATATTCCGGGACGGGAAGGTCGTGAAAGAGTTTGATGATGTCGCGGATTTAACGGAAGAGGATGTGGTACGGTACGCCCTCGGATAGAATAAAAATGAGCGCGGAGAACATAGATGGAAAATACAATTGAACGGAAAGAAACAGTACGGCGGATATTGAACAACTTGAGGATGCTCTTTGTGCTCATCGGGCTTGTCATCCTCTTTTCGATTTTGTCGCCCTATTTTTTAACCAGCCGGAACCTCATGGCCATCGGGCTTACGATCTCGGTTATCGGAATCGTCTGTATCGGGCAGTCGATGGTGCTGATGACGGGGGATTTCGACCTGTCCGTCGGTTCGGTTGCCGGATTTTGCGGAATGGTCGTGGCCTGGCTGACGAAGAGCTACGGGCTCTACATTCCCATGTTTCTTATCGGTCTTGCTATAGGCGGGCTCATCGGATGTATCAACGGACTGTTGGTAACGAAGGCAAAGGTCAACGCGCTGATAACGACGCTTGCCATGATGACGATTTTTCAAGGGGCCACGTTCCTTGTCAGCAACGGGTTTGCCGTCGGGGTCAATCAAAATGATTTCCGCTTCTTAGGGACTTACCGTCTCGCGGGAGTACCGATGCCGATTATTATTCTTATCGTGCTGTATGTTATATTTTTCTTTATTCTGAAGTACAGCGTTTTCGGGCGGTATATCTACAGTATCGGAGGAAACCCTGAAGCGGCGCGGCTGTCGGGGATCAACGTAGACAAAATAAAAGTGCTGGTATTTACGTTTACGGGGGTCCTCTCGGCGTTCGGAGGGATCCTTCTTGCTTCGCGCTTGGGAAGCGCGCAGACAACCGCCGGCAGCCAGTACCCGCTGAACTCTATCGCGGCCTGTGTTCTCGGCGGAATTGCAATAGCAGGCGGAGAGGGCAATATCTTAGGCTCTCTCATAGGAGTGGCAATTATCGGGGTGCTGAAATCGGGACTGATTATGGTCAACATGCCCTCCTACTATCAGTGGATAGCAAACGGTATCGTACTTATCGCGGCGGTTTACCTCGATACGCGGAGAAAACGGTAAAGGAAGCAGTATGACACACCGGGAACGGGTGCTGCGGGCCCTCGCGCATCGGGAGCCCGACAGGGTACCTATCGACTTCGGCGGAACGGGACAGACTGGAATAAGCGCGAGTACATTGTACAGACTTCGCCGGCTGCTTGGCTTGGACGATCATCCGATAAAAATAATCGAGCCCTTTCAGCTTTTAGGTGAAGTGGAGGACGACCTTCTCGATTATCTGGAGGCAGACGTGGCCGGTCTCTGGAACCGGGGCACCCTTTTCGGTCTTACCAATGAGCAGTGGGAGCCCTGGGAAATGCCCGACGGTACCCCTGTCCTTATGTCGAAGGGTTTTGCCTATGACGTTGATGCAAAGGGAGATACCTATGTCTATCCCCAGGGCGACCGGTCGGTCCCGCCGAGTCTGCGCCTTCCGAAGGGGGGATACTTCTTCGATAACATTCACCGTTCCGGTGAAATAGACGAAAATGACTTGGATGCCCGCCGGGATTTCGCGGACCTCTACCCTGTATTTTCCGATGAAGACGCGCTGCACCTGAAGCGGGAAGCCGAACGCCTCCGCCGGACCACCGACAGGGCGGTTATTTACAATTTCAACGGCGGCGGGTTCGGGGACGCGGCAATAGTTCCCGGTCCGTATGAGAAGCAACCGCGGGGGATCAGAAAACTGGAGGACTGGTACATGGCCCACTATCTGTATCCCGGGTACCTGCGTGAATTGTTCCAGTTCCAAAAGGAAACAGCCCTCGAAAACCTGCGGATAATACAAGAAGCCGTGGGTGATAACATCGATGTTATCAATATCAGCTGTACCGATTTCGGCAGCCAGAACGGAGAGCTGATGTCCCGCGAGCAGTTTCGGGAGTTTTATCTTCCCCATTACGAAGAACTGAACGGGTGGGTCCACGCGCGTACATCCTGGAAAACACATTTCCACTGCTGCGGGTCGATTACAAAACTGTTAGACGATTTTGCAGCCTGCGGTGTGGATGTGCTGAATCCCGTGCAGTGGACGGCAGCGGGTATGGACCCGTCCATGCTGAAGAAAAAGTATGGAAACCGCTTTACATTCTGGGGCGGCGGAATAGACACGCAGAAAACCCTCCCCTTCGGAACGCCCGAAGAAGTCCGGGCGGAGGTGCTGGAAAAATTATCGATATTCTTTCCCGGCGGAGGCTTTGTTTTTAATACAATCCATAATATACTGGGGAAAACTCCCCCGGAAAATGTGCTGGCAATGTTTGACGCCGTGAAGGAGTTTCAAAACGGAAAAACGAAGGAAGGTAGGTCATGACAGGCAACAACAAGGTAACATTCGCGCTGTTTTTCGGGAACCGGGGTTTTTTTCCGGCGTCTCTGATGGAAGCCGCCCGGAAAGAATTGACGGAAACCCTCGCTGAATTGGGATACGAGTTCATTATTCTCGACTCGGAAGCGACCCGCTGCGGCGCGGTGGAAACGCCGGAAGAGGGGAAAATTTACGCGAAGTTTTTAGAGGAACACAAGGGGCGGTACGACGGGATAATCCTTTCTCTGCCGAATTTCGGGGATGAAACCGGCGCTGTTGAAGCGCTGAAACATGCCGGCGTACCGATTTTCATTCAGGCCTATCCGGATGAGCTGGACAAAATGTCGCCGGACAAACGGCGGGACGCGTTTTGCGGGAAGTTTTCCATTATGGATGTTTTCAAACAGTACGATATCCCCTTTACGGTGTACAAGCCCCATACGGTCAGTCCCGGAAGCGTCAAATTCGCCGAGAATCTCGACAATTTCGCGCGGGTGTGCCGGATCGTCGGCGGAATGAAGGAGCTGACCGTCGGCGCGATCGGCGCGCGGACAACTCCCTTTAAAACCGTTAGAATTGATGAACTTACCCTGCAGAAATACGGCATTACAATGGAAACTTTCGACCTTTCAGAAGTGTTTTCCCGAATGCGGGGATTGAACGATACAAATGTGGAATTGCAGGAAAAGCGGGAAATACTTTCGAATTACGCCTCCTGGAAGGGCGTGCCGGAGGTCAATTTTGACAATATAGCGCGCTACGGTGTTGTCCTCGACCAGATGATAGGAGAGCACAACCTGGACGCGGTGGCGGTGCGGTGCTGGATCGAACTGCAGCAGGAATTCGGCATTTCTCCCTGCGTTGTATTGAGCGAATTGAATAACCGCGGTATAACAGCGGCGTGTGAGGTGGACATCGGCAGCGCCGTTACCATGCATGCCCTCTCCCTTGCCTCCGGGGACGCCGCAACCTGTTTGGACTGGAACAACAATTACGGTGATGACGAGAACAAGTGTATTTTATTCCACTGCGGGCCGGTCCCGGCAAAACTGATGAAGGAAAAGGGCCGGGTAGTGGACCACGAAATTCTTAAAAATTCCGTCGGTCCCGGCTGTTCCTACGGTCCGAGTGTCGGCAGGATACGTCCCTTCGCCTTTACCTACGGCAATTCGCGGAGTGTAGACGGCCGGCTGGAGTTTTACCTGGGCGAAGCCGCGTTTACCGAGGACCCCGTTCCGGAGGACTTTTTCGGCTGCGCGGGCGTTGCGGAATTTGCCGACCTGCAGAACACGCTGATGAGCATCGGCTGCTTAGGACACCGGCACCATGTCGCCCTTACACCCGGGAAAGTACTTTTTCCGGTGTACGAAGCCTTTGTGAATTATCTCGGGTACAATGTGGACATAGTGTAAGCGATTAATCGTTAAACAGGTCCTGCATTCGCGTAGACAATTTCACCGTTTACATCGACAACAACTACTCCGTCCGGCATAGTGTCGAGAATGGTCGGCATGTTATACTGAAGCCTGCTGCTGTTCGGGCCCTTGTCGGATGAATCCCATGCCGCGAGGGCGTTATCTGCCATTTTGGGGAGATTGTTGAATTCTTCAGAATCTTTTAGGATATAGTCGACGGCGCCGGCTTTGAAGAGCATCATCTTCGCAAATCAATATATTGAGCACACTAGCGGGCAAAACGCACCCCTCTTTGAAATTATAATAACTATTGTAATACTAAGCAAAGAATTTTCTTCCCCTATTTGTGAAAAACTACAAAACATGCTACCTTTTTATGTATGTTAGGTGCAATAGCCGGGGACGTTATCGGCTCCGTTTACGAAGGAAGAAGCATCAAAACAAAACAGTTCCAACTCTTCGACAGGCATGCCGATTTTACCGACGATACCGTTTTAACGGTTGCCACGGCATACGCAATTTTAAAGGGCATTCCCTACGGTGAGGCCTACAAACAGTTCGGCAGGGCCTATCCCGGGCGGGGATACGGCGCTAATTTTCAAAACTGGGTTACTCAGCCGGGAATTAGTCCCTACGGCAGTTTCGGAAACGGTTCCGCCATGCGGGTCGGGCCGGTGGGATGGGCCTTCCAATCCATGGCGGCCGTATTGGCGGAAGCGGAAAAAAGCGCCGCCTGTACGCATAATCATATGGAGGGAATTAAGGGCGCTCAGGCCGTTGCTCTCGGGGTGTATCTGGCCAGAAGGGGCGCGGGGAAGGCTGATATTAGGACGGAAATCGAGGTCCGTTTCGATTATGACCTTCACCGGAACCTCAGCGACATACGGAGGGATTACGGCTTCGACATTTCCTGCCAAGGGTCCGTTCCCGAGGCGATAATCGCTTTTTTGGAATCCACCAGTTACGAAGACACCCTGCGGAACGCCGTCTCCTTAGGCGGCGACACCGACACGCAGGCGTGTATTGCAGGGGCAATTGCCGAGGCGTACTACATCACTATTCCCCTGAAAATTGCTTCATTCGCCAAGAAACGGCTGGACGAGACGATACTCAGAATTGTCCGCGATTTCAGCCGGAAATACAATTCCAGGCTGAATTAGGGGCTATCCTTCAGCTTCGTCGTGGATGCGTGAAAACTATTATTTTTGTTCGATATCTGTTTCAATATTTTCTATGTGCTTTAGATCATCTTCTGCCATCTCAAGATGATACGACATCGCTTCTGACGCGGCATTGGCGTCCCGGTTCTTTATGGCTTCCAAAATTTTAACATGGCCTCTAATAGCTCTGTCTATTCCTCTATAGTGAAGAGTGGCGACTCTCGATTTTTTTAATAGTTCCGCGACAGGAGCAAGCATTATTTCGAAGACAACATTGTTGCTTGCTTCAAGGAGAATGTTATGAAATTCAATATCTTTTTCGGCGCAAATCGAGAGATTGTTATTGTTCTTTTTCATAATATCTATTGTAGTACTCAAACCGTCAATATGTTCTTTTGTAGCGTTTTCCGTTGCAAGCCGAACTATTTGACATTCTAGTCCTTGCCGTGCTTTTACAAGGTCGAGAAGAGGCTTTTCCGATCTTCGTAAGGTTATTCCCATAACCTTTGCGGCCGCGGATGCTGATGGAGTCGTAACGGTGGGTTTTTTACCGCGTTTTATATCAATCAACCCCTCCGCCTGGGCAGCCCTCAGGGCTTCCCGAAGGCTGAATCTACTTATCTGCATCTGTGCTGCTAATTCCCGTTCAGGAGGAAGCTCCGTCCCAGGTCGGAGATTACCGTCAATAATGAGATGGTGAAGCGCCTCTAACACCTGTTCAATTTTGTCGCTGGAAGCAATCGGACTGATTCCTTCAATAGTT
>CAYTSI010000100.1:0-11434 GCA_964440465.1 uncultured Spirochaetales bacterium
ATGCCGATGTCCGTCTGCTCAATATTTGCTATTGCACATCCGTCGAGCCGGAGCGTTGATGATGGGTGTGGTAGTTGCCCTGTTTGAACTCGGGTGTACCGGGCAGATATATTTTCCGACCCTGACGTATATAATACGAATTGAAAAGGAGTCGAGGGGATACGCGTACCTTGCTCTGTACAATGTCGGGTTCATTGCGTCCCTCGTTGCCGTATTCGTCCTCTCCTACTTCGGCGTGCGCTCACAACGACTCTCCGCCGTGTTCCGGCGCAATATGGCGGGAGTGAAGCTTGCAACGGCACTCTTGTTTTTCGGATTGGCCGCGCTATCGGTACTGACCCGATAAGTTGGTCGTCCCAGTACGCTTCCGGGCGACACAAAGATTTGGAAGATTTGGAACATCTTCCCTAGTTTAAAAATACCGGATCGCACCGGAAAAAGCCGGATTGAAGCCGGCGCCTGGTCATTCGGCGGGAGATAGATACGCAGTTTGATATTCTCTCGGGGTACAGTTGTACTTGGAACGGAATACCGTTGCGAAATATTGGCTTGAGTTGAAACCGCATTCAAATGCAATATCGATTACCTTTTTCTCCGGTTCTTTCAGCAGCAGGGTGACGGCCTTTTCAAGGCGCTTTTGGGTTACGTACTGGAGGGGGGTCATGTTTTTTAGATGTTTACAATAGTGGATGAAACTGGTTACCCCTATCTGGCAGTATTTCGCCATCGATTCGGTGGTCCACTGCTCCGATACATTGGAAGATATTTCCGATAAAAAGAGATCAACGTTTCTCTGAGTAGTGGTAAGGGTCTTATCTCCAATGTTTTTATGGTATGTGAGGAGGTTTAAGATTTCAACAAGTAATTCGTTTATATATATCTGTACCATGGAATAACTGTCGCCGCGCAATGCGCCGAGCACTGATTTTTTTAATTTCGCAATTCTTCGCTGAATTTTTCCATTTGTTGACCATACCGGTTGTTCGTTTTCCCGTAACAAATTTGTCAGGACATCGAGATCAGTTTTGGTCAAGATAATCCAGTCCGGCCATTTCCACTCCTGGTGGGGCCTCCGTACCTCGACATCGATTATCATCCAGAATAAACAGCTGTTTGATATATTCGGATTACCGATTCTGTGGGGCTGCCACGGCCGTGTTATGGTAAGATCATTTGCCTTTAAATGATATCCGCTGCTGCCGAATACTTCGAAGGGAAGCGAGCCGTTTTCGAGAAATGATATTTCTATGCCCTCATTTCGATGCCACGGAAGCCCCCATTCCTGGGGTTTCGTTATGTCCCAGTACCCGATACTTTGTATTCCGCGTATCTCCTCCTCTGATATCTGTGTGCCCGGGTAATTACCGCGTTTTACGGCATATACGGAAATTTTACCTTCGAGCAACGCTTTTTTTAAGGGTTTGCATGTATCCGCGTAATACATTTTTTCATCATCGGTATAAACCGGGATATTGTTTTTCATGTATAAACTTTTTTAAACTCCCGTAGAGTGCTATTTTCTAATTTGTTATATTACGGTGATAATTTCAAAAAGTCAAATGGAATAGCAGCCTTTTTTTATTTCATTTTCAGACAACGAGATAGCTGGAAATACATGTTCAAATAACTTCAGCCCTGACAGATATAGATACTACCATATGTTTAAATTATTTCATTAAAAAAATTTAAACGACATGCGGGCCATTTTATCGTATAAATCGAAAAAAGATAACGTATAAGGAGTTACTAATGAAAGTAGGTTGTTTCGCACTTATTGAAGCATGGCAGGATCTCGAAGCCCAACTGAAGATAATACAGGATTTAGGATTTTCCTGTGCCGATATTACGGACAGCCATTCAGGCGGTTCCCTCTTAGGAATGATTCACGCGAATGCTTCTATGAGCCTTGACGGCAATCCGGTCGAAGTAAAGAAATTGTTCGACAAGTATAATCTGGAAATAACGACGGTATGCGCCCACGGCAACCTGCTCGATCCCTCCATTCCCTCGCGGTACGGAACAGTGGAAATAATGAAGGCCGTTAAAATAGCGGCACTTATTGATGTTCCCTATGTCGTAACGACCGAAGGGAGTCCCGACACGGAATGGGGAGAAAACTTGTCGTTTAACGAAAAGGTATTGGTAATTGCGGATAAACTATATGAACCGGTGAAAATGGCCGGAGATTTAGGTGTAACCGTTCTTCTCGAACCGCATGGTCCGATAACCGATACCATAAACGGGTTGGAAGCTGTTTTGGAGAAATTAGGGAACCCGGACAGCCTGGGGATCAATATGGATACCGGTAATTCCTGGTTAGGCGGTTCCGACCCCGTCGAGATGGCGAAAGTATTTAAAGACAAGATAAAACATATTCACTGGAAGGACCTTCCCGCGGATTGGGAAGAACGACGGGGAAAAGAATTCGGCGCGGGAATGAGTCCAATCGCGCTCGGAGAAGGGGTAATTGATATTGCGTCGGTTTTTACGATCCTGAAGGACGTAAAGCACTCGACCCTTGAAGTCGGCGGCCAGGATAATGTTCTAAACAGCTATAAATATCTTCAGACCCTTGGAGCGGAATAGGGAAGGAACGTAACTTCTGGACAGTGGATTTTTTGTGTGTTACGATTGCTGAGTGCTCTATCCGGTTATTGGATAAAATTCCAATAACCGGCTTTACTATGAAGCAGAGGAGGTGGAACATTTGCCCGCAAATTTGATTCTTGAAATGAAAAATATCAGTAAGTCGTTTCCCGGCGTGAATGTTTTTAACCGTTTCGCTTTTGATTTACGGCAGGCGGAAATCCATTGTATTGTCGGCGAAAACGGTGCCGGAAAATCAACTTTAATTAAGATGCTGTCAGGGGCGTATACCCCGGATGAAGGTGAAATCTATCTGGACGGGAAACTCGTAAAAATCCCGAACCCCCGCGCGGCAATGCAGCTTGGAATTCAGACAATTTATCAGGAGCACACACTCTTTCCGTATTTAGACGTGGTAACAAACCTGTTTGCGGGGAACGAAATCGTCAACGGCATTACTTTGAACAGGAAAGAAATGACGAAAAAGACCGAAGAAATCCTCGAATATCTGCGCTCAACTATAGACCCGGAGGATGTTGTCGGCAAGCTCGGAAGCGGCGCGCAAAAAACGGTGGAGATAGCGCGGGGACTTCTTCAGGAATCTAGAATAATTATCCTCGACGAGCCTACCGCGTCATTTTCTCAAACCGAGATAGATCTTCTCCTGAACATCATAAAAAAACTGAGCGAAGACGGAATTAGTATTATTTATATTTCACACCATTTAGAAGAGGTGTTTAAAATCGCGGACCGGGTTACCGTAATCAGGGATGGAATGAGAATCAGCACCTATCATTCCGATGAGATTAAAGAACAGCAGCTGATAAACGACATGGTCGGCAGGGACGTTTCTCTCTTTTATAAACGGCCGAAAGTTCCCATCGGCGATGTACAATTCGAAGTAAAAAATTTACGCGGGAACGGTGTTGACCGGGTCTCCTTTACCGTGCGCGCGGGCGAACTTCTTGGAATTGCCGGCATGGTGGGGTCCGGGAGGACGGAGCTTGCCGAGCTGCTGTTCGGTGCTAAAAAGGCCGATTCCGGTGAGATTTTCGTCGGCAGGAAAAAGGTAAATTTAAAAACGCCCCTCTCTGCCATTGAAAATAAAATGTGCTTTATAACCGAGGACCGGCAGGATACCGGCTTGTTTCTCCAGCATGCCCTCGATAAAAATATTCCTATTGCCAGCTACACCCAGACTTCCACACCGTTAGCAATGCCGAAACATGATACGCGGCTTGCGCAAAAATATGTGGATACATTAATGATAAAAACACCAAGCGTTACCCAAAAAGCAATGTTTTTATCCGGCGGCAATCAGCAAAAGGTGGTCCTGGCGAAATGGTTTGCCATCAATGCCGATATTTTTATTTTCGATGAACCGACACGGGGAATTGATGTCGGCTCGAAGGAAGAGATTTATAGAATAATAGTCGAACTGCTTCAGAATGAAAAGGCGGTTATTATGATTTCTTCGGATATGCCGGAACTCATTGCCTTAAGTGATAAGGTCGTAGTAATGCGCGGGGGGACTATGGTTGCTGAAATCGAAAAAGGTGAAATTAACGAAGAAAATATTCTTAAACATTCTATTGGAGGCAGCATATAATGCGTTCGTCAAAACTTTTAAGAAAAATTTCCAAAAGCGAGAATCTGTCTGTTTTTCTTGTTCTCATTTTTATTATTATAGCGGTCATCCTTGTTGAATTCTTTGCTGTTCGGGGCTTGGATTTTTCAGAGGTAGCGTTTATCAAGCCGATGAATATATCAAACGTACTCCTTCAGGTATCCGTTACGGGAATTATGGCTTTATCGATGACATTCATTATGATTTCCGGAGGCATTGACCTTTCAATAGGCCAGATGATGTGTTTTGTCGGCACCGGAACGGCATTTTTAATGCGGACGGTCCGAATCGGCGGTTTTCCCGCCGCGCTGATAGCAATTGCCGTAACGGTAATGTTTCAGCTTATAATGGGTCTAATCATATCCCGTACTACCCTTGAATCGTTTATTGTTTCCCTCGGGTTTATGACGATTTACCGGGGTTTTACTTATTTGATAACCAACGGCAGGGAAATTACTATTGCGGGGAAGTTTAAATTCCTTGGAAGAACATATCTTGATGTAACGGAAAACTTTCGACTGGCCATGCCCGTCATCATATTTCTGGTCCTTACCTTTCTCGTGTGGTTTTTACTGCGCTACACGAAATTCGGAAGGAAAGTGTATGCCGTCGGCGGAAACCCGGCGGCGGCGTATCTTGCCGGAATCGATGTAAAGAATTTCCGATTACTGCTCTATGGATTAAACGGAGTATTTATTGCAATTGCCAGTCTGATACAGCTTTCCAGGCTGGGTACGGGAAACCCGCTGATGGGAGAAGGCAAGGAAATAGAAGTTATTGCCGCCGTAGTTGTCGGCGGGGCCGCGTTGATGGGCGGAAAAGGGAATGCCTGGGGTACTTTTATCGGAGTACTGCTGCTTGGAATTATCTCTAACGGCCTTAATATTCTCGGTGTAAACCCCCATTGGCAGTATGTAATGAGAGGACTGCTGATTATACTTGCCGTATCGCTTGCGTATGTAAGCGATTTACGGTCATCTTGGAAGGAAAAAGAAAAAAAGGAGGAGGTAAAAGAAGAAGTACAGGAACTGCATCAGACGGAATGATGCAAATGGTAATTGAATGTTAATTAAAAAGAAAGTATACGAAAAATTCGTATACAAGGAGGAACAAATGTCAAAATTTCTAAAAATTATCGGAGTTGTTTTTTTACTGGTATGCATGTCGTCCGCGTTTGTCTTCGCGGGAGGCGAACAGGAAAAAGCAGCCACCGGCGAACTTGCTGGGGTGAAAATAGGATTTGTTAACGCGGGACCGGATGATTACTATGCCCAGTTTGGCGATACCTTCAAGGCTATCGCGAATACCTACGGCATGGATGTTACCGAACTAAACTCGGACTATAAGCCGGAAAAAGAATTAGCGAATGTTCAGGACCTGATTGCAAAAGGTGTCGAAGCCATTGCGGTTATTACAGCAGGCGCCGCTGGAAGCGCTTCAACTGTCGAAGCCGCGAATAAGGCCGGAGTGCCAATATTTTTTATTGCCGGAAAACCGGAGCTTCGCCCGGGTACCGAGCTGACAGGGCATGTAACCGATAACTTTGTTATTATGGGCTACCAAGTTGGTAAATGGGTTGTAGATAACGTGAACAATCCGAAAGTCGTTAATATCCCCGGCTTCTTAGGCCAGGGTACCGCGGAAGGTGAAATTGTAGGTTTTAATTTGGCCTTCGATGAAGCCGGACTGCCGGAACCATTTCTTACCAAAAGTTCGGAATGGCAGAGAACTCTTGCTATTCCTATTGTCCAGGACCTTGTAGCGTCGGGCAGAGACTTCAATGTACTGTTTGCCTGTAATGAAGAAACAGCCGCCGGGGCCCTTACGGTATTCGATGAACTGAATGTAAAAGGCGTAACAATAGTATCCTGTAACGGGAAAGAAGAGGGCTGGGCCTGGCTGGAATCCGGTGAAATGGCCGCTACATCGCCGAATCCTCCCTCCTTAAACGCGGACCTTTGCGTACAGCAGATTGTACGGCATCTGAAAGGCGAACCGTTCGAAAAATACCTGCAGATAATGCCGTGGGACGTATTAACAAAAGACAATCTCGATCAGGCCATACCCTGGATAACCGAAGACTACCTGGAAGGCCGTGCCGCGAACCAGTTCCAGTGGAGCCTTGATTACTATGAAAAACAATACAAAGAAAATAAAGCATTGTTTGAAGATTTCGATAAAAAACTAAACGAATATATGGCAAATAGATAACATATGCCATCGATGCATTTTTACAACGGCCCGCGGAGACCCCGCGGGCCGTTTGTCGTTGTGTGCGTCGAAGCTGTTACTGGTTCTTGACACTGGGGTTGTATTCGTATCTAGTGGTACGGTACAGAGGGGTAGAGGAATGGAAGGTATTTCGGATGAGTATGAGGGAATTGAGTCAATTGCCCTGATCGGTAATTATTTACCCCGCGTATGCGGTATCGCGACATTTACCACCGACCTTGTCGAGGCCATCGGTACCGAAGCACCTAATGTAAACTGCTGGGCCGTCGCTATGAATGACAGACCCGAAGGTTACGCGTATCCTGAAAAAGTACGCTTTGAAATTAACCAAAACAAACTATCCGATTATTCCACGGCCGCGAAGTTTATCAGCGTTAATCATACCGACATTGTCTGTGTACAGCATGAGTATGGTATCTTCGGAGGAGCGGCGGGAAGCCATCTAATAAAACTCCTTGACGAACTGCGAATGCCGGTGATAACGACGCTGCATACGGTTCTGGAAGAACCCTCTCCCGTGTATCGGGAAGTTATGCTGAAGCTGTCCGCTCTGTCGGACAAACTGATCGTCATGAGCCGGAAGGCCGTCGATATGCTCAAAGAAATATACGGCGTTCCGAAGGAAAAAATCACCTTTATCCATCACGGAATACCGGATATGCCCTTTATTGACGCCAACTACTATAAAGACCAATTCGGGGTGGAAGGTAAAAAAGTAATATTGACCTTCGGCCTTCTTGCTCCCTCGAAGGGGATTGAATACGTCTTGCAGGCGCTTCCGGCGGTTATACGGAAACATCCGGATATCGTCTATATAATTCTCGGGGCGACACATCCCCATGTGCTGAAAACTTTCGGGGAAGAATACCGCATAAAGCTGCAGCAAATGGTGCAGCAGCTGGGTATCAGAGAACAGGTAGTTTTTCAGAACCGGTTTGTCGAGATGAAAGAATTATGTGAATATCTCGGCTGTGCCGATTTATACGTAACACCCTATCTGGAGGAAGCCCAAATTACCTCGGGGACCCTTGCCTACGCGATGGGTACGGGGAAAGCCGTTATTTCGACACCCTACTGGTACGCCACGGAAATGCTGGCGGAGGGGAGGGGACTTGTCGTGCCCTTTCAAGATCCCGATGCCATGGCGGAACAGATTATCGACATTCTAGACGACGACATGAGCCGCAACGCCATACGCAAAAAAGCCTATGTATTCACCCGGGACGCGGTGTGGAAAGAAGTGGCCGCGAACTATCTACGGTTGTTCAACGAGGTACGGTCCGACCGCGCGCGTTATCCCCGTCCGCGGCATACCTACATTGAAAACGTCAAAACAATTACAAATTTCGATCTGCCCGAACTGAAACTCGATCATATGATTATGCTTACCGACGATACAGGTATTCTGCAGCACGCCGTCCATACCGTTCCAAACCGTCATCATGGGTACTGCACCGATGACAACGCTAGAGCATTGATCGTCGCCGCTATGGCAAAAGAATATCCAGTTGCAGGCAGCCGGGACCTGGATTATCTTACGAACAATTATCTCAGCTTTCTGCAGTACGCCTTTAACCTGGAGAGGGGCAAATTTCGTAATTTCATGACCTATGACAGGCGCTGGGTAGAAGAAACGGGATCGGAGGATTCCCATGGAAGAGCGCTTTGGAGCCTTGGCAGCGCCGTGGTGTATCTTGATCATTCCGGACAAGAGGCATTGGCAACGAACCTTTTTAAGGAAGCGTTACAAGTCGTTGAGCACTTTTACTCACCCCGGGCACTGGCGTTTTCCATTATCGGTTTACATTCTTACCTAAAAAAGTTTTCCGGTGACAGTGACGTGCGAAGAATTTTAGAAGTTATTTCCCAAAGGCTTTTTCAGCAATTTGAAAACAACGGGAAACCCGGCTGGCCGTGGCTGGAAGCAGCGTTACATTATGCCAACGCTAAACTGTCCCATGCTCTGCTGCTTGCCGGTCAATCGATGCGGGACGGCAATATGATAGACAGGGGAATTACCTCTCTTGCGTGGCTTCTGGAAATTCAAACCGATAACGGCCACTTTTCTCCTGTCGGCAACAAGGGCTGGTATAGAGAAAACGGGGATAGGGCCCGTTTCGATCAGCAGCCTATCGAGACCCATGCCATGGTTGACGCGTGCGTCGAAGCATTTAATATAACCGGTGAAAAAAGATGGATCGATAACGCGGTTATTTGTTTTAACTGGTTTCTCGGGCACAACGATCTGAATATGGTTCTGTATGATCCGAAGTCCGGCGGCTGCCGCGACGGACTTATGGCAGACGGTATAAATCAGAATGAAGGGGCGGAATCCACGCTGGCCTGTCTTCTCTCGCATATGACACTGCAAAAGCACTACGCCGAGCAAACGCTGAAAAAAGCGTCGTCCTAGATATGCGTATTGCAATGCTTTCGCCGATTGCCTGGCGCACACCACCGAGACACTACGGACCCTGGGAAAACATCGTCTCGCTCCTGACCGAGGGGCTTGCGGCGAGGGGCTATGATGTTACTCTCTTTGCAACCGGTGATTCTCTCACCGCCGGCACTTTGCATTCGGTGTGTCCGCGGGGCTACGAAGAGGACGGTTCTATTGTCCCGAAAGTCTGGGAGTGTCTGCACATCGCGGAAATTTTTGAGCACGCCGGGGAATTCGATATTATCCATAACAATTTCGATTTTTTGCCGCTGACGTACTCCGGCTTTGTCGATACGCCGGTGCTTACGACAATTCACGGATTTTCATCTCCGGGGATTTTACCGGTATATAAAAAGTACGATGGAAAAACATCCTATGTCTCGATCAGTGATGCGGACCGTTCTCCGGAGCTGAACTATGCGGCAACGATTCACCACGGCATCGACATACAACAGTTTGATTTCGAACCGGATCCCGAGGATTATCTGCTTTTTTTTGGGCGTATTCACCGGGATAAAGGCACAAAAGAAGCGCTTGAAATCGCGCGGGCCTGTAATAAAAAGCTGCTGATAGCGGGAATTATTCAGGATGAGGAGTATTATAGGCGTTACGTTACCCCGCGGCTCGATAATAAAACGGCCGAGTATATCGGCAGCGTCGGTCCCGCGGACCGAAACAGGGTCCTCGGCAAGGCACTGGCGATGCTTCATCCAATTAACTTTAACGAGCCCTTCGGTTTGTCCGTTATAGAAGCGATGGCCTGCGGGACCCCGGTTATCGCTTTTAACAGAGGAAGCATGCCCGAACTTATTCAAGACGGCAGGAACGGTTTTCTCGTGAACTCCGTTGAAACGGCGGTACGGGCGGTTTCCGCCATACAAACTATTGACAGGAGGGACTGCAGGCGCCGCGTTGAAACGTACTTCACGGCGGACCGTATGGTGGAAGCGTATATTGAGGTATATAATAAAATTCTTCGAAGGAAGCTGCAGTTATGAACCGGACGGATATAAAAATCCTGCGAGATACTTCACGGGTAATTACGCGCTATCATATTCCCTCGAGGGAGCGTATTCCGAAAATTATCGAACGTGTTTTGCGGCTCGGTACTCATGACGCGGAAGAAGTACTAAAAAATACCCTTACCGATTTTTCCGATCGACATAAGAACCTTCGGCAGGTACTGGAACGGAACTTTCAAGAGGTTTCGGAGTTCATCGGAAGCGGAGCGCAAATCAGTACGACGAAACAACTGCTCATCGGCGCCTATTTTACCATGGAATACGCCGTTGAATCCGCGGCGCTTTTTAATCCCTCGATTGTACCCGATCCGGACCAAACGGGCGTACCAGAGCGGGGCCTCCGATTTATTATAAGTCTCCGCGCGACGGGTGAGGGGCACATCTCGTCCATTGTATTTCGGGGCGGAATTATTGACGGCAATAATTCGATCCGCTTTCTTCCCGCGAGTGAATATGTCGAAACCCCGGACGTTATGGTTGACTCCGTGTACGACCGCCACTTGTTTCGGCGGAAGCTGCATGAAATGAACGTTTCCGAGGCGACAACGAATGACGTGTTCTCGCAATTAGCCGAAGAGTTTACCCGGGAGGAGCTTATGGAACTCCTCTCGAAGGAGAACGGAAAGGTAAACAGGAGAGAAATCGAAATTATCAACTGGCTCGCGGACAGCAATTATGAAATTAGGTTCCATGACGATCATATATTATCCGAGCGGGTAATATTTCCTATATCGGAAAATGAAACAAGCGGAATAGAAGACGCGAGGTTTGTACAGTTTTTTGAGGACAACGGCGACGTTTCCTATTATGCAACCTACACCGCCTACAACGGTGTGAACATCCTGCCGCAATTAATTGAAACAAAAGATTTCGTTACCTTCAACATCGTTACATTAAACGGCAGGGCGGTCCAGAACAAAGGAATGGCGCTTTTCCCGCGTACAATCGACGGCCGGTATGCCATGCTTTCACGCCAGGACGGCGAAAACAACTATATTATGTATTCGGACCACCTTCATTTTTGGCAGGAACCGCAAATCATTCAAGAACCAACGTATCCCTGGGAATTCATACAAATCGGCAACTGCGGTTCGCCCCTTGAAATAAACGAGGGCTGGCTCGTCCTTACTCATGGCGTCGGCCCCATGCGGCAATACTACATCGGGGCCATCCTCCTGGATCTGAAGGACCCGTCAAAAATTATCGGCAGACTGAAAAAGCCGCTTCTTACACCGAATGATGATGAACGCGAGGGATACGTACCGAATGTCGTCTATTCATGCGGAGGCCTGATCCACAATAATGAACTGATTCTCCCATACGCCATGTCCGATATTACATCCGGGATTGCTACAATCGATATCAGTGATCTAACCGCCTCGATGGAATAGCTATTCATTTGCACCTGAAAATTATTTCAGGAAATTAGATGCGATTGCCCTGCTTTTCATGCCCGCACGGTAACGGGAGTCCTGTACTCATCCGGCCGCTTCCTGTATCATCTGTTGTATATGCGCAAACTACAAC
>CAYTSI010000101.1:0-2874 GCA_964440465.1 uncultured Spirochaetales bacterium
CGCGTGTGATATTGTAGCTCCATGGCAAAAATACTCTGTTACGACTGTTTCGCCGGTATAAGCGGCGACATGAACGCCGCGGCGCTTCTCGACGCCGGAGTTGAGGAGGGGTACTTACGGAAAGAACTGTCGAAACTGCCGATCGCCGGCGAATTTTCCCTTGAAATTCTAAATGAGAAAAAAATGGGTATTGCCGGGAAACGGTTTATTGTTCACGCGGAGGAAACGGAACACGGCCGCGGATTACGGGAAATTGAGCAGATAATCGGGCAGGCGGGCTATGCCGCGGCGGTGGAATCAACGGCCCTCCGGATATTTCGCTGCCTCGGGGAGGCGGAGGCAAAGGTCCACGGGACCGATATCGATACGGTCCATTTTCATGAAGTCGGGGCGGTCGACTCGATTGTAGATATCGTGTCGGCGGCAATCTGCATTGACGCCCTCGGAGTAGACCGGATTGTTTCAAGTCCACCCGAATTAGGGGGCGGATTTGTTCAGGCCGCCCACGGATTGCTGCCGGTCCCGGCCCCGGCGACGCTGGAAATCCTTACCAGTATTCCCGTGAGGAGGGGCGGGGTGGATTTTGAAGCGACAACGCCCACCGGGGCCGCGATACTCGCCGTCTTCGCGGACAGTTTCGAAGAGAAAGGAGTTATTATTCCGCGGGCTGTCGGCTACGGTATCGGTTCCCGCGGCGCGTCAATCCCGAATGTACTCCGGGTAGTGCTCGGGGAGGAGGCGGAAGCGACGGAACACGGCACTGTTCCTGCTGTCGGCGACATGGAAACAGCGTCAAACATTATTGTCGAATGTACAATCGACGATATGGACCCGGAGTTATATGACAATTGTATGGACCGTCTTTTTCAAATGGGCGCGCTTGATGTTTATCTTACTCCTGTTTTTATGAAAAAAAACCGGCCGGGCATCGCGCTCCGCGTGCTGTGCGGGTCTGAAGACCGCGAAAAAATCGTCCGGACAATCCTCCTGCACACAACGACGATCGGGGTCCGCGTAATGAAAGTTGACAAATATATGCTCCCCCGGGAAGAAGAAACGGTCGTAACGAAATACGGTACTGTCAGGATAAAAACTTCACTGTTCCGCGGGGAAGCTGTCCGTCGAAAACCGGAGTATGATGATTGTAAAAAAGCGGCGGCAGAACACGGAGTCGGCATACAGGAAGTCCGCCGGGCCGCGGCGCGGGCCGCCGAAAACGGGGGAATTGAATAGTGGCAGAGCTCAAGCGCCGGTACCGCGGGCTGCTCGAACTGCTCGGCAGTTATCCTTCTCCGGTCGCTGCTGTAAGCGGAGGTGTTGACAGCGCGCTTCTCCTTGCAGCGGCCCGGGAGGCCCGGCCCGAAAGCGTTACCGCCGTCACTGTTGTCACCCCCTATGTTCCTGAAATTGAAGTCCGGCGGGCAAAGGAGATCGCGGCTTTTTGTAAGGTCCCCCACCGGATTATAGAAATACAAGGAATACCCGAAAAAATCCGAGACAATCCTTTCGACCGGTGTTACCACTGTAAAAGAATTCTCTTTACGGAAATCCTGAAAGAAGCCGAATTGATAGGCGGGACCGTCCTCGAGGGCAGCAACGCGGACGACATGAAAAGCCGCCGCCCCGGCATACAGGCGCTTCGGGAGCTCGGTGTACAAAGCCCCCTCGCGGAAACCGGCTTGTCAAAGAAGGAGGTCCGTTCGTTGTCCCGGCAGTTAAAACTTCCTTCGGCGGATATCCCTTCGTGTTCCTGCCTCGTAACCAGGTTCCCCTACAACACGCGCGTAGAGGAGGAGCTGTTGCGGAAGGTAGAATCCGCGGAGGACTTTCTGCGGGACCGGGGCGTAAAACAGGTTCGGGTCCGCGTCCACGGAGAGGTCGCGCGCGTAGAAGTCGGCAGGGAAGAGCGGAAACGCTTCTTTCAGACACGGTTTCTCGATGAGGTGCACGACGGCTTGTCCGCTTTCGGGTTTCAGTACGTTACTCTCGATCTCTACGGATTCAAGTCGGGGAGCATGGACATTGTAGAAGGAGCGGATGAAAAATGAAAAAGCTTTCGGAAATACTCGCGGCAATATCCTCCGGCACTTTGACCCCGGAAGAGGGTGAAGAACGGATAAAAAAGTACTTCATTCGTGACGCGGGCCATTCAAACCTGGACCTCAGGCGGGCCGAGCGGACCGGGTACCCGGAAGTTATTTATTGTGAACGGAAAACCGTTTCCCAAATACTGGAAATCGTTGAAGTTTTCCACGAAGCCCCGGGGCCGCTGCTGCTGACGCGGGTTACGCCGGAACAGGGGGATGCCGTCTGCCGGCGCTTTCCGGAAGGTGTTTGGAATGAACTCGGCAGGACCGTCGCGTTTCATCCGGAGAATATAAAAAATACGGAACGGTATATCGGCATTGTTACCGCCGGAACTTCGGACCTGCCGGTGGCCGAAGAGGCCGCGGTTACCGCTGAAATATTCGGAAACCGGGTCGAGCGGATCAATGACGTCGGGGTGGCCGGGATCCACCGTCTTTTCGGCAAAATCGATACCATCAGAAATGCCCGGGTTGTCGTGGTAGCGGCCGGCATGGAGGGCGCCCTCCCGAGCGTCGTGGCCGGACTCGTCGACAAACCGGTTATAGCCGTTCCCACCAGCGTCGGGTACGGCGCGAGCTTCGGGGGGCTTGCAGCCCTCCTCGGTATGCTCAACAGCTGTTCCCCCGGTATATCGGTGGTAAACATCGATAACGGTTTCGGCGCCGGATATCTCGCCGGGATGATCAACTCAATGTAACCCTTCCCCTCTTCAGGGTAATGACCGGTGTGCCGCCGTCCCAGTATCCATTCACAAACCGGAACACCTGCTTGCCCATCCGCGAAAAG
>CAYTSI010000101.1:2974-4640 GCA_964440465.1 uncultured Spirochaetales bacterium
CGCGGAAGATGACAAATTACGAATTATTGAGCTGGAAAGATATAGATAAGGACCCTTTCCTGAAGCCTTGACAATCATCCGTCCCGGCGGGATGATACAAAGGATGGTAAGCCGGAAGGAAACAATAGAATTTCTTACAAACCGCGAACGGAGACGGCAGCGCATGCTGGACGAGCGGTTCGAACGCGCGAAAAAAGATTGTGAAAAGATTGTATCCGATATTATCGCCGAGTATGCCCCGCATCGAATCTGGCAGTGGGGATCGCTTCTAAACCGGAAATTCTTTACCGAGAAATCGGACATCGATATTGCGGTAGAAGGGCTGCCTACTCCGAGCGAGATTTTCGACATTCTGGCACATGCCGAGGAAATTACTGATTTTCCCCTCGATATCATCGAACTCGAAAAGATTGAGCCGGAGTTCTCCGAGCTTATAAAACGGAAAGGTAAGTGTATTTATGAGCGCGGCTGTTGAAATTAAAACGTTAATTGGTGAGATCAATTCCTCCCTTGCCGTACTGAAAAGAATATCTGATTTTTACGATGAGCAAACTGCAAAAGAAGCAGCCCAAATGCGAACGACGGAAAACGCAATTATTGTAAGCGATATTTTCGTCAACTTTTATACCTGTCTGGAAACCTTGTTTTTCCGGATTAGCCAGTATTTTGAAAACAGCCTTGATAACACGAAATGGCACAAAGATGTCTTAAAAAAGATGACCCTGTCAGTTCCCGGCATTCGGGAACGGGTTTTAAGCGACAGCATTTACCGGGACCTGGAAGAAATCCTGCGGTTCAGACATTTTAAACGGTACTATTTTGAATTCAACTACGACTGGGACCGGCTTGAACTGGTCCGGAAGAAGTATCTATCCGCTCGCGTGTCGGTTGTTGAGGAAATAACCTCATTTAAGGAATATCTGTACACCCTTGCGGAAGAGCTGGAAAAATAATCACGTACATAACAACAATAAACTACCAAAAAGTGCAAAACTCTGCTTGAAAAATAATGAATCCCTGATACAATATAATCCGTATACTTCAATGGAAAGGGGTGAGAATCCCCTGCGGTCCCGTCACTGTAATTGGGGACGAACCTGCCATAAAGCCACTTTTTTTACAATCGGTACGTTGTACCGGTGTTGAAAGGGGAAGGCGGCGGGCGAGGAAGATCCATAAGCCAGGAAACCTTGGTATACAATACAACATTTTTCTAGACTTCGCGGACTGAGTCGGAAAATTCCATGCTGCAGTTAATGTAAAACGGAATTTCACATCTCAGCTCCCGAGACACAGTCAAAGGAGTATTTCATGAAAAAGAGAGTTTTTGTAAGCGCTTTCGGCGTTGTGCTGATCATGCTGGCAGTTGTTTTCTCCGGGTGTGATACGCAGACACCCACTTTCTCGGTCGACCGGAATGAAACCGCCGTCAATGTCGGCGGAAACGCGGTGCTAACGGTAACGGCCACAGACAACAAAGGCGCCGCCGACACGGTTACGGCGGTAAGCCGGGACGAGGACATTGCCACCGTCGAAGTCGGTACCGACAATAACGTTACCGTCACCGGCGTTGCCGCTGGAGAAACGGCAGTAATAATAACTTCCGGTTCCGGAATGGTGAAGCGGGTAACCGTAACCGCCGAGGATCTGGTCGGGGGTACAAAAA
>CAYTSI010000101.1:4740-11406 GCA_964440465.1 uncultured Spirochaetales bacterium
AGACGAAGACGAAGATGGGGAAGACGAAGACGACGGCGGTGAGCTTCCGCCGGGTTACGTGCCCCCGGGCTGGAGCGAGCCGGCGTTGGCGTATCCGAAGGCGGCCTACTTTCCCGCCGAGGTGACGGCGTATGAACGTTCCCCGGGGCAGTACGTGAACAGTTCCGAGTACGGGGTTGCTTCGAATACCGATAAGCTCTTAGGTCCTCCTTCCGGGGGCGGGACCTCCGGTGCCGACAACTCTTCGGTCGTGTCCCTCGGGATGGCGGGCGGTTCGGTAACGGTAAAGTTCGACCCGCCGATTGAAGACCATGCCGATAACATCGGCGGCTACGACTTTATCGTGTTCGGAAACGCATTCTGGCAGGGGGGGGACAAGAACAACCCCTGGCAGGAACCGGGGACGATTTGGGTCATGAAAGATGAAAACGGCAACGGGTCGCCCGACGATACCTGGTACCTGATACCGGGGTCCCACCTTGATGACTCCGATTCGGCGCAGACGGTTACCTACGACGACAGCGCCGGCGGGGACCCGCCGCCGGACGATAGACTGCCCGGCTGGTGGCCCGCGGGAGAGTCTTCTCCCATCTCCATAGACGTATTTCTGCTGCCGGATGCGGTGTATGCCGTTTCCGGTCCTGCTGAACTCTGTTCCGGCTACGCCGACGCGGCGCCGACGATGCGCCTGGGCGACCTGTCCGGGGCGAACGGCGGCGCCGGGGAGAACAGCGTAAACGACACCGAAGACTATCCGGGTATCGATCCGGTATATTTTTATACCGTTCCCGACACCCATGGCGACGCGGACATCGACCCCGGTTCCGGCGGCGGGAATGCGGTCGACATCGCCTGGGCGGTGGACCCGGCCGATTTTTCCGCGGCCAATCTTGATAAAATTACGTGGATAAAAATTGTAAGTGCTTCGGTCGAGACACACGAGACCCTAGGCGATTATTCTCCGGAAGTCGATGCCGTTGCCCGCGTAAGGAGGGGCCCCTGAGACCGCTTCGACCGCCGTTGATTTTCTGCATCATCATACTGCTCATTGGAACGGGGATTCTTTTTGCCGAAGATGAAGCCGACCTTACTCCGGAGCAGATTGAACGGCGGGGGGATATTTCGGAAGATGACGATGACCCCGATACCATCACCATAATAGCGGATTACGAGCCCCTCGATCCCGACAATGTTTCCGCCCAGGTAACGGTCATCACCAAAGATGAAATTATGGCCGCCGCGCCGAGGAACGCCGCCGATATTATTGCTCCCATGGTGGGCGTGCGGATTAACCGGTACGGCGGGGCAACGCAGCCGAGTATGGTTACCATCCGCGGGTCCTCCCCGGAACAGGTGCTGGTACTTGTAAACGGAAAACGGATGAACTCCGCCCAGGGGGGCGGCGTCGACCTTTCGAGCATTAGGCCGGAGGACATTGAGCGGATTGAAATTGTCCGCGGCGGAGGCAGCGCCATGTTCGGCGAGAGCGCCTTCGGCGGAGTCATCAACATTATTACGAAAAGCGGCTACGGCAAGGAACTCGACGGGTCGGTGGAGTACGAATTCGGGTCCTTTAACACCCACCGCGGCTCCGCGCAAATTTACGGCGGCTTAGGAAAGGAGAAACAGGTCGATTTCTTTTTGTCCGGCGGCGGCACTTTTTCGGAGGGTTCCTACACCTACGCCGACGACCGGGCGGAGGGAGGGACGAACAGCCGGGTGAATTCGAAGGGCTTAAGCGCCGATGGAGCGGCGAAACTCGGCTGGGACATTTACGAAGATGCCGGCATCCGTACCTCGATTTCGGGTATGCTCCACGAATCGGAGCGGGGCGTGCCCGGGCTGGTGGAGTTCCCCACGATGACCGCGACCATGCGGGACCGGCGGTACACGGGCAGTTTCAGTTTTCTCTATACCAAAAATCCGATCGCGGGACTTGCCCTCGACGTATACGGAAACTGGCAGTGGCGGCGGTATACGGACCCCGAATTTTATTTAGGCAATATCGACGATGTACACGACAACAAGGCAATAGCCGCGGACTGCACCCTTTCCCGGGCCGACGATTTTTCCGCCGTCAAGCTGAAAACAAACGCGGGGTATACCTTCCGGTACGACCATCTCCTGTCAAGCGCCCTCATTAAATCCGCCGGAGGAGAGGGAAGCGGAACAGTCTCCCGGACGAACCACAGTGCCTTTTTCCGCGCCGAGGTAAACCTCTTCCCCTTCGAGGAAACGGACATCGGGCGGGTCGTACTTTTTCCGGCGGTCCGCTACGACATGCACCGGGTCCTCTTCCCGGACGACGGAGTCGATACAATCGAGCAGGCGGTCAGCTGGAACGCGGGCCTGATGGTCCCCTTCTCGAAGGAAAAGCGGGTCATTGTAAAGGGGAATATCGGGACTGCCTACCGGCTTCCCTCCTTCGACGATTTGTTCTGGCCGGCCACCTCCTTCGCGGTTGGAAATCCCAACCTGCTTCCGGAGGACGCCTTTGTGTATGACGTAGGGGTAATCCTGAAGCCCTACGACTTTTTTTCCGTCGAGCTGGTCCATTTCAGTCACTCGGTTACCAACCTTATCCAGTGGACGCCGGGACCGAACGGACAGTGGCGCCCCGGGAACATCGGAAAGGCGCTCTTAAACGGACTCGAAGGGAGGGTAAAGTTTCTGTTTTCCCTGCCGTCGATTGCAAGCTACGTAGAGCTCGAAGGGAACTACACCTATCTCTTTGCCGCCGATAAGGTGGAGGGGAGCCCCACCTACGGCAAGCAGCTTCCCCGCCGGCCTTTCGAGCAGGCGAATTTTATCGGCACCTTCAGCCATATCCGGGGACATTCCTTCCGTGTCGAAGGGCGCTACGTCGGATACCGGTATATAACGGCGCAGAACACGAAGTACCTTCCCTCCTATTTTCTCCTCGACGCGGTGCTGCGGATCTCCCTCTGGTCGCGCCTTACTTTGACGGGGGCGGTTAAAAATATCTTAGGCGTTTCTTACGTAGATGTAAGGGAATATCCGGTACCGGGGCGGGAATTCAGCGTCTCAGCGGAGGTCAGTTTTTGATACGGTTTTTCCGTACGGCGGTGTTGTTTGCCGTTATGTCAGTGCTTTCCCTCGTAATGCCGTCCTGTACAAGAGACCCCTATATCGCGCCCTCGTCGAGGGACATTCCCGATCCGGAACGGGAACTGTTTGTAATCAACGGTCTTGCCGAAACTATCAGCCTTATCGAGCCCGAGTCGCGCGCGATGTATCACGACGTGCTGCGGACGGGACAATGGCCGAACCACCTGCTGTACTACGAAGGCAAACTGTACCTGGTTAACTCGGGAGATAACAATATCGTGGTGTACGATGAAAACAGCTTCGAAGAACGCGGGGAGATCTATCTGGGGGCCGGTTCAAATCCCTGGATGATTATCCGGGCGGGCAGCGGAAGCACCGGCTATGTTCCGAACTTCGTTGCGGGGGAGGTGGCCGTCGTCGATCTCGTCGGGCTTAAGGTGCTGGGAAGGATACCCGTCGGTACGGGGCCGGAGGGGGGGGCGTATCAAAACGGAAAGATATATGTCTGTAATACCGCGTGGGATTACCAGCTTTTCGATTTCCGGGAAGGGACGGTCAGCGTTATCGATACCGGGAGCAACGAGGTCACGGCCACTATCAGTGTCGGAAAGAACCCCCAGGCGGCAATACCATTCCCCGATTTGAACGAAGTCCACATCGTCTGTACCGGAAAGAACGGGGGCGATGACGCCGATGACGGCGCCGTGTATATCGTCGACTCCGACACCGATGAGGTGAAGGAGATTATTAAAGTCGGCGGTTCACCGAGCTGGAGTGAAGGCGCTGTCGACCGTACGAATAAAATTGTCTACCTGACCGGTATCGGCGGCTTGCAGTCCTACAATTATAGTACCCGCGAAGTTTTCCACGGTTCAAACGACTACATCCTCGCGGGGGACAACGCGGAGAGTGATTTCTTTTCCGGTGTCGTTGTCGACGAGATGTTCCGGGTTTTGTATGTCTGCTTTTTTTCGGCGGACAAAATTATTGTCCTCGACCTGGACAGCTATGAAGTAATAGAGGAGATAGAAGGATCGGACGGTGTTCAGTCAATTTTTCTTCTCGAAGAATAAAACGGTTCTCATTGTTCTCCTTTCCCTGTGCGCACACGCCGTGCTCTTTATTGCCGTTACAGATGTGCTGCCTGAATTGACGGGAATGCAGGAAAAGCGGACGAAGGTTGTCATGAAGCTGATCGAGGCCGAAGCTGCCGAAACGGCGGAAACGCCTGCCGCCGCCGCGACCGAGGAATCAGTTTCCGCCGAAACACCCGCGGCGGTGATCGAAGAGGCCGGACCGGCACCTGCCGAAAAGGAATCCCCGGAGGAGGCCGTTTCGGAGGCTGCAGCCGATGGCGCGGCGGAACTGTCGGAAGTCGGGGATGTTCCCGCCGATGCTCCCGCGGATGACAGGGCGGAAACGGGGGGACCGGTCATTGTAGGTCCGATATCGACTGTATCGGCGAATGCCTCGGGAGATTCTTCCGAAGCACCCAGCTCACCGCTGCCCGGAAACGGAGCCGCGGCGGCTGTAGCTTTCGACTCCATTCCCGGAAGCGCGGACCTGCCGAAACCGGTATACCCGGAAATGGCGAAGCGGTGGGGGCATGAAGGAACGGTCGTTTTGGAAATTACCATCCGTGCCGGCGGCCGTGTGGAGTCGGCGGAACTGCTTACGTCAAGCGGATACGGGGAGCTCGACGAAGCGGCAATGGACGTCGTATTAAACCGCTGGCGTTTTGAAGGAATTGATGAAAAAACGGTAACGGTGAAACAATTTGAGTTCCGGCTCAGAGGAAGATAACGGGGGAACAGGTTATGAATAGGAAAAAAAATGCGGCGGTGCTGCTTGGAATTTGTTTACTCTTTCTGCTCTCCGCGTGTCCGAACAATCAAACCGGAATGCCCGGCGGAGATAATAACGATGACGGTACCGAGGAAAACGGCGGCGACGGCCCGGGTGATGACAGCGGGGAAGGGGAAGCGGATCCCTGCGACTGCGAGGCCAATACCCCCGCGTACGACCCGGCCCTTGATCCAAACAATGTGTATCTCGATCTCTGTGTCGCGGCGGACTGGAACCCAGGGCAGGTCGGAGAAAACCGGAAAGGCTGGGGCAGCGGAACGGTTGCCGATGCATCGGGTGTCCCGGTGCAGAACAATGAAGCATTAGGGCCTCCGGAAGGAACGGGTTCCTATTCAAGCAGCGATAAATATACCTGTATCGGGATTAACGGAAGCGCCGTCTGGCGTTTCAATGAGGATTACTATATTTTTGACGGACCGGGAAACGACTTCGTCACCTTTACCTCCACCTTTGCCTGGAGCGGCGCCTGCGACGGCCTCTGCTGCGAGCTCGCCCATGTGGAGGTATCGGAGGACGGTTCGGTCTGGTATGAACATTCCGGCGAGGATTATGTGGAGAACCCCGACCCTTCCGCCGACAATCCGGATTACCGTTATTTCAGCGTCGAAAACCTGCACGGCAATAACCCCACCTGGGCAAACCATACCCTGAACAAACAGGCCCAGGAGATACGGGACGTCGACGGGGAGTTTCGCTGGGTGGATATCGATTGTACCTGTGTTTCCCGGTATTTCGCGCCCGGAGATCCCTACCTGGGGGGCGTGGAGTTCGACCTGGATGATTTTACCAGGAAACCCGACGGCGAGACCTGGCCGGCCGGAGGGAAGATGCGCTATATCAAGCTGATTGACGACGATACGATTTTAGACGGACAGGACTACCTGAAAAGCTGGTGCTTAGGGGCGAACCTGATGTCGGCAATGGGGATTAACGTTGCGGCGTTTTAGATCTTATTTCTGCTCAACGACGAAGGAGACGGTTTCGATGCCGGTGGATCTGACAATGTCGATAATGTCAACGACATTTCCAAACTCAATGGAGTTGTCGGCCTGGAGGAAGACCTCTTCGACGTTTCCCTCCGACGCGGCGGATAGGAGCCGGGATTTGAGTTCGGCTTTCGGCACCGCCTCCTTGTTGAGGAAGACTGTGCCCTCCCGGTCGATGGAGACTGTCAGCTCTATTTGCTCCGGGGCCTCACCGCTTTCGGCTTCGGGAAGGTCGACATTGATGGCGGGAAGGACGAACACCGAAGTCAGGAGAAAGAAGACGAGAAGGATAAACACCATGTCGATCATCGGCGTTAAGTCGGGACCGGATTTTGAGTCCGCTAAAAAGGTCTCCTCCATTTCAAAATCGATCATTTCTTTTCCTTTATCAGAGAGAGGACAGTTTCGGCATGGTTTTTCATTTCAAAGGATATGGCTTTTATCCTGTTTTCAAAGAGGTGATAAAAAATGATGGCGGGAATGGCGACAAAAAGACCGGTTACAGTGGTGACGAGGGCCTCCCAGATGCCGCTGGCCAGGACCGAGGGGTCTGCCATGGTTTTGAGGCCCGCCACTTTCTGGAATGTTCCGGCAAGGCCTAAGACCGTCCCGGAGAGGCCGACCATAGGGGAGATCTTCCCGATCAGTTCGAGAAGATGGAGGTGCTTCGAAAGCAATTTTACCTGCCGCGACCCCATCCGGGAAACATCGTTTTCCAGATCTCCCCGCGGAAGCTGTTTCGACG
>CAYTSI010000102.1:0-1694 GCA_964440465.1 uncultured Spirochaetales bacterium
GCCGCTTGCGTCCCGGTATAAAAATCGGTATAACCATGATGATTTTGAATGTCCCGCAATTCAGTATATACTAATTCAGGCTGTGCCGCAGCGGGGCATAGTTGCCTTTGACTATGGTAAAGAGGTCGTCCGCCTGTTTTAACTTCCTGTTCGAAACGGCAACGGAAAACTTATGGATTCGTGTGGTCACTTTCCCTGGGTATGCCACACGACGCCGGTCAGTAATTTCTGCTTCTCCGAGTTTGTCGCACCGGTGCGACGTTTTTATTCCTCCGGCAGTTCCGTTCCTTCATTGAGAATATCTATGTAAGCAGGATAGCTGAAAACCCGGTTCCGTTTGTTCCCCGTCAGTTCGGTAATCAAACCCGTATCATGTAGATGGTCGAGGGATTTATTTACCGTTACATGGCTTAAGCCCGTTGCTTCTTCCAGTTGTCGTGACGTTGTTACCGGACGCTTCAGCAATTCATGATGCAGCAGAAGGGCGGAACCGGCGGCCCGACCCAGGGACTGTAATTTTTCTCTGTCATTACGCGCCAGCTTTTCCAGACGCCGGACCGTTGAAACAGCCTGTTCTGAAGTAACGGTTACCGCCTCGGCGAAAAAATCCAGCCAGCCTTCCCAATCGCCCTTCGTTCGGACCCGACCCAGGAGGTCGTAATAAACTTGACGGTGCGTCTTGAAAAAAAGGCTTAAATAGAGCATGGGTTCTTGCAGCACTTTTTGGTCACAAAGAAGAAGGGTAATCAGAAGCCTCCCCAGCCTGCCGTTACCGTCTAAAAACGGATGAATCGTTTCGAATTGGACATGGGCGAGGGCGGCTTTTACCAGTACCGGAGTCGGTTCCGGCTTGTCGTATAGAAACAGTTCCAAGTCTCCCATGCAGGGCAGTACCTGGTCCGGCGGCGGCGGAACGAATGCCGCGTTGCCCGGTCTTGTACCGCCTATCCAGTTCTGACTGCGGCGGAATTCGCCCGGATCCTTTTCGGCCCCCCGGCCAACCGCCAGCAGTCGAGCATGCATTTCTTTCAGCAACCGCAATGAAAGGGGAAATCCGTTTTTCAGACGATTCAGCCCGTAATCGAGGGCATGTATATAATTACTGACTTCCCGCACGTCGTCTATCGGAACGCCGGGCTGCTGGTCGGCTTCAAACAAGAGAAGATCGGATATGGAGGATTTCGTTCCTTCTATCATTGAGGAGAGTACCGCTTCTTTCCGTACATAGGAATACAAAAAGAGGGATGCATCGGGAAGAAGTACGGATACACTGTCGAGCCTGCCTAAGGCAAGCAGAGCTTCTTCAAAGCGTCGCTGCAGGCCGGGCGACCAGTCAATCGGCGGGGTAGGCGGGAGAGGAGACGGTATGAACGCCTTCGCTTTCTCCCCGGCGGTTGAAATAATGATATATTTCCCTTGTATCGTTCGCTTCATACCGTCTACATCCTTACATATAATATCCTTTTATGTAAGGGAGAGCTCCTATGGTTACACATACCCTGCCATGGCCAATTAGCGGCCAATTAATCACCGAGATACGAAACTATCCTTCCATATGGGATTCTGTTATGTAAGTATAGTGTATTATCCTTACATAATAATAACCCCTGAAAGGAGGTTTTGCTCTTTGGGAGCTTCTTCGAACAAAATCTATACCATCACCAGGCTTATCAATACCAAGCAGGGAATGAGCC
>CAYTSI010000102.1:1794-11356 GCA_964440465.1 uncultured Spirochaetales bacterium
GAGCCTGAAAAGACGGACCGTAAAACAGCTTTGCAGCGAGGGGGAGACGTCCCCCACACGAAGTTTTCGATATTCCTTCAACGTTTTTCTTAACGGTTGACAAACCGGACAAGTCTGCTAAACTATTGAGTGTTACTATTTAAGTATTCGTAATACCGGGGAGGAAGAGACGTTATGAAGAAAATACTGCTGGCTGCATGTATCCTTATTATTGGGTGTTTACCCCTTTGGTCCGAAGGGCAGCGCGAACTGAAGGAAGAAAAAACAATTCTTAAAATCGGAACGCCGAATGAAGTGAAGACCGCTAGTGTGTTCGGTGACTATTATTTAGGCATTTTTGCCCATATTTCCAATCCGCCGCTTATGCAAATGGATGGAGAGGGGGAGCTTACCGGGTTGACCGCTGAAAGCGTAGAAGTTTCCGATGACAACAGGGTATGGACGTTTTATATACGGGACGATCTGTACTGGAGCGACGGAACACAATTCACCCCGGAGGACGTACGGTTTTCCATCGAATATACCGGGGCGAACAATCCGAATGCCCGGTGGATCCACGATACCCTAAAAAAAGCGGAAATAGGTCCTGACAACTCGGTAATCCTTACCTTTAACAAGCCCTATACCGGACTGCGGCTCGAGTTTGCCACCTATAATATTTACCCGAAGCACGTCTATGAAAACATCGATGACCCCATGCAGTACGGAAACTCCGGAGCAAACGTAGGGTTCGGCCCCTTTTACATTGAAGAAATCGATTTAAACGCGGGAGTTGTCAGGTTTGCCCGAAACAGTTACTGGAAAGGCAGGGAACCGAAGATCGACGGATTTGAAATCCATATGTATAAAAACATGGACGTTCTTTCCCTCGCTATAGAAAGAGGAGACGTCGACACCTATTACAAGTACGCGTCATCATACCCGTACGCGAACATCGACAGGCTCGAAAAAACGGGGGACTTTGATTTTTCCCAAAAACTGAACATGGGGCTTGTGTTCCTGGCCTTCAATGTCCGCGACGGGGCTAGCGCCGATAAGCAGTTCCGGGAGGCGGTCTCCTACGCGATTGACTACAAAGAAATTGTGAAGCTCGACGCGCTGGGATACGGCCGGGTCCCGAACCGGGGTTTCGTACCGCCGAGCATGGGCGGGTATAAAGACACTCCCGCCCTCGAATTTAATCCGTCTAAAGCAGTCCGAATTCTTGAAAGCGCGGGATACAAAGACACCGACGGTGACGGAATACGGGAAACGCCGGAGGGACGCGATGTTAGCCTCTCTATTTTGGTCCGCTCGGACTGGAACCGGCTCGGAGAACTTCTTGTCGATTATCTTTCGGACGTCGGAATTGAAAGTACACTCAGGTCCCTCGATTTAAACGGATGGGTCGCCGCGAAAGACGGGTACGATTATGACCTTACTATTACCCGGACGACACCCTGGGGTATGCTGATGCACGCGAACTGGGGGACCGGGTATTTTGATTCGAGACGTTCGGGACGCGGTGTCCTGCATGTTCTCGATGATCCTGCTTTTCTTGATCTCTGCGACAGGGTCCTTTCGACAGCGGATGAAGGAAAGCTTCTAGAGCTCGGGGCTGAGGCGCAGGATTACTACGCGGAACATATGCCGGCGGCCGCGCTGTACTGGAACGAAATTATCACCCCGTATAACAAGGCGTACAGCGGCTGGGCCCCCGACCCGCTGTACGGAATATACAATACCGAAACATTCCTTAGCATATCGAAAGAGGAGGAATACTAGGGTAGAATAGCGTTTATGCCGAATCTCTACCGGAAAATAACGCGGTATGTACTTGCGTTCGCGGCAATTATAACGTTGAATTTTTTTGTCCCAAGGCTGATGCCCGGAGACCCTCTTATCAATATGCTGGGAGAAGATCTCTCCCTCTCACAAAGCCAGATAGAGGACCTCAGAGCGGAGCTCGGCCTGGACAAACCCCTCGGAGTACAGTACGCCGAATATTGGGGTGATCTTGTAACGCTTCGTCTCGGTTACTCGTACCATCACAGCATGCCTGTTGCGGCCGTTATCGGAAGCAGGATGAGATGGACGCTGTTATTCATTCTGCCGTCTCTTTTTATCGGAGCAGCCGGAGGAGCGGTTTTCGGTTCTCTTGCCGGGTGGAAGGCGGGTTCGGTCAGGAGCAGAATCGGGACCTCAGTCTTCCTTTGTATATATTCGATACCCCCGTTTTTCCTCGCGCTGTTGTTTTTGTATTTTTTCGCCTTCCGCCTGGGGCTGTTCCCCTTAAAGGGATATTACGGAACGGGGACCTTTTTCGATATCGCCCGGCACCTCGTCCTGCCGGTCCTTGTACTGTCTCTTTTTACCATGTCCAGGAATTTCATGATTATGCGGGGAAGCGTGATACAGGAAAAACAGAAACTCTATACCGTCTACGCCCGGTCGAAGGGGATCGGAAGCGCGCTGGTCCGGAAACGGCATGTGTTTTGGAACGCGTCTCTTCCGCTTGTAAGCCTTATCGCGCTGGACTTCGGTTTCATTTTCAGCGGAGCGCTGTTTGTGGAAATAATATTTTCTATGAACGGCATGGGGACCCTCATCTACGAAGCGATCCGGGAACTCGACTATCCAGTCCTGCAGGGGGCGTTTTTTGTTATTGCCGTGATGATAATCGGATTCAACATTATTGCCGACATTTTGTACGCTCTTATCGATCCGAGAGTGAGAAAACGGGAATGAAACAATTTACACGGTTTCCGCGGGCATCGATCAGCATACCCGGAAGCGCCATTTTTATCGTCTTTGTCCTTACGGCCGTATTCGCCGGCGTGCTTACGCCCTATGCTCCGCGGGAGCGGTTCGAACCCTACGCTTCACCCTCGCGGGAACACCCCTTAGGGACTAATGATATCGGAAACGACATCCTGTCCGAACTCATTGCCGGCACGAGGGTATCGCTTGTTGTCGGGCTTTTGACCGCGGCTTTGGCAACCGGGCTGGGAGTCATCATCGGAATGACCGCGGGTTTCTTTCGGGGTATCGCGGATGAGGTCCTCATGGCGCTTACCGATGTGTTTCTCATGATTCCGAGGATCCCGTTGGTAATTATTCTGGCAGTTTTTCTCCGTCCAAGTTACTGGATTATTATCCTCGTTTTAGGGCTCGTCTGGTGGACGACAACGGCCCGGGTGGTCCGAGCGAAAACCATGCAAATCCGGGAAACCGGATTTGTTGAAAGCGCGAAATCGATGGGCTTTTCCAACGCGCGAATTCTCTTTTCCGATATCTTTCCGAATATTGTCTTTGTCGTTATTCCCAAATTCATGCTGACGGTGGCTTCCGCCATGATCTCCGAAGCCTCTCTTTCTTTTCTCGGCTTAGGCGATCCCATGAAAAAGAGCTGGGGGATGATGGTCCGGTACGCCTTCGAGCGGGGAGGCTTTATACGGGGCATGTGGTGGTGGTATGCCGTTCCCGGCGCGGCCGTTACCCTGTGTGTCCTCTCGATAGTGCTTGTAAGTTTTTCCCTTGAAAACCGGGAGGGCCCGAACGGGGCCGCGGCCGGGTATCAGCTCGTTCCCGCGGTATCCGCGATAAAAGAAAAAAGGGGAATGTAAACGGTGTCGTGTCTCCACGTAAAAGAGTTGTCAGTCCTGTTTCCCAGCGAAAGCGGAACGGTCACGGCGGTGGACAAGGTGACCTTCGACCATATCGGCGGAGAGACCCTTGCCCTGATGGGGGAAACGGGATGCGGAAAATCGGTCATCGCCAATTCAATTATGGGTCTACTTCCGGCCTACGCGGAAACCGGCGGCGAGATCAACTTCATGGGCGCGGACTTGCTCAAAGCGGACGAGCCCCTCCTCGATTCGCTCAGGGGAGAACATATTTCCATTATTTTTCAAAACCCTTCTTTGTCCTTAAATCCCATTCAGAAAATCGGCAGACAGATAACCGAACCGCTCCTTGTACACCGGAAAATGAAAAAGAAGCAGGCTTTGCACAGGGCCCGGAAACTTCTTACACGGCTCGGCTTTACCGATGTTGAAAACAACATGAACTCGTATCCCTTTCAGTTTTCCGGAGGAATGAACCAGCGCGTCCTGATCGCGGCGTCTATGGTCCTCTCTCCGAAAATCCTTATCGCGGATGAACCGACGAAAGGGTTGGATCGGCCGCTGCGGGCTGAAGTAATGCGTGAACTGCTGGAAATTAAAGAACAAAATAATTCCTCCCTGCTTCTTATTACCCATGATTTTGATCTGGCTCGAAATGTGGCCGACCGCGTAGCAATCATGTACGGAGGACGAATTGTTGAAATCGCGGATAATCGTGCTTTTTTTACAACGCAGCTCCATCCATATGCTCAGGCCCTTCTCTTAAGCCTTCCGGAAAACGGGTTCCGTCCCGTCCCCGGGGAATCGATAGACATGACTGCTCACCCAACGGGATGCGGGTTCCACCCGCGCTGCCCGCTTCGCTATGATACATGTTCGGTGAAAGAACCCCCGATGGTTTCGGTAAACGGCAGGGAGGTCCGATGCTTTCTCCATGCCTAGAAGCCCGGCAAATTTCGAAATACTATCTTTCCGGCACGATAAGCATGAAAAAAAAGACCGTCCTTTCCGGACTCGACCTGTCTCTCGATAGGGGGTCTTCCGTCGGAATTGTCGGTAAATCGGGGTCGGGAAAAACAACTTTCGGTAAAATTCTTTCAGGCCTTATAAAACCCACCGGGGGCCGGGTCTTGTTCGACGGAAAAGACATTTTTTCCCTCAGCAGGAAGGAACGGAAAAACTACCTGAAAAATGTTCAGATGATGTTTCAAGACCCGGAAGGAGCGCTCAATCCGATGAAGAAGATCGAACGTCAGTTCTTTGATGTCTGCAGGCTGACCGGATCGTCCTCGCGAAGTGAAATGGCGGGGAGAACACATCAAGTTCTGGAACTCGTCGGCTTGTCGAAAGAAATCCTCTGCCGCCTGCCGAGCCAGCTTTCCGGGGGGCAGAACCAGCGGGTCGCCCTCGGGAGGATCCTTCTTGTAGACCCGAAGGTCATTATACTCGATGAACCGACGTCGGCCCTCGATATTTCGGTGCAGGCGCAAATTCTCCACCTGTTAAAGAACCTGCAGGAGGAACGGCGCTTGTCCTACGTATTTATCTCACATGACCCGGAGGTGGTGGACTTTATGTGCCCCCGGGTTATTTCATTGTAACGCGAATTGCTGACGCGTCCCCTTTTCCCGATACAGTGCGTGTGATATTGTGACGATGCGGCCGTCCTCAGGCTATAAAGATCTGCGGAGCCCCGCACGCAAAAAAAGCGAGTATAAGCAGTACGATGCTTCTGGTGTTCATAACCCTTTCTGACCGGAGTTTGCCCTCCGATAATTTAAAAAAGATCTTGGCCATGTTCTTCATAAAGCTGTAAAAGCTCAAGCCCATAGTGTTCTCTTTCAGCAGGAGACATTTTATAGAGTTCCGTTTCCGTATACCCCTCTTCCTCAAAGAATGCTTTAAAATATTTACCGGCGCGGTAATAGAAACCATAAATAGAAGGTACGTTCATAGCCCAAATAATATTTTTCAACGGTTGATTTGTATCGGCATACGCGTTGAAGGCTAGATCGAAAGCCATTGCTTGGAATTCATTATATACGGGAAAAATAAAAGCATCATCATCTTTTCCCTGCTCATATTGCCAGATATGCATCATTTCATGGGCATCAATATCTTTTGGAAAATGACTGATGTTCACATACGCTGTCATTTTATCCTCAAAATTTAAACGGGTATAGGAAGACGGGGTATCGGTCTCTCCTCTTATTTCACTTAAACCTATATTTTCTTCTATAAAATAAGCGGCTCGCCAGGTCATTGACTCTCCGACGATATCAGCAAGCGATGGATTTGTTATTGGGACTTGTCTTTCCTCGGTGTCAACAATATCACCGAATAATGGTGAAAATCCGATAATATCACGGTTGTTCGGATCCAGAAACCGTATCCTTACTATAAAAAACTTACCTTCATATTCCTCAAAATAGTAGCCTATTTTATACGTCAGCATTGCCTTAAAATTCTCTATGCCGGGTACGTAGTGAAACGATTCTTTGATGATGCTTTCAATGAGTTCTTTATTTTCGTCTTTGCTTTTTTCATGAGCGGTAAGGGCATACTCCCTAAATCGGTCCTTAAAATCCGCGAATGCCCGGATGTACTCTTCACTTTCAGCGAAAGAGAATGAGGTAATGGTAACGAAAAGAGTAAATATACTAAAGAATTTGTTTCTATGGTTCATTATAGACTATATGGACCTACCACTTTGCTGTATCCATACAAAAAAATATACTCGATTCTTCTCTATTTTTCAACTTTTCAACCGATGGACCGGCGGTTTTGTAATAAATATTGAATTTTATTAATACATGTACTAACATTTTTCTATATGGTTTGAGCGAAAATAGGGGCCAGAAATGTTTGAATTGGATGGTTTTGCAAACCCCAGAAGAATTAAATGGAAGAACCTTCAACCGGGAATGCTCATTATTAGCGGAATAACTATTAACGATATCGTACCTGAAGAGCTGCGCGACTTCCCCGTTTTAACACCCGAACTACTTCACCAGCTTTTTACAAAATACAGCTTGCTTGGAGAAAGGGATATTGTGGTAGCTGATACCATCCATGGATTTCCGCAAAAACAAATATCCCGCTCACTATTAGAAAGCAAGGAAAAAATCGACCGGCTGAACATTTTCAGAAAAAATATCATTGAAGATAAGAAGCAAATATTAAAAAGCCTAGGGATTGATGAAGACATCGATATCCCGATAATAAACTCTGAACATGTAGTGCAGGATGAGATCATCTTGGATACATACAATTCTTTTTCTCTTTTTTATGGGAAGAGCTTTGATTTTTCCGCGGTTCCGTCCTTTTTTGACAGAATTGACCTCGAACTCAAACTGGGAGACCTTCTAACAAATACGCTCAATAAAAAATTCAAGCTGCCGGAAGATAAAGAAGTCCTGCTTCATATAGTTGTTGATTATTCCTACAGTATGGAAAATCAAGGTAAACTTGAAATGGTTATCTCTGCTTTAAACTATTTCTATAGTTATATACTTTCTTTTCTGAAAAATACGAAAATCAGGCTGTATGTCTTTTCAGATGAATGCATATCTGTCTCATATCCTTTACATGGAAAAGAAATTCCCCGAAAAGACACCAACTATGGAAGCTTTATCAAGAAAGTGCTTCATTTCAAGGATAAGACAGTACACAATAAGATATTGCTTTTTACCGACGGGCAGCCGTCGGATCTTTCCGAAACATTACGGTTAGCAGAACTGATTAAGAAAAATAAAATCGACTATACTCAGCTTATTTTTAACTTTCAGGAAGAATTGCGAAGCCAAGTAACAGTATCACAAAATACTGCAGGGATTACAGTAGACGGATATATCAGTCAGGAGAACATAGATAAATATAATATACAAAGCACTGAGCTTGACGATGAAGCCCTCAACGCAAAGGTCAAAGATGTATTTAGTACCTTTACTCGTATTGCTGAAATTGCCGGTGGGAATCAAATTATCATCAAGATAAATGAACTGATAAAAATCCTTTCAATCGAATGTTACGACAGATATGTCGGGATGCTGACACTGGCGACAAGCGACGAAGTACAAGCAATAACCAATGAGACATATGACGCCGCTTCAATATCAGAAAAGAAACAAGTAAAAAAATGGGATTTTAAAAAGCTGGAAAAATGAAGAAATGTATACTACCATTCATACTGACCAGTAAGGTACCTACCGGGAATATTTGGAGGCATTTTTAGACGATTTTGAGATATTGAAGCTGGAAATCAGGCTGTGCGTGGACCTGAAAATACTGGCAATAAAAAAGCAGGCCGGATTGTCCGTCTTGCTGGAAAGTATCGGGAAGCAAATTACGGGCTGGCGGAAGGCCCACGGTCGCATGGGCGAGCAGCGAACGTAGAGAGCGGCCAGCCGGTCTGTGATAATAGCCGGAATCCCTTCGGTTACGGCTGGAGGGAGTGAGCAAGGTTTTGTTTAAAAGCGGTAGCGCGGCTGTTTTAATAAACAGCATATTCGTGTCGGTATGGAACGCTCCGTATCTGTCCAAAACGGCGTTACTATTGCGTTTCGGCGGTTTCGCGGACGACAACTATTGGAGTTCTTCGGAGAACAATAACAACAACGCGTGGAAACAGAACAACAACAATAAGAACGACAATAACAGGGTCCGTGCCGTCCGGGGGTTTTAATGGCAAAAAACACGAACTACTGCTTCGCGGTCAGAACCGAGGCGCGGCAGTCCGTGTTTTTCTTTAAGGGTTTTTTTCGGTTAGATAATAACGGGTTAACAATAACCGTTTTTTTGGCGGTGAAAGACACTTCACCACCTGAACGCTGACAGCACCGCGGGGCCTCACCCCCGGTGCAGACCTTCCACTTCTTTCTGGGTCAAGCCGGTGATGTCGCAAATATCTTCAATCGGGTAGTTCTTGTCCAGCATCCGCTTGGCTGTTTCACGGGCTTTTTCGAAAGCACATTTCTCCCAACCTTGTTCCAATCCCTCTTGTCGTAACCGTTCCGCGGTGGTCATAATCGTCTCCTTTGCATTTTGGTGTAACGGCGTTACCGTTCTTATGATCTCCTCCGGTTTGATGGGTGTTGCCGTAAATAAATAGCGGCAAATCGTCTCCCATATTCTTAGCCCCTCTTCCGACTGTACGTACATTCTATCAGATTTGGTTATCTTTTCCAATGTTTTCAACACCTCCTTCGGCTTGAAAATATATTTTTGGGTAAACAGCCATAACTTTACCGCTGGATTATGCCCGAATGTTTGTAGGATTAACTCGTCCGGGTAGTCCTGTAAGTTCACCAGAAGATAGTCAAACCCGGGAATAAAGCGCTTATACCGTTCCGTGTCACCGGACAGATATGAATATAGGGGGCGGTGCTTCCAGTCCGACCCGCCATGATAAAAAATAATCGGGAGCACGATGGGAATGGGTTGTTTTTGCTTCTCGTGCAGGTCCCAAATACGGGAGATGTAGCGGAGGAGCTGGCCGTAGGGGAAGTCGGAAAGGGCGCTTTTGTGTTCGAACAACAGTGCCAGTTTGAAGGTGGCTTTCCCGGACCGGGAAGAGCAGGAATAGACCACGTCGGAGAAATATTCTCTTAGTTTTTCATCCGAGTAGGCGGTCTTGTCGGGGCCAATGCTCTGTAGATCGAGGTTTTTCTGTAACGGTCCCGGCAATATGCCGCCGAAGAAATCGACGGCATTCTGTTTGTAGGAGAGCATCTCCTTTGCGAAAACATCGTGGGGATTGGGGATGGTTGTTCCCTTTTGTTCTGCTTTTTCTTTTGTGTCCATGTAACAGATAAAGGGGTAAACGGCGCTGGTGCTTCAAGAATTCGGCGATTTTTACTAGGGATTTGTTTTTGTTTGCATGGGCAGCGGACGCTCTACCGTCCCGTACACCGGAGCGGGGGGAAGTTCCCCGGGCACTTTTGCTTATGCAGCTTGAA
>CAYTSI010000103.1:0-2724 GCA_964440465.1 uncultured Spirochaetales bacterium
ATCGACGCCTTCGGGATGGACATACACACCCACAACAAATTTTTCCGCCTTTTCAAGGCTGCAGTGAGGGATCGCAATACCGCCGCCGAAACCGGTTGTTCCGAGTTTTTCCCGGTCCTCCAGGGTTTTCCGGATCTCTTTTTCCGTATACGCGGAGAGCTCCTTGCTGCCGGCAGCGGCGGCCGCGATCGCTGCAAGTACTTCCTTCTTTGTCGGTTCCGTCCGATCGAGCAGAATGTAATTCTCTTTTATCTTTTCAACGAGACTCATGTTGTTCCTCCTGCCACGCGGGTTTCCGCCGCGTGGATTAACGATATAATTTCTTCAGCTGTTTCCGCCTCTAACAGCGAGGCTAACAGGCCGGGTATTTTCATAATGCGGGCAAGAAGGGAGAGGACCCGGAGGTGGACTACCTCACTGTCGGTGCACAGCAAAAAGAATAATATTGTTTTTTGTCCGTCGGGAGCGCCGAAGTCAATACCTTGCCGGCTGCGGCCGATAACGATAACGGGCCTCCCGGAAGGGTTTTCCTCCGGTTTCCGCAGATGGGGAAGGGCAACGCCGTTTTCAACCGCCGTCGATACCATCTCTTCTCTATCGAGAAGTTTCTTTATATACCCCTCCGGATGTTCGAGCAGTCCCGCCTCCGCGAGGGGGAGGGTAAGCTGCCGGAGGGCCTCCTCCTTTGATAAGCCCGGCATGTCGGGAAGGACCATTCGTTCATCTAAGAGCCGCCACACAGCGAGGAGCTCTCCCTGCTCTTCGATTAACCGGGTAATGTCGTTTGACGGCAGCACCTTCATTTTCGAGATAAGCCAATCCTCTAAAACGTTACGGAGAAAGCGGTACTGGTTCCCCACCTTGGCGGCCGGGACTTCCTTCCGGTGAATCATCCGGAGAAGGGTCTTTTCCGCAATTTTCAAATAATCTGCTGCTTCCGAAAGGGTTAAAATATCTTTATTGTCCATTAAAGTCCTCTAATTACCTTTAAAAGTAATATAACGCCGATATTTTGTTTTGTCAATACAACGTATATTTTTTCTCCTTTCTTGACACGGCTGGTAATGTTACGTACCATGTAGTGAGGTTGCGGATTGTTACAGACGGCTCGGCTGCCGAGAATATCATTTTTCTTCCTCTTTATTGTATATACATGCGCGGTAGTGTCCGCGGAGCAGGCAGCTCCGGTACGGGAAGTGTCCGGCCGGGAGATGGAAAACGGCGCGGTCGTTACTCTTCACGGCACTTGGGAACTGTACCCGGGCCGATTTCTGGGAAGGGAACGGGAGCTTCCGGGTCCGGTGCTCTTCGACGTTCCGTCGGGATGGAACGGGGACATTGTGGACCGGAGGGGTCATGCTACCTACCGAAAACTGGTGCGGGTTACGGACCCGCCGGAGGGAGGGCTGGCCCTTCGGATCGGATTTGTCCCTACAGCCTACCGCCTTTTTGTAAACGGGGCCCTTGTAGGCGGGGTGGGGACGCCCGCCGCGGACCCGCGGGAGCACAAACCGCAGTGGTATCCGAAAACATACCTCCTGCCGCCTGATGAAAACGGACGTTTCGATGTCCGGATAGAAGTAGCGAACCATTCCCATGCCGTTGGGGGGTTGCGGAGCAGCGTGGTAGTGGGAATTGCCGAAAAACTGAATGTCCGGGAACGGCGCCGGGCCATGCGGGACTGGATCGTTATCGGCGCCTTTCTGGTTATTGGATTTTATCACGGCCTTATGTATCTGCTGCAGCGGAAAGAGCGTCTTTTGGCCTGGTTTGCCCTGGTTTGCCTGGCCCTTGCCGTCAATTCCGGATTCAATAATTCAATTTTTTGGAACAGTCTCTTTCCTTCAGTTCCCTGGGCTGTTTTTCTCCGCTTGGAGTACATCTCGTTTTATATCCTGGTTGTCAGTTTTGTCCTTTTTTTAGGGAAACTGCTGGAACGGAAACTGCCGAAATGGCCGCTTCGACTGTACATCGGAGTAAACGGCGTGTTGGCCCTGGTATCGCTTTTCGGCCCCGTGTTCTGGATGACCTTTACCATTCGTATCGGCCAGGGACTGTTTGTCGCGGCAGCTCTTTGGTTTACGGTACAAGCCGCAATCGGGCTGAAACTGAAGAAGCAGCACGCGCTGTCGGTGTTACTAGGGATTATTATCGCGGGACTAATCGCGGCCCACGACACGCTTTATTACATGGGTATTTTGGGGCGTTTCCCCTTAGCCGATTATGCCGGCATTATATTTGTCGGCATCCAGACTTTTTCCCTGGCCCTCCGGTTTACGAAGGCCTTGGAACAGGAGCGGGAGTTGATTGACAATCTGGCCGCCGCGAATGAACGGCTGGAGCTGATGGTGGAGGAGGACCCGGTAACCGGGCTTCCGAACAGGATTGCCCTGCACCGGAACCTGACCGATGAAATATTCAGGGCCGAACGTTCCGGACGAGCGCTGTCGCTGCTGTTTATAGATTTGGACAACTTTAAGCACGTGAACGACACCATGGGGCACCAGGCGGGGGACGAGATCCTGCAAAGGGTCGCGGACCGAATGCACCGTGTTGTCCGGAAAACCGACAGGTTGTTCCGGATCGGCGGTGATGAATTTGTCCTGCTGTGTCTCGATTTGGCCGGTCCGGATGATATTATCCGGGTGGCCCAAAGTTTGACGTCTCTCCTGCGGCAAACGTTCGGGCTAAGCGAACGGGAAATTTTTTTAGGCGCCAGTATCG
>CAYTSI010000103.1:2824-11246 GCA_964440465.1 uncultured Spirochaetales bacterium
TATCCCGGTGGCGGAGGAAAGCGGGCTTATTGTCCCGATAGGAAGATGGGTGTTGGAACACACCCTGCTTATATTTGAGAGCATGAAAAAGCTTGACGGAAACATCAGTGTGGGAATAAATTTGTCGGCGGAGCAGCTTACCTACGCGGACCTCGTTCCGGAGTTTCTAAAAATTATTACAACGAGCCGGTTTGATCCCCGCAGACTGGTGCTGGAAGTTACCGAACACGCGGTAATGAGGAACTGGAGCACGTCGATAAAAACGCTGAACGATTTCCGCGCTCTAGGTATACGCATTGCCCTGGACGATTTCGGCACCGGATATTCATCTCTCGGAAATATCCGCCTCGTACCGGCGGACCAGCTGAAAATTGATATGAGCTTTATACGGAACATTGCCCGCAGTAAAAAGGACGAGCAGCTGGTGCGGTGGATAACGCGACTCGGCCACGAACTGGGCTTGGAGGTGTGCGCCGAGGGAATTGAAACGAAAGAGCAGCAGGAAATCCTTACAGAGATCGGCGTCGATCTGCTGCAGGGCTTCCTCTTCAGCAAACCGGTGGAAGCGTCCCTGGCATTCCAATTTACCGCCGCGGTATAGCGGTGCCCCCCGCCGGTCAGCTCTGCCTGCCTTCGATTAGCAGGAGCATAATCAGCGCCCCCATTGCAAGGCGGCGGTCGATTTTCGGTTTGGCGGTGTCGAAGAATTTAATGTCAAACTTGTGGACGGCTATTGCAAACTGCTGGTCGAAGCGGGCTATCGTATCACCGGCGCTTGTCCGCATAATATACTTTTGCGGTATAAGGGTGATTAGCCTGCTCGCGAGCGCGCCGCCGGATGATTCCTCGCCTAAAGTCCCGATTTCGTTGTCAGCCGCGTCCATGAGGATCCACGAGTCTTTTAACAGCGATTTCCACCCCTTCCGTTTTAAGGCGCCCGCCTTTTCGCCGGTCAGGACATCCACCACGTCGTACGCGGCGGAAAAGTCGACAATCTGCCGGGCCTTGATGCTTAAGACCGGTTCGGACATCTTTTCGTCGTTATAGACGGTTATGTCCTCCTTCAGCTTCAGGATCTTCTGCCGTACGTAGCAGACGAGGCCGCCGTTTTCATCATACACATGGACCTGTCCCGCGATTGCCCAGAACTTCCGTTTCGCGAAAAATGTGTTTCCGTTAAAATCCGCCATTTTTACTACCTCCCGCGGTATAAATGGTATACCTGTTTCTGCCTTCTTTTTTCGACTGATATAAGGCGGAGTCCGCCTTTCCAACGAGACTTTCCAGGGTGTCCCCTTCGTTAATTGATTTTTTAGCGGTGTTGTAGTTGAATACGCTTACCGAAACAAAGGCCACGGCAAGGATACAGCTGACGATAACAATGAGTCTGATTCTGCCCGAAACACGCACGGACCAAGTATATCCCCTCCGCCCCGCTTCCGCAACCGGAGAGGCGTAAATCACACTAGTTATGTTTATTAGCTACAAATACAAGATTTTATACAATATCTCTAAAGTTGTTGACAAATCTTCCCGATACTAGTAACATGCGGTACATTCCGATTAAAAGTCCACTATGTCCGCTATGAAAGGGGGTTTTGCACGAATGCCGGCTATCGACGAAAAAAAAAGGAAAATACTCCTCGTTGAAGATGATACCATCGTGGGGATTCAAGAAGCCAGTATATTAGAGAACAACGGGTATGACGTGGTAAGAAGCAGTACCGGAGAATCCGCTGTGCGGATTTTTGCCGACGATCCCGGCATCGAGCTTATCTTGATGGACCTCGACCTCGGGAAGGGAATCGACGGCGCCGAGACGGCGCGGCAGATTTTACTTACACGGGATGTGCCGATTAATTTTCTAACGGCGCACCATGAGAAAAAATATGTGGACCGGATACAGTCGGTGCCGAACTACGGATACATTTTAAAAAACTCCGGAGAACACGTGCTTTTAAACGCCGTTGAACGGGGGTATGCCCAGTTCAAGGAAAAACTGGAACGGGAAAACCGGTACGCGGAGGTATGTTCCATATGCGAGAGCATTCCGGTTATGACCTTCTGCCTCGATGAAGAACGGGTGGTGCGGAACATGAACCGGGCGGCGGAAGAATATCTCGACACCGCGTTTCGTGTTGAAAAGCAGCGGGCCGAAGCCCCGGTGGGAAACGTTCTGCACTGTGCCCACCACGATGAAGATCCCAGGGGGTGCGGATACGGACGGGGCTGCCGGCGGTGTAAATTACGGGAGCTTTTCCTCGAAACACTCAACAGCGAAAACAAAATCCACAAGGCCACGGTGCCGATGAGGCTGCAAACGAACGGTATCGCGGTGGAGGCGGCCTTTCGCGCTTCGGCGGCGCTGCTCCCGCCCGGAACGGGGAAAACGGTTCTCCTCACAATGGAGGACATAACGGAACTTTCTGAATACGAGAAACTGTTTCATACCATCACCGAACATATACCGGATATCGTTACCATAACCGACTCGCGTTTTCATTTTACCTATATAAGCCGGTCGAATGAGAAAATAACCGGCTATACCGGCGGGGAGATGAAAAACCTCTCGATTAAAGACCTCCTTACCCCCGATTCGTATACAAGGTTAACTGAGCTGCTGCGGACCTTTTCTTTGGAAGAGGAAACGCTGTTTACGCTGGAGCTCGAGCATGTAAAAAAGGACGGGAGTACGTTCTGGGCCGAGGAAATTGTAACCCCCCTTCGAGACGGTTCCGGTGTCGTCTACGGTTTTCTAACAACTACCCGGGACATTACCAAACAGCGGCGCCTGCGGGAAGCTTTCGCGGAAAAAGAAGAAAAGTTTCGGCTGCTTGCCGAAAACGCCCGGGACATGATTGTCCGGATACTCATTCCCGAAGGCCGCTTCGAATATGTAAGTCCCGCCGTGTTCCGGATAAGCGGCTACGCGCCGGATGAACTAAAAGATATTCGGCAGTATATTCGGGAGCTGGTGCATCCGGAGTGGAGGAAAAAGGCGCGAAGGATCTGGGAAGACATCCGCGGGGGAAAAGCGCGGGGCAGCATTGTCTATCCCCTCATCCATAAATCGGGAGAAACCCGCTGGGTTTCCCAAAGTAATGTGCTTGTTTTCGGAAAAGACGGTTCTCCCGAAGCCGTTGAGGGTATTGTAACCGATGTTACCGACTTGAAGAAGAAAGAAGCGGAGCTGGACGCGATGCTTCGGGAAAACCGTAACCTGCTAACGGAAATAAACCACCGGGTTTCCAATAACCTGGCCACCGTGGAAGCCCTCGCCCATATGGAGCTTTCCACCGGGGAGAAATCGAAAGAGGATTCTATTCGGGACATTATCAACAGGGTAAAGGCAATCCACCTTATTCACGATAAACTGTACCGGACCGATAATTTTAGCGGCTTAAGCATTCCCGAATACATCCGGGACTTAGCGGAAGCGATATCCGCTTCATTGTATGAAAATACGGCACAATTCCGGCTCAACTTCGAACTCGATGAAATGAGCTTCTCCCCCAAATACAACTCCCCCTTAGGGATTTTGACGGCGGAACTGCTGACGAATACCTTTAAATACGCCGTGTTTGCCGATACCTGCGAGATCAATTTACGAATCCGCCGGGACGGGGAAACCGTACATTTTACCTACCGGGACAGCGGTACCGGCCTTGCCGGGAAAGTGAAGAGCATCGACGACCTTACAGGCGGCACGGGGATGCTCCTTGTTCGTGAGCTCGTTGCAGGCCTCGACGGCGAAATTACACTGCATACCGACAACGGGACGGAATTCCGGATAAGCTTTCCTTTTCCCGGATAATCGGTAGGCTTCCCGGCGTGGTTGTTCCGCGTTTTCCCTTGCGGGAAGCGGCTGTTTGTACTATACTGTAGACACTACGGTGTAGCCACGCTGTATCGGGGGGCATTATGCTCGGGCCCATTGATGTGGGGTCCTATTTTGTTGTTGTTCTTTTCTCCTTTCTCTTTATTTTTTTCCGCACGCTCCTGAAATATAAAAACAGTGTTTCCCCCCTCGTGCTTTTTGTTCTGGTATTGACTGTCACCCTCATGGGAAAGCTGTTCTGCTGTCTGGAATTGTATAAAAGCTTCGCTCTCTACCGGTACTATCCCTTTCTCGATCAGGCAGTCGGTTTTGCGGCCGGTCCCGTTCTGCTGTATTACGTGCTGCAGTCGCTAAAGAGAAAACACCGGTATTTTTTCCTGCACTTTATTTTTTCCGCCGCTGCCTTTGTGTTTTTTCTCATCTATATTTTACAACCTGCCGGTATTCGGGAACTTACTATTGTTAACATTATCAACAGGGATAACCGTATCTATTTTCTCTTGAATGCGCTGCTTCTCTGTCAGTTTACCGTGTATCTCGGAATCAGCGCTGTTCTGATTTCTCCACCGGGCTGGTTCCCCTATGCCGTGCTGCCGGCCTATCTGCTGTTTTTTCCGGTAACGGGCGTTATCTATCTCCGCTACTTCCGGGCCCACCATCTGTTCTTTTTGTTCGCGGTCTTTTCGGTTGTTGTGTTTATCGCAATCAGTTTTAGGCGCAGGTACCTTACACCGGAGGCGGCATATCCCGGTTTCCACTCCGAGGCGGAAATGCACGGTGCGGCCCGTGACATCCTGGAGTATTTCCGGGAAGAAAAACCGTATCTGGACAAGCAGCTTACCATGTCGGCAGTTTCCGAAACAACCGGTTTGAGCCGTCAGCAGCTTTCGGTTGTCTTTAACACCTACTTTGCAAAGCATTATACGGTTTTTGTAGCTGAATACCGGGTGGAAGAGGCAAAACTGAAAATCCAATCAGGAACGGCGGACCATCTTACCCTCGAACATCTGGGCTATGAATGCGGTTTTAATTCGAAATCATCATTTTTTATTCACTTTAAAGAATGTACCGGCCTAACTCCGGCACAGTATATGAAAAAACTCCGGGGCGGCGGCGGCCCGGGAGGCGGCAGCGGAAAAAAAATGCTGTACCTGGCTGCATTCACCATTGTTTTCAGCACAGCTCTTTCGTGCCTTGCCGGCTGCACTAAAGGTAAGGTCCCGTCAAAGATGGTCCTGAAACGGATGTACGGCAGTATGCGAGCGGATGTGCAGCCCTACGACGGCGCTATGAAAGAGCTGGTCCTGTACACCGACGGCACCTGCACTTTCCGATGGCACCGGTACAACGGGGAATACTCGTATCGGTCCGGCGGTACCTATATCCTGCGGAACGGCAGCCTAACGCTTTCCGGCGGCGGAGTTGCGACAAACGGCTACCGGAAGAAAGCGTTCTGCAATTTCGAGGCCGAGGGCGGATACGTGCAGGAACGGAAACGCTGGGAGCTGGAGATGGAATCTGTCTGTGCCGAGTTTAAAAAGCTCTACGGCGGTAGTTTGTTCCTGTATGAAGGCATTGCTACCTCCCTTGTGTTCCACCAGATTGCTACAACGCGGAAGTATCTGTTCTGGGGTGTTTTTGTATTTTTTATCGGGCTGCTGTTCCGGAGGGAGCGTCCCGCCGCCCGGGGATGAAATAAGGCGAGAACGTTGAAAATTCCGGTTAACTATACTGCATTGGAAAGGGATGAGTGTCGATAAAACCGCTGTAAAAGAGCATATTATGAACTCCGCTCTCGATGAGTTAGCGGAAATTCTGTTCAGGCATGTAGCTAAAAACAAAAAAAATACTTCTTCCTCTGCGGAAAAATCAAGGCACGCCTTTCGAAGGCCGGAATAAAGAATTGGTTCGGCAGACAGAAAGTGCAATAGAAAATATTCTAGCGGCTATTGCCGGAAAAAAGCCGGAACAAATTAGTTCGAACGGGCCGGATTGAACTAATTCGTCATTTATGGGCCGTTTTTTAGGGTATAATTAGTTATAGATGGAACGATGAAATATCTTTCAATAATAAGCATCTCTTCAGCCGCTTTGTATTTTTACCTGGCAATTACCGTCTTTCTGGAAAAACCCCGGGAAACAGCTCATTGGCTCTTAGCGGGAAGCGCCTTCGCTCTTGCCTTTTGGACATTTTTCGCCTGCTTCACCTATAACGCGGAAAGTATAGAGCAGGTGCGGCTCTTTTTCTATCTGTCTGTCAGCGGCTTGTTCCTCTTTCTGCCGCTGCAGAATTTCTTCGTGCGGTATATGACGGGGAAGCTGTCGCTAGGCTATATTCTGCTGTTCGGACTCCCCGCGTTGTTTCTGCTGGTTAAAAACGTTGAAGGGGCAGTTACCTTTTCCGGTTTTTTCCGGGAAAACGGAAGGTGGGTATTTATTCCCGCGCGGGCTACGGTATGGAATATTCTTTGGATTGGATATTTTATTACGGCATTCGGTACCGGCATCATGTATTGTATAAATTGGTACAAAAGAACGGAGTTGCAGCGGGAGAAACAGCAGATAAAACTGCTTGGAATATCCGCTTCCGTTGCCATGGTGTTACTATTTACCGATTATGTACTGCACAATCACATGTTTGCAATCAGAAGGGTGTCACTTACCCCGGTTCTCCTCATTCCCTGGGCCATCGGCTATGTGATCGCGATAAAACGGTATCGGTTATTAAACGTCACCCCCGAGATGGTGACCCGGCGCATCCTCGAATCGATTAACGAACTGATAATCCTCGTGGATCCGGAGGGCAAACCGCGGTACATGAACCAGAAGGCGCTGGACTTTTTCGGGAAACCCTTTCGAAAGATAGCGGGAGTACGGATTGATCAGATGTTTCTACAAAACAATACCACCGAATCACTGGTGCCGACGGACCGGCAGCAGGGCCCGTTGAAAAAGCGGGTCGCGCTGCACATGCCGGAAGGCGGGGAGTTATGGCCGGTGCTGGACCTGGAAATTACCCGGGTATTCGACAGGTTTAACGATCCCCTGGGATTTCTTCTAATCGGAAGGGAGGCCGGAGCTCTGAATAACCTGCTTACAGAGACCCGTCTAACGGAGCGCGAGATCGATGTGGCCGGCTGTATTGTTAACGGGTGGAAAACAACCAATATCGCGGAGCATCTGCGGATTGCCGAGCGGACCGTGAAATCCCACATCAGCCATATTTATCGAAAGCTGAACATTTCCAATAGAATAGAATTGTTGAGTTTCATTGAGGAGAGGTAAAAGGAACAATGACCGTTATTTCTATTTTCGTCATCTGCGCGTTTACCCTCTATGCGTACATTGCGGTTTTATCGATAACGTTACAACCGAGGACCCGCTCCCACTGGCTGCTGTTTACCGCCGCCGTGTGCGCGGCGTTTTGGACGTTTTTTTCCTACTTCGCCTATAACGCGGACACCCTTGCGGAACTTCGCCGTTGGGTTCATGTTTCGGTGTCCGGCATGTTCATGTTTTTCCCGGTACACTTGCTGTTTATTATCTCAGTGGTCCCGGGGCGTACCGTAACGCCTTTTCTATCGGCAATTGTTGTTCTGCCGGGACTTGCGCTGTTTATTCTGAACTTTTTCTGTCCTTTTGTATTCAGCGACTTTTACTTAGGCGCGAAGGGATGGGTGTTTGTCCCTGCTATAGGTAATCCACTGAATATTGTCTGGATGATGTACGTTGTCATCTGCTTCAGTACGGGGGTGCTGCTGCTGTTCAGCTGGAGAAAGAAGACGGCCCTGGTCCGTGAACGAAAACAGATCGGCGTGCTCGCCGCCACCCAGATCGCCGCCGAGGTCCTGATACTGCTGGAATACCAGCTCCACGATATTCTTATATATATCCGCCCCGCGACCATCTCACCGGTGCTGCTGATTATCTGGCTTATCGGGATGATTATTGCCATGAAACGGTACCGCCTCCTTTCTATAACGCCCGAATCGGTGAGCGGGGAGCTTCTTAATTCTATCGACGAAGTTATCATTCTGCTGGATAAGGACCGGCGGGTTGCCTATATGAATACAAAGGCGATTTCACTGTTCGGGGCGCCCTTCAGAAAGCTTGAAAACACGAAGCTGCCGGAATTGGCGGTTGAATCGCATAATGACGGCCCCCTTGTACCGGCAAAAGAGGCGGTCCTTCATCTCTCCGTTCCCGGGCGGAAACAGCGGACCATCGACGCGGAAGTAAGCCGCTTAAACGATAGATTCGGCGATCCCTTAGGGTTCCTTTTCGTCGGGAATGAACGGGACGGGACACAGCTTAAGGAGGAACGTCTTGCGACGGTTTTCGGCTGCACCCCCCGGGAGGCCCGGATCGCCGCTATGCTTCTAAATGACAAAACAATAAGACAGATTTCCACAGGCCTTGGAATCAGCGTAAAAACCGTTAAAAACCACATTACCCGAATTTATAAAAAAACGGGAACCGTTAACCGGGTCGAGCTCTACAACCGCGTCCGCAGCGGCTAATTTTTTCTCTTTTTCCGCTATTTCTAGGACCTTCGTACGATGCGGGCTCCGTATTCATGGTCTA
>CAYTSI010000104.1:0-11196 GCA_964440465.1 uncultured Spirochaetales bacterium
TCTACAGGGCCGTCGGTTTTTGCGAAGGGTTTGGAACTATTTATGATGAATCGAAGAAAACGGCGATACCTACGGCATTATCGGCGCCGTGGCCTGCACAATGGTCGAAGGCGCTTGGTATCTACGCGGTCTTGAAAACTTTCTCATGGACTTAGTGGAAAACATCGATTTCGTGGAGGAATTATTAGACAAGTGTATGGAACATTCCCTTGCTTTGTCCCGGGAACTGCTGAAAATGGGGGTTGATATTATCTGGTGGGGTGACGATTTCAGCATGGATGCAGGGCCGCTGCTCAGCCCCGAACTGTTTCAAAAGCTGCTTGTTCCCCGGTACGCCCATATGGTGTCGGAGGCAAAAAAAATAGACAAGAATGTAAAAGTCGCCTTTCACAGCGACGGGAAAATAGAATGGGCGTTAGACGGTTTGGTCGATGCCGGAATTGATATTATTAATCCCCTGCAGCCCGATGTGAACGATTCGGCAGCGGTTAAAAAGCGCTACGGCGGCCGCCTTACCGTATGGGGGAATGTGGACACCCGAAGGGTAATGGCCGGCGGTTCGGTTACAGACGTCATCAATGAGGTGAAGAATGTTATCTCAACCCTTTCTCCCGGAGGCGGCCACATCTTCTGTTCAAACCATACAATACAAGCAACACCGAAAGCCGTTGAAAATACGATTGCTTTTTACTGGGCCGCGAAGGAGTTCAGGTCGTATCCTATTTTTTCTCGAAAAGGGGACACCTCCGCAAAGGTAACACGGATCGTATAATTACATATGGACATTTACCACTCCTCGAGCATCCGCTATTCAGACAAGATCAGCTCTTTACCCGGGGTTAAACGAAGCAGAAAGCCCTCAACAGGTACACATAGTATTCCGTCAATTTTCAGTTTCTCCCGTCCGCGGTACAGCAGCAACTGGGTTGATTCCGGATAGTCTTCGCGAAACGATTTCAAGCTCCGTAAATGCTTTTGATGAACATTCGAGCTGTTTTTAACTTCTATGGCGGCAAAAGTATCTGGTCCGTACAACACAAAATCAACTTCAACACCCGATTTTGTCCGCCAAAAATAAATATCGGCGTCCATACTCCCGTAATCAATCCACGCCCGCAAATGCTGCAGGACTAACCCCTCTAAAGCGGCCCCCTGCAGCTCTTCCGTTCGGTCTATGGGCCCCCTCGGCCGGAGCCGGTTATAAATCCCGGCATCGAAAAGATAGAATTTTTCATGAATGATAAGCTGCCGCTTCGCCCTCCGGGAAAACACCGGGATCCTGAATGAAATAAGCATGTCCTCTAAAATTTGCATGTATCCGGCAACGGTTTTCCGCTCAACCATGCATTCCCGGGCAATAGCTGAAATGTTGAGCACGCTGCCGTGTGAAAAACTGACAGCTTCGAGAAACCGGCTAAAGCTGCCGAGGCTTCGAACAAAACTTTCAATTTGTATCTCCTCTTTTAGGTAAAACTGAAGGTATGTAGCCAAAGCTTCCCGAGGATTATCGCTATTCAGGATAAGCGGAACCAGCCCCCATTCCAGTGCTGTTTCCAGATCAAATTCGTCTTTCAATTCCGATGCCATAAAAGGATGGCACCGTTTGTCCAGCGCCCGACCGGCGAGCATGTCAACTCCCTCTTTTTTCAACTTCCGGGAACTTGAGCCGGTTAGAATAAACTGTAAACCGGGCATCTTTTCGATAAAATAATGAACCAGGGTCAGCAGCTCGGGGATTTTCTGCACCTCATCGATAATAAATGTGTTTATTTCCGGATTACCCTCAATGATCGTCCGAAGCTTTTCGGGGTGAGCTTCCAGTTCTACCCTAGTGTCCGGCTGCAATAAATCAATGACATATGCATCGGGATACGTTCTTTCGAGCCAGGACGATTTTCCCGTCCCTCTCGGGCCGAAAAGAAAGAAGCTCGAGCGGGTTACTATTGGAATGAACCGTTTAATAATATTCATCAATACATATTACCACAATGTCGACATTTTGGGAAGCTTAATTCCAAATTTGCTGCGTTTTTGGAATTACTGTTTCCATTTTTCTTTCTAAATAAGGGTGTTCAGAAACCGGACTGCCGCGGCCTTCCAGTTAATGGGACCTGTCTTTTCAAGAATATAAAGCGGCCAGGTGTCGGGACCAAGTTCCGGCCCCGGCCAGCTAAATTGCCTGAGAGAATTATTTAACAGCACCAAATTCGGTGCGGGCCATTGCGGATCCGACAAGTACCACACAAGATCAAAGTTGTCCTTTTCTTCACGGACCAATTGTTCAAGAAGGTGTTTCATGACGGCCTCTGTGCATAAAGCTCCATCAGCATGTACACCGCTCTGCCCACCTTTTTTGAACCACTCTCTTCCGCTTCAGCTTGCAGTGCTTCCCATGAGAAATTTTCGGGGAAAGAGAAGCGGAGTTCTTCTAAATAATCCGGATTATCACTATCCGGCGTCAAATAAAGCAGATCAACAATGGCCTTCCGAAAAGACTCTTCTTTACATGAGGGGATAGAAAAACTTATAATGGCAGTATGAAGAACATGTTTGCACCGATTCTGGCGGTTTTCCTTTTTCTCTCCTGTCTGCTAGCCGGATGCGGCAAGGGCCCGATTATCATCGGATATTCCGCCCGGATTACCGGGGTACGCTCCGATTTCGGGGTAGACGGACGCAACGGGGCCGCCTTCGCCGTAGAGGCAATAAACAGCCGGGGCGGTATAGGAGGGAGAGAGCTTCATTTACTAAGCATAGACGACGGGGCGGGCCCTGAAGAAGCGACGGCCGCCGACAAGGAGCTGGTAAAAAAAGGCGCTGTCGCTATTATTGGTCATATAACCAGTACAAAAACCCTCGCGGCCCTCCCCTTTCTTGAAGAGGAGGGGGTCCCGCTGGTCGCTCCGGTTGCATCAAGTCCGAAACTTGAGGGGGCGGGCCCCAATCTGTACAGAATGAACAGCTCCTCCTCCCGTTCCGCCAGGGTTATGGCGGCATACGCAAAAGATGAGATGGGATGTGAAGTAATTGTCCCGGTCCTCGATCGGGACAACGAGATTTTTGTTTCAGCGTTTTCCGGCGATTTCGCCGCGGAATTCTCCCGAAAAGGGGGAGACTACCTTGAGCCGGTCTGGTTTTCCTCCCGCGATATAGAGGATTGGGGCGATACGTTGGAAGAGGTACGCGCGACCCATGCAGCGGGCATTCTGATTCTTGCCTCGCCCGCGGACGCGGCCTCCTTTGCCAACGCGTTACACGGCGAATACTGCCTTTTCTCTTCGGGATGGGCCTATACCGACACGGTGCTCCGTTTCGGGGGAAAGGCCGTGGAGAACATGATTTTTGCCGATACCTTCACCGAAGAACTCGGCAGCGATCCGGAGTACAGCGCCTTTGAAGAGGGGTACCTCCGGCGCTTCGGGAAAAACCCTTCCATTGCTTCAATCCATGCCTATGACGCGGTCCTCTTTATTGCCCGGGGCTTAGAAATAGCAGAAGAAGAGGGTATGCATCTACGGGACGCCCTGGGCGCTATACGCGGATTTCAAGGGGCCTATTGTGAGGTAGAACTTACCGAGACGGGAGAAGCCCTGCGGCCTGTTTATATTTCCAGGATAGCCGACGGCGCTTTTAGAACGGTTAAGGAGATACCTATTACATCGATAATGGAAAACAAATAGATACCATGGAAAAAACACCTCCCCTTTTAGGTATTCTCCGGAAAAGCATCCTGCCCTATTTGCTTTTTGGGGTGCTTTTTTCCATTGTTATTATGGCCCCCTTTCAGTTCTTCTCCTTCCTCCGCTTTCACCGGGAAAAGCAGCGGGAACTTACCGCGTCCATCGGCACCTCGATACTTCAATATCTCAATAACGCGGACAATGCTATGCGCTATTTGTCCGATACTAATTTTGACAACAGCGGGGAACACCTGGTATTCTTCATTTACCACTTCCGGTATTTTGACCGCCTGATAGCCGCGGACAGAAGCGGTATGGTGGTCCGTTCCGCCCCTGAATCAAGCGCCGTCCCGGACATCTCAAATATGATTTCCCTTTTCAGACCATCACCCTCCTTTTCCAGCCAATTCTCTTCTTCTTTTATCAGCCCCGATACGGGAAAGCTGACCATCAATACTATTCTTCCAACTCCCCGGCAAGGTTTTCTTATCGGTGAGCTGAACCTCGATTTTCTGCAGGAACAGATTTTAGAAACCGTTGACCAGGCTTTCGGAAGTCTTATTTTTCTCACCGACCGGTACGGCAATATGCTTATCCACCCGGAAAACAGGCTTGTAGAAGAACAGGCAAACTGGGGCTCCGTTCCCCTGCTGAAAGAAATTCGGGAAAATCAGAATAACAGGGCGGGCGTGTACTCTATACAGGGGAAGCGCTATCTGGCGTCAGGGACCTATATACCGGAAATAGAGTGGATATTAGTCGATGCACTGGAAACACAAAAGCTTATTAAGGATATGGTCAAGCCGATTTGGATCATGATTTTACTATTCTGTGCCCTCTTTCTCGGACTCATGCTTATCATTGCCCGCGCGTCAACCCGGAACATCGTTAACCCCCTCACATACATGTTTCATATTCTTGAACGCTCGGTAATTGAAGAAGCGCCTCAGCCGATCGACAAACTCGAGCAGAGCTTTAACGAACTGGAAATCGTGCGGCGGGCATTCAATATGCTCATCATGAAAGTCCGGAAAAATACTGAAAAGCTTGAACAGTTCGAACGGGCGGTACAGGAAGCAGGGTATGCTATCTATATTACCGACAGTAATGGATCAATTATCTATGTGAACCCCGCCTTTGAACGAATTACCGGATATGTAGAACAGGAAGCTTTGGGGAACGACCCGAAAATACTCTCAAGCGGGATGATGCCGGACATCTATTTTACCAGCCTTTGGAATACGATTTTAAAGGGAGAACTGTGGGACGAGCAGGTTGTTAACCGCCGCAAGGACGGTACGATCTACTACGCGAATCAGACCATTGCTCCCATAACGGATAAAACCGGAGATGTGAGCAGTTTTGTGGCGATTCAACACGATGTAACCCTGCAGCGGGAGGCTGAACGGAGACTGCAGGAATCGGAAACCCTCTACAGGAACCTCTTTGAAAATGCCGCCGATCCCATCCTGCTTTTATCCACGGATACTTTAGAAATTACTGAATGTAACCAGGCGGCATGGCAAAACCTGGGGTATACCGGAGACCAGATGCTCAAACTCTCCTTTTTTGATATCCAGCACCCCGATAGCTGGAAGGAAGTTCAGGCAAAGATCTCCCTTCTGGAAAAAGAACCGATAGTAGATTTTGATTCCCGTCAAAGGACCAAAGAAGGCGAGATAAGAGAGGTCCACATCAACCTTGCCAAACTGGATTTAGGGCAGCGCCCGCTCCTCCTGGCAATGGTCCACGATATGACTGAAAGAAAACAGGCGGAGGAGGCCATACGGCAGAGCGAAAAGAAATACAGGCTTTTAGCGGAAAACTCCACCGACATGATAAGTCAGCATGGCCCCGACGGCACCTACCTGTATGTGAGCCCCGCCTGTGAACAGCTTTTGGGGTACACCCAGCAGGAATTGATCGGCAGAAATGCCTACGATTTCTTTCATCCTGAAGATCTGAAATCTATCACCGAAAGCCATGATACAATACAGAAACATGAAAAAGCTGCCATAGCATCGGTTACCTACCGAATTCGGAAAAAAGACGGTTCCTGGATTTGGTTTGAAACCCTCAGTAGAACAGTGTCTATCGACAATGCTGAAGAGGAGATCCTGGCCATAAGCAGGGATGTAAGTGAGCGGGTGAAGATGGCGACGGCCCTGGCGGCGGCCAAAGATGAAGCTGAAGAAGCGAGCAGAGTAAAAAGTTCATTCCTTGCAAATATGAGCCATGAAATCCGAACACCCTTAAACGCGGTCCTTGGCTATAACGAACTCATCAATCGCGATGTTCAGGAGAAAAAGCTGAAAAGTTATTCCAACCAGATAGAAAAATCGGGGCGGATGCTTCTCATGCTTATCGGCGATATCCTCGATTTTTCAAGAATTGAAGCCGGGAGGCTTGAGCTTTCCTATGAACCTTTTGATCTCCGGCAGCTGTCCGGGGACATCGAATCGATGTTCAGTCTGGAGGCGGAAAAGCGGGGCCTTGAGTTCATACTCATTATCGAAGAAGATGTCCCGCGGCAGATTGTTCTAGATGAAGCGCGGACGCGGCAGGTTTTGATAAATCTACTAGGCAACGCGCTGAAATTCACCGAATCGGGATCGGTAACGCTGTTTGTCAGGTCTGATCTCGATACACCCGATAAGGGATTGTGCGCCCTTTCATTGGCTGTCCAAGATACCGGAATCGGAATCCCAACCTCAGAGCAGGAAAAAATCTTTGAGGCATTCCGCCAAACTGAAGGTCAAAGCACAAGAAAATATGGAGGGACCGGCCTCGGTCTTTCCATTTCAAAAAGCCTTACCGAGGCCATGGGAGGTACTCTCTCCCTCCAAAGCGAGGAAGGGAAGGGGTCCGCTTTTTCAATACAGTTTCCGGAAGTAAAATATCTGAAGGGGCCGGAAACACAACGGGAAACCTCAAAGAAAACGAAGGAAATCAGCCCGGCTGAAGAAAAGAAGAAACAGCCGGCAGCGGCAGGTTTGTCTGATGTGCTGAAAAAACGGTGGGAAAAGATCAGTTCCTCCATGATTTTGGATGACATTGAAGATTTTGCCTCCGATTTGAAAAAGGAGGGGGAGCTTTTGCAGGATGAAGAGCTGGACCGGTACGCGTCGAACTTGTTACAGGCAGTGGATGAACTTGATATTGAACGGCTGAATCAGCTGTTTGAAACGTGCCCGTTTTGATACAGAAAGCAGCGGTCCCGCCCGCCCTCTTTCCCCTCATACAAAGCAGAGTCCGCCCTGCGAATGACCTCGTCAAAATCGATCTCCTTGTGTGATACCGCGGCCCCAAAGGTCATGGTCACCCGCAGTAATTCACCATTCACTTCGGTCTCCAAAGCAGCAACGGCCGCGCGCAGTTTTTCGGCCAGGGTAAGGGCCCCCTCGCCTGCTGTTTCCGGCAGCAGCAGCAGGAACTCTTCACCTCCCCACCGGGCGGCCTTGTCCTGCTCACGGACCTCTTCCAAGAGAACAGCGGCCACCTTCTTTAAAATGACATCCCCTGTTTCGTGCCCATAGGTATCGTTAACCGATTTAAAATGGTCGATATCGCACATGAGAACGGAATAGGCGTTGTCTGTTCTCTTCATTCGCGTTGCCTCGTAATCCAAAAAGTCGAGCATCCGCCGCCGGTTCATCATACCGGTTAAAGGATCGGTTGTGGCCATTGTATGGAGCTGTTGGTTTGCCCGCTGCAATTCCTCTTTTGACTGTTCCAGCTCTTCCGAAAGTTTCATGCCGGTAAGAAGTTCCTTCTGAAGTTCAGCATTGATTTCCTCGAGCTTTTCCCGGACCCGCTTTAACTCTATATGGGCGCCAACCCGGAGGGTCAACTCCCGGCCATGAAACGGCTTTGTTATATAATCCGCGCCCCCTGTTTCAAGCCCCTCTACAACACTTTCCTTGTCGGTCCTGGCGGTAAGAAAAATAACCGGCACATCCCGATACTGGGGGAGTGCCTTAATTTTCCGGCAGGTTTCAAAGCCGTCCATCTCCGGCATCATTACATCAAGAAGGACAAGGTCGTAAAGATGCTCATGAACAAGGGAGAGGCACTGTTTTCCGCCGGTGGCAAAGGCGGTTCTATACCCTTCCTCTTTCAGGTAACGGACCGCCAATTTTATGTTTTCCGTGTTGTCATCGACAACAAGTATGGTTCCCCGATCTTCCTTTTCCATGGAAACGATTATAGAGTGTTTCCGCGGAAGAAGCAAACGTTTCTTCCCTGCGCGGCGGGCCGTAAAGCCTTTTCTTAGTATAGAAAATATACTATCCTTCATTCATCCTGACAGAAAAGGAGTTTTCAATATGACATATCTGATTGTCGGCGGGGTTGCCGGCGGGGCTGCTACAGCGGCGAGGCTGCGCAGGAATGACGAGAAGGCGGCCATTATTATTTTTGAACGGGGCGATTATATCTCCTACGCCAACTGCGGACTTCCCTATTATCTGGGGGGCACTATAAAAGAGCGGGAGAAGCTGTTTGTCGAGACCCCGGAGAGTTTCAGAAAGACCCTGGATGTGGATGTCCGTGTTTCCACGGAAGTGACGGACATTGATCCGGAAACCAAAACCGTCGGAGTTAAGGAGAGAAAAACCGGCCGGGAGTACCGGGAATCCTACAACGCCCTTATTCTGTCTCCCGGGGCGGAGCCCCTGCGCCCCCCAATTCCGGGAATAAAATCGGAATTGATTTTTACTCTCCGCAATGTCGCGGATGTTGATAAACTGAAGGGCTTTGCTGATCAGAAACAGCCCCGCCGGGCGGTGGTAATAGGCGCCGGGTTTATCGGTATGGAGGTAGCGGAGAATCTGCACCACCGCGGTATCGAGGTAAGTATTGTAGAGCTCGCGGACCAGATCATGGCGTCTCTGGATTTTGAAATGGCGGCACAGATACATGCTCATCTGAAAATGAAGCAGGTGGAACTCTACCTCTCCGACGGGGTAAAGGAGTTCCGGGAAGAGAATAGCAGGCTGATTGTTCAGCTGAACAGCGGTACGGTCCTAACCGCGGACATGGCTGTACTTTCCATCGGCGTCAAACCGGAGACTGCCCTGGCGGAAAAGGCGGGAATTAAAACCGGCCGGGGTATTCTTGTTAACGAGTACATGGAAACCTCCATGCCGGATATTTACGCCCTCGGTGACGCGGCGGAGTTCAGCTGGCCGGTTACGGGAAAAACAGGAATTACTCCTCTGGCAGGGCCGGCGGGAAAACAGGCCCGTATTCTGGCGGACAATCTTGTCTACGGGAAAAAGAAGGTATACCGGGGGGCCATCGGCACTTCTATTGCCAAAATCTTCGATATGACCGTCGCCTCCACGGGGGTAGCTCAGAAGGTCCTGGAGAAGGAAGGGGTGCCTTTTATCAGTGTAATTACCCACGGCCATTCCCATGCCGGGTACTACCCGGGGGCCGCCCCGATGATACTCAAGCTCCTCTTTTCCCCCGGAGACGGAAAGGTCCAGGGGGGGCAGATTGTGGGCTATACGGGTGTGGACAAGCGGATAGAGATGATCGCCGCGGTCCTGAGGCAGGAAGGGACCATCGGCGAACTGATGGAGCTGGAGCAGGCCTACGCCCCGCCCTTCTCATCCTCGAAGGACCCGGTCAACATCCTCGGTTTTACCGCCGAGAACGTGCTGCTTGGCCGCAGCGTTCATATTCGTTGGCGGGACCTGCATGAGATGATTGAAAAGAAAGCCCCCCGCCTGTTCCTCCTGGATGTGCGGACACCCGAAGAGTTTGCTCTCGGGTCTCTGCCCGGGGCAGTCAATATTCCCAAAGAGGATGTCCGGACCGGCCTTGACAAAATTCCGAAGGACAAAAAGGTCGTGGTTTTCTGCGGTGTGGGTCTGCGGTCCTATCTGGTGGAACGGATTCTGAAACAGCGCGGATATGAAGATGTATGCATCCTTTCGGGGGGGCTCAAAGTATACACGGCAGCGGCAGCTGACCAGAACAACCGGGACATCTTTACCCGGGATGAAACAGGACACTCCCACGCCGGCGTATCGGAGCTGCGTTCACCCTCGGCCTATGTTACCGTTTTGGAAGTTGATGCACGCGGACTTCAGTGCCCCGGCCCTATTTTGAAGCTGAAAGGGGAGATCGAAAAAATCAAACCGGGAGAGCGGCTTCTTCAAAAAGCCTCCGATCCCGGATTTGCACGGGACGTCCGCTCCTGGTGCAATATGACGGGGAACAAGCTCATAAGCCTGAAGGAAGAAGGGGGCGTTATCGACGCGGTAATCCAGCGGGCGGGGGCCGATGAGGCAGCCCTCGGCGAAGGCGTCCGGATAGGAAAAAACAGCGGCGATGAACTTACCCTGATCAGCTTCTCCGACGACATGGACAAGGCCCTCGCCTCTCTGGTAATTGCCAACGGGGCCCTGGCCTCAGGCAAAAAAGTTACCATCTTCTACACATTCTGGGGCCTGAGCATCATCAAAAAGAGAGAAAAACCCGCGGTCTCAAAAAGCTTTATGGGAAAAATGTTCGGCATCATGCTGCCGGGTCATAGCGGTAAACTCAAACTCTCCAAAATGAACATGGGCGGGATGGGTTCGGCTATGATGAAAGGGATCATGAAGAAGCAGCGAATCGCCTCCTTAGATGAGATGCTCCGCACAGCCATAGAGGGCGGCCTTACAATTATTGCCTGCCAGATGTCCATGGGTGTCATGGGAGTTACACGCGAAGAGCTGATCGATGAGGCTGAAATAGGAGGGGTTGCCAACTATCTCGAATCGGCCGGGAGCGCGGGGGTAAATCTGTTCATATAGAAGGGCCGGCTATAGGCATAATAAAGACGTTTTACAGCTCTCCGAATCCCTGTTCCTGAAAATGGGGATCGAAAGCAAAAACGAGGTACAAGCCCAGCCGGCGGATTAGTTCAAAGCTGATGCAGTCCACGAGACTTAATTTTCGCCGTGACGCCGCGAGGAGCGACGATATTCCGGCTTGATGCATTTCCTCGTTTACCCATTCGATGCGAATTACCGGCAGAATGTCCCGTACAAATGCTGAAACACAGTCCATTCCGATACGGTGCTGCAAGAGCGCGAGTGTTTCTACGAGTATATAATTATGGCAGAGAAAGTTGACCGATTCGTCGAGGCTTTTAATCCAGACCGCCTTTGCCGTTTTATGGTTTCTGTCGTCTTTATCCATGACGGCATAGAAAGCCGATGTATCGACAAATACAGTCATTCCTGAAAATCCCCGCTAAGGTATGAATCGTGTTCTTCGGAGACATCGCTCCTGCCGGAGCCGTACTTTCCGCATGCCTCTTTCGCCTGTTCAATAAGCTTGTCCCGTCCCCGCACTTCACAGGATTTTACCAATTCGTCCACCTGCCGGCGGATTAGTTCAGCCATGGAGATATGCTGACCGTGAGCTATTTCCTTTAACCGCCGTGCCTGTTCTTCCGTTAACTGAATCTGTGTTCGCACCATAGTTTCATCATGATTACATGTTTAACGTTATGATAACA
>CAYTSI010000105.1:0-11066 GCA_964440465.1 uncultured Spirochaetales bacterium
ATGAGTAATATATTTATAATAAATATAGTTTTACAAAGCGTTGGTATACTTTTGTATACTATATATATATGATACGTTATTTATCCACAAGCTATCAACAACAGGATACAACGCATACAGTTTAAATGATAATTATGGGGAATGCAAGCAATCTTTACTTTTTATTTTCAAAAGAGTATACTTGAATAATCTAAAATTGTCAGGAATAAACATGTCAACAACATACTCGGCACAACATATCCAAGTCTTAAAAGGACTGGAAGCCGTGCGGAAACGTCCCGGAATGTATATTGGATCGACAGGACTCGACGGACTCCACCATCTTGTCTATGAAGTGGTTGATAACAGTATTGATGAAGCATTAGCAGGGTATTGCAAACGGATCGAAGTGGCCATTGAAAAAGGCAATATTGTTCGGGTCTCCGATGACGCACGGGGGATCCCTATCGATATGCATACTGATGAAAACATGAGCGCCCTTGAAGTTGTTATGACAAAACTTCACGCAGGGGGGAAATTTGATAAGAACAGCTACAAAGTTTCCGGCGGACTGCATGGAGTAGGCCTTTCCGTTGTCAACGCTTTATCCGAATGGTGTGAAGTGAAAGTTTACCGGGACGGTTCTATTCATCAGCAGAAATATCAGCGGGGTATTCCTGACGGGCCGATCGATATTATCGGTACGGTTGAAACCACCGGGACCATCGTACGGTTTCGGCCCGATCCGGAAATTTTTGATACAACCGATTTCAGCTTTGATGTACTTTCCCACAGGTTGCGGGAACTCGCGTTTTTAAATAAAGGTATTATTATTACCATAACTGATGAGCGGATACCGAAACAAAAGACGCGGGAATATCAATTCGAAGGCGGTGTGAAATCGTTCATTCAGTATTTAAATAAAAATAAAGACCCCATCCATAAAGAGCCGGTTTATTTTGAAGCGGAACGGGAAGATGTAGGTGTGGAAGTGGCCATAGAATATAACGAGGGTTATAATGAGACAATTTTCACCTATGTCAATAATATCAACACGAAGGAAGGCGGGTCCCACCTTATCGGGTTTAAATCCGCCCTTACGAGAACAATGAATGATTTTCTCCGAAAGTCGAAGTACGCGAAAAAAATGGAGGAATCATTTTCCGGAGAGGATGTGCGGGAAGGGCTGACCGCGGTTGTTTCGATAAAAATGCCGAACCCTCAGTTTGAAGGACAAACAAAGGGGAAACTCGGGAATTCTGAGGTAAAGGGAATTGTTGAATCAGTTGTACATGAATTTCTTACCGATCATTTTGAGATGAATCCTTCGGTTATTGCGAAAATTTTAGAAAAGGCGATAACCGCGGCAAAAGCGAGGAACGCCGCGAGAAAAGCGCGGGAACTGACCCGCAGAAAGAGCTTTTTAGAAAGCACCGGACTTCCCGGCAAGCTGGCTGACTGCAGTGAAAAAAATCCCGAGTTGTGTGAGATTTATATTGTCGAAGGAGACAGTGCGGGAGGAAGCGCGAAACAAGGAAGGGACAGGCAATTCCAGGCAATTCTGCCCTTGTGGGGAAAAATGCTGAATGTAGAAAAAACGAGGGTGGATAAGGTTTTGGCAAACGAAAAACTGCAGCCGATTATTTCATCCCTTGGTACGGGAGCGGGGACCGATTTTGATCTTACAAAATTACGGTATCACAAAGTCATTATTATGGCCGACGCGGATGTGGACGGTTCACATATCCGTACTCTCCTGCTGACCTTCTTTTTTCGATATATGCGGGAGCTGATTGAAAAGGAGCATGTGTACATTGCAATGCCGCCGCTGTATAAAATTGCAAAGGGAAAGGCGGTGGAATATGCTTATACGGATAAAGACAAAGCGGTAATATTGAAAAAGCTGGGGACGGAAGAGCAGAATGTAACGCTGCAGCGCTACAAGGGACTCGGGGAAATGAACCCCGAACAGCTGTGGGAGACAACAATGGACCCCGATCAGCGGAACATTATGCAGGTGAAGCTGGAAGATGCCGTTGAGGCGGATGAAATTTTTACCACCCTGATGGGGGAACACGTCAGCCCGAGAAGACAATTTATCGAAGACAATGCCCTCTCTGTAGTGAACCTCGATGTGTAACTGGAGTATTTTATGGAAGAACTAAAAGGTAAAGTAATACCGATAACGATAGAAGATGAAATAAAAGAGTCGTATCTCAATTATGCAATGTCTGTCATTGTAAGCAGGGCCCTGCCGGATGTGCGTGACGGATTAAAACCCGTTCACAGAAGGATCCTGTATTCAATGAGTGAAATGGGCCTGCGTTCCGACCGGCCGTTTAAAAAGTGCGGAAGGATTGTCGGTGATGTTCTTGGAAAATTTCATCCGCACGGCGACCAGTCCATTTATGATGCCCTTGTACGGTTGGCCCAAACGTTCTCGCTCCGTTATCCGGTTGTTCAGGGCCAGGGCAATTTCGGCAGTGTTGACGGTGATCCTCCCGCGGCCATGCGGTATACGGAAGCCCGTATGGCAAAAATTGCCGAAGAGCTGCTCAAAGACATAAAAAAGGAAACCATCGATTTCGGTCCGAATTATGACGATTCCATGGAAGAGCCCCTTGTGCTGCCCGCGGCTTTTCCGTTTTTACTGGCAAACGGGGCAAGCGGTATTGCCGTCGGCATGGCGACAAATATTCCGCCGCATAATTTACCTGAAGTCTGCAGCGCTATTAACGCCGTTATCGACAACCCGGAAATATCGATCAATGATCTCTTGAAACATCATATCACAGGTCCGGATTTTCCGACAGGCGGTATTATTTTCGGAACGACGGGTATTGTTAGCGCCGCGAAAACAGGAAGAGGAAAAATAACTGTCCGTGCACGATGCGTACTCGAGACAAACAATAAGGGCCGGGACGTTATTATCGTTACCGAATTGCCGTATCAGGTTAATAAGGCAAATCTCATTGTTCGAATCGCGGATTTAGTCAAAAACAAAAAAATTGACGGAATTTCCGATCTTCGGGATGAATCGGACCGTGACGGAATGAGAATTGTCATCGAACTGAAGAGAGGCCTGGCACCGAAGGTTGTCCTTAATCAGCTTTTTACCCACACACCGCTGCAGCAGAATTTTAGTGTTAACAGCCTGGCACTGGTAAAAGGAAAGCCGAAACAGATTAATTTAAAAGAGATGATTACCTACTTTATCGAGCACAGGAAAGAAGTGGTAATCAGGAGAACGAAGTACGATCTACGGAAAGCGGAAGAACGGGAGCATATCTTAGAAGGATTGAAAATTGCCCTCGATAATATCGATGAAGTAATTGCCATTATAAAAAAATCCAAAACGGTTGATGACGCACGAACAAATTTAATGGATACATTTGCTTTAAGCGAAAAGCAGGCCCAGGCGATTCTCGATATGCGGCTGCAGAAATTGACAAATCTAGAGACGCAGAAAATACTTGATGAATTGAAACAGATAAAAGAACTAATTGCATATCTGAAAGATCTTCTTTCCTCGGAGATGAAGATACTGCAGGTCGTAAAGGATGAAACCAACGGAATCGCCGAGGCATACGGGGATGACCGCCGTACCGAGATTGTCCCGGAAGAGGTTGATTCAATCGATGTAGAGGACCTGATTCAAAAAGAAGACATGGTAGTGATGATTTCTAACCGCGGTTTTATCAAACGGGTGCCGCTTACTGCATATAAGAACCAGGGAAGAGGGGGAAAGGGGTCTTCATCGGTAACGTTGAGAAATGAAGATTTTATTGAGCAAATTTTCATTGCGTCAACCCACGATTATATTCTGTTTATTACAAGTGCCGGAAAGTCGTATTGGATGAAGGTGCACGAAATACCCGAGGGGTCGAAGGCCGCGAAGGGGCAGCAAGTAAAAATGCTGCTGTCCATTTCACAAAACGAAGAAATAACCGCCATTGTCAGCTTGGACGGATTCCGGGAAGACAATTATATTTTTATGGCAACAAGCCGGGGCGTGGTAAAGAAAGTAACAACGGCCGCGTTTGCAAACGCCAGGGCCCATGGAATTATTGCAATTAAACTGGACACCGGGGACAGACTAATTAGTGCTCTGTTAACCACGGGATCAAACGATGTCATTTGTATTTCACGAGGCGGGTTTGCCCTTCGGTTCAATGAAGAGCAGGTCCGTTCTGTCGGAAGGACATCACGGGGCGTTCAGGGAATACGGCTGCAGAAAGGAGACGAACTGGCAGGAACACTCCGTGTAGAAGATGAAGCACAGATACTGCTGGTAACCGAATACGGGTTCGGAAAACGGGTTGATTACAACAATTTCAATGTACACAGCAGAGCGACGAAAGGACAGATTATCTACAAGGGCCTTGAAAAAACAGGGGAAGTTGTAACCGCGCTATCGGTAAGAAAGACGGATGAGTTGGTCTGTATTACATCACAGGGCATCGTTTTAAAATTACAGCTGATTGAAATACCGAGGCAGGGGAAAACCGCATCGGGTGTTCGGGTTGTAAATATTGAAAAGCCGGACTTCCTCGTGGGCGTTGCCCGTGTAATAAACGAAGATTAACGAAAGAATAATTGTTTCACGTGAAACATTAGGAAGAGGCGATAATTGATTCTGCTTCCGCCCACAGTTCTTCTTTTTCTTTTTCCGGCATAAAAGTGGCAAAGAGGTTGTTTTTTATCAGCTGAAAAAGCTCTGTCTGATTAAAGATCTTTTCAACGTAGAGGGCGGTATACTCGTCAACTAAATTTTTTCCAAAAATTGAAGGGTCGTCTGTGTTGACTGTTACAAAAAGACCTCGGTCGAAGAATTCCCGGATAGGATGGTCTTTGAGGGTTGAAAAGTATTTTTTTGTAAATAGGTTGCTTGTCGGGCAAATTTCAAGGGGAATTTGCTTTTCCTTCAGATAGTCCATGAGTTTTTCATCGAAAATGGCGCTTATCCCGTGTCCGATTCGTGAGGCGTGAAGCAGGTGTATCGCGTCCCAAATCGATTCGGGGCCGACAACTTCTCCGGCATGCGCTACGAGATGAAGATTGCTTGTTTTCGCTTTTTTAAAAACGTCCTGAAACTGTTTCGCCGGTCCTTTTACTTCGGCACCGCCTAATCCGATCCCGATGATATTGTCGGTTTTATATTTTATTGTAAGATCCAGATTTTTCTTGGCATTTTCTACACCGCTTGTTCTCGATACATCGATAATAAAACGGACCTTCCGTTTTTCTTTTTCAAAAATTTTCCGCGATCCCGTTTCCAGGATTGCGATCATGTCCTGAAAATCAAAACCGTTTGTTAAAAATTTTGACGGCGCGAAAAAAACTTCAGCATAGCAGATATTATTTTCGTCGAGATATTTTCCTAAATCATCTATCAGCAAATGAATATCTTCAACTTCATGAAAAGAATTCTGAATAATGTTGATAAACAAATCGATGAAATCGTCTAAGCTCGTTACCTGAAAGCGTTTTGTAAGGTCAGCCTTGGTTTTAATTCCCGGAAGGACCAAAGCGTATTTTTGCATTAAATTCCATACCGTCTCGACACTAGCTAATCCTTCAAGATGCAGGTGTATTTCTGTTTTCGGTATTTTGTATAGCAAATTGCGTATTGTAGTTTCCGCCAATGTACCTATTCCTAGTTTAGAGTATATTCCTAGTATTATATAACGGCTAGAAATATCAATATAATAATAGGTAAATTTGAATTTTTTTTTATTTTACACCAAATTAGGCGGAAACAACCTCGGTAACCTCGGGTACTTCTTTTTTCAAGTAGGTTTCTACACCCTGTTTCAGCGTCATTTGGGCCATGGGACACCCGTTGCACGCACCGGTCAAACGAACTGTAACCTTGCCGTCATCCGCAACACTGACAAGTTCTATATCACCTCCGTCCGCTTGAAGAGACGGCCGTACATTCTGTATAGCTTTTTGTACTTTTTCTTGTAACATTGTTTACTCCTTGATATTCATTCTAGGAAAAATACTATAGGGGTACACTTAAGTCAAGATTTACATTTTTATCTATTTCCGTGTATGATACAGACTATGGGAACTATTCTTGTTTTTGCGAATCAAAAGGGAGGGGTTGGGAAAACCACCTCGGCGGTAAATATCGGCGCGTATATAGCTGAAGAAGGGAAAAAAGTCCTCCTGATTGATTTTGATCCCCAGGCAAATTTATCCAGCAGCGTGGGAGCGCGGACGGACCATGACGGCGCGTATGAAGTAATTGTTGGAAAAACGCCGCTTCAAGACGCAATTCAGGATACCTCGGTCGAGAACCTCTTTGTGCTGCCTTCCAGCATCAATTTGACCGGGGCGAATATCGAGCTTATTGAAGAACAAGAACGGGAATATTTTTTGCAGAAAGCACTGCAAAACGATCGGGACAAGTGGGACTACATTTTAATTGATTGTCCTCCATCCCTCGGTCTTCTGACGGTGAACGGTTTAGTTGCCGCCGATTTTGTCATTATCCCGCTGCAGTGCGAATATTTTGCCCTTGAGGGACTCTCGATGCTGCTGCAGACAATTAAGCGGATCCAGGAGGGCCTCAATGAAAAGCTTATGATTGGAGGAATACTTTTTACTATGTTCGATTCAAGAACAAGACTGGCAAATGAGGTGGTGCAGGAGGTAAGCGGATATTTTAAGGAGAAGGTTTTCCGCACAATTATCCCCCGGAATGTCCGGCTGTCCGAAGCGCCGTCCCATTCAGTTCCCATCAATCAATATGAGGAAAATTCAAGCGGAGCGGTGAGCTATAAAAAATTAGCGGAAGAGGTTATGTATCGTGTCTAAACGAGCGCTGGGTAGAGGACTTGATGCCCTGTTTACAGCAGGAGCTGAAGAAACGAAAGCGGCGGAACAGCCCGCGGCAGGTGATGCGGCTGCTGAAGGGCAGATATATCATATTGCAATTGAAAAGATAAAAGCAAATCCGGACCAGCCGAGAAAAACTTTTGATGATGCAACACTTCAGGAATTGGCGTTGTCTATTAAAGAAAAGGGAATCCTCCAGCCGGTACTGCTTCAGAAACTACAGGATGAATATATTCTTGTAGCCGGAGAACGGAGGTTTCGGGCCGCCGGATTGGCCGGACTGGAAAAAGTACCGGCACTCGTTGTTTCGTATTCAGAGGAAGAACGGCTCGAAATTGCACTTATAGAAAACCTTCAGCGGGAGGACCTGCTGCCGATCGATGAAGCCGTAGCGTACGAGGGATTGATAAAAACTACCGGGTACAGTCAGGATGAACTTGCGAAAAAACTCGGGAAAAAAAGGTCTACCATTGCCAACAGTCTGCGGTTATTGCGGCTGCCGCCGTCGATTCAGCAGGCGCTGCAGGAAAGAATAATAACCCCCGGTCATGCCCGGGCAATATTATCGGTAGAGGAAAGTAAACAGGAAGGTTTTTTTGAGACAATTGTAGCGAAGGGGCTGTCCGTTAGAATGGCGGAAGAAGCCGCGGCTAACCTGGAGGATGAAGGTCCCGGAAAGAAAAAAGAAACAAAGCAGCGGGAAAAAGTGCCGGCGGAACTGCGTGAAATGGAACAAAAGCTGCTGGATATTTTCGGGACGAAAATAGCGGTAAAGGGAAACCTGATGGGAGGGAAGATAGAAATTACCTATTATTCCATGGATGATTTAAACCGCATTTATGAAATAGTTGAGCGATTAAGTAATAAATAGCGTTCCCTAAACCGTCCCTCGCCAATTAGGGTACATTGATATCTTTCAGCTTTGTCTTCAATTCTTCTTCCATTTTTACCAAGTCCCGTTCAGCTTCCTGCCGTTTTCTCCTGCCGTCTTCTTGAATTTGCAGTGTTTCTTCAATTGTGGATATAAGGTCGTTGTTTACCTTTTGCAGTGTTTCGATTTCCACAATACCGCGTTCCGACTCTTTTGCGACTTCAATAGAGCCCTGCTTCAGCATTTCAGAATTCTTCTTCAGCAGTTCGTTTGTGGTTTCCGTTACTTCTTTCTGGATATTCAGCGCTTTCTGCTGCCGGAAGAGGCTGATGGCGATAATGATCTGATTTTTCCACAGCGGTATGGTATTCATAATCGAGCTTTGAATTTTTTCCACTAAGGTTTGATTGTTATTCTGTATCAGCCGGATTTGGGGTGCCGTTTGGAGGGCCACCATTCTACTGAGTTTTAGATCATGAAGTTTTTTATCGAATCGGTTCAGAAACTGTGAAAAGTCCTGCACTTTCTGGGCATCCAAGGCATCGCCCGTTTCTTCAGCCTTTTTCTGCAGCTGAGGCAGGACTTCATTTTTTGCTTCTTCCAGTTTTATCTGCCCCGCGGCAATATATATATCCAGTTCTTGCAGGTATTCACCGTTTCTTTCAAACAGGCTTTCCAGCATGGTGATATCTTTAAGGAGATTCATCCGTGCCGTTTCAAGATCACCTGTAATTTTTTCAATTTGGGTACTCAGCTTGTTGTAGCGGGCGGTAAACTTACGGACAGCTTTTGCAAGCCGTTTGAGGATGGGGACCCCGTCGGAAAACCCTTTCGACGTCAATTTGTCGACTCCCACTTCTTTGATGCTGACAACCAGGTTTGTCAAAGTCTCTCCGACGTACCCGGCGTCTTTCGCCCGGATTTCCGAGAGAATTGTATCGGCAAACCCGGCGATATTTTTCTGAGCACCGACGCCGTACTGTGTTATTGCAGCGGGGTCGTCGATATTTATCTGTGCCGCAATTGTTTTTGCCTGTTCCTGTTCCTGGGGTTCCAGATCTTCGAGTTTTACAATTTGTGTCGGTGTGTGTGATTGAGGGACTAAATCGCTCATTTTATTTCTCCTTCATTTTTCAAATTTTTTCCAAACCCTTCCATTTCTATGGTCCTTTCTAACACCGTTAATTCGGTGTTTAACGCGAGAACATCATTTTCCATCAGCTTTGCCAGCTGTTTTTCGAAAGCCTGTTCCAGTGTACCGAGAGTTCTGTCTACTTTTTTTATTACGTTTTCTACCTCTTCCGAACTGACTGCCTGTACCGCAATGTCATTATACTGTTGTAGTATGTTCATTGCCGTATCAAGATAGTAATTTAAAAAACTTCGTGCCGGCTTTACATCTTTCGGGTCTTTTTTTATGTTGTCGAGAATCTTCTCCGTCAGAACGCAAATGTTTTTTGCCGTAATCTGGACATTCCTGTCCTGTATTCTGTCGGCCGACGCCTGCAGTTTCGACAGTTTGCGGCTGCCATCGGCAATCGCGGCTTCATACATTTCCTTGCTTATTCCGTCGATGGATGTAAAGTCAAAGGAAACGGATTTGGCCGACAAGAGCCGGAAAATGATGGTTCCCGCGATACATCCGCAGATGCCCGCGGAAATGGAGAAAAACGGGCCGACCCCTAGAACTAATCCTAGAACAAGGGCGAGAGCTGTTCCGAACAGGAACCCGTATACAATGTGAATTTTCGATCGTTGTGTTTTTCTGTTTTTCCTGCTGTCAGGTCCTCTTCCAATCGTTTCCATAACTACTCATTATATCCTTTTACGCTTCGGATTACCGCCGCAAGATCGTCATTTCCGTCAAAGGACCGGCCCCGTGTCAGGGTGCTGATCGGTTCGAGCTGTTCTGTCGCGGAGGCACCATACACGATGGTAAATACCGGTATGTCTATATTGTACGCTTCCCAGGCTTTTTGTAAATGGTCATAGGTCCTGCCTCGATCCGATATACCGTCCGTTATCAAGATAATTGCCGGCAGATACCGTGACAGGGTGTCCGCCCCGGAGAGGATATCTAACGCGGTAATGACGGGGGTATAGATGTCCGTTTCTCCTTCAGGATGCAGTAATTTTATTTTCCGGCATAATACCTCGAGTTCCGCCGGATCATTTCCTTCTGCTGTCCACATATCAATAATATTAAGGCTGAAGGGGAGAATTACCGTAACATCGTTTTCATTGGCCTGTATCATACAGCCGCCCGCGGTTTCCTGGTCGAATAGCAGACACATGCCTTTTCGGACCTCGTCCGCGCCCCCGTTCTCCCGCATACTGCCGGAGAAATCGAGACAGAAAACGGTAAGAGACGGTTTCCGGAATACTGTCTGATACAAATTCAGTGCCTCGCCGATTACTTCGGCGGAGGGCCTTGCTGCCGGTGTCATCGGCATTTCCGGACCGAAGCGGGCTATCCGGTCCTGCACATTTTCCGACAACAGATATTCCTGCAGCTGTAAAAAGGTGGCTTTTTTTGCCGTATTGTTTCGATCTACATAGCCGATTGAAAAATCTGCCGCGTACAATCCGTCCGCAGGATACAGGATATGCAGCGGTTTTTTTTCCATGGCGACGAGGGCTTTGTTTGTCTCGATAATAGATGCTTCATAGGTAACCATAGCATCGTAACTAGATTCTAAAAACAAGTCTTGCAGCCATACCGAACTGCCTGATGAACGGCGGACACCCTGCAATAATTCACGGACCTCTGTTTGCAGCACTGCGGAACTGAGGTGTTCCATTGTCAGCACATCGGGGTTTCCGGCAAGGGCATGTAAAAAGCCTATGTACGCGCCGGCACCGCTGCTCGTCCGTCCGGCTGATGCCATGATAAACGTGAATGCGTCGTTCCGGACCGCATCGAGGATGTCCTTTATAAACACCGTTTGTTCTGTCCATCCGAGCTGTTCGGCGATATGTTGTTTTATACCGAACACCACCGGCAATTTCATGATCGACTTGGCATACTTCACATTTCCGTCACTGCCGCCAAGTGCAATCCAGAGGCTGTCGGCGGGCCAGACGGCATCATAATCGAGACCTCCGTCCCGAATGCATGTCAAAATATCTATAGTATCCTTGTAGTGTATTTCAATTTCTGTTTTGTGCTCTTTTTCAAACTCTTGAACAAAAGATTCTAATACTTCATTTTCCCGCGCGGAAATGATCGATATCGGTTCTAATTTGGTAACTGAACAGTTTACGGCAATGATGATGAAAAGGGAAAGCAACAAACCTGACCGCAGGATTGTCCTTGTTTTCATTAGGGATTCCTTGTAGTATATAATACAACGAAAAATGAAGAAAAGAC
>CAYTSI010000106.1:0-10888 GCA_964440465.1 uncultured Spirochaetales bacterium
GGAACGGCTGGCAGCGGACCTCTTCTACAACAACCCGAAACGGTTTTTCCGGTTATAGGCCGAAGCCGCGTCATGCGAAAACCGTTTATCAAACACCCGGGCCTTCTGGCCGCGAACGGACTCATTATGCTGCACCACGGACTGATTCTTCTCTTCCTCGGACCGATGCTGCCGGAGATCATGAACACCTTCGGCATCGGGGAAGCGCAGGCGGGATTTCTATTGAGCGCAGGGGCCCTCGGAAACGCATTGGGGCCGATATTAGGCGGCGTTTTATTAGACAGGCAAAAATTGAAATTCATGATGGTCCTCTGCTTCGCACTGGAAACAGGGTTTCTTATTGCCTTCGGTCTTACACCGCTGTTTTTCCTCACGGTGGTATTTAATTTCGGCCTCGTATTTATGGGCGGACAGCTGGAAACGGCGGCTAATTACCTGCCGAACATTGTCGGGGCGCGTTCCGTCAGTTCGGTTATGAACCTAGTCCATTTCTTTTTCAGCGTCGGGGCTCTCATCGGGCCGATTCTGATCGGATCTATGTTAAACCGCGGTGGAAACTGGCAGAACTACCTCTTCTATCTTGCCGTCCCTACGTTTATTTTGGCTGTCTATTCGCTCTTCCTGAAAGTACCCTCCGGTGCACAGTGGGTCCAAAGCACCGAAGAAGCGGCCCGGAAGCGGCGGTTTTTCCTGTTTGATTTTTTTCGTTCCGCCCGGCATCCCGCGGTTGTATTCGGCGCGCTCGCCTTAGTATTTTATGTGGGTGCCGAACTCGGCTTTTCTTCCTGGCTTGTTAATTATCTTGAAAAAGAACACCTTTTTCCGAAGCTGAGCGCGTCATTAACGCTTTCCCTATTTTGGATAGGGCTGGTAGCGGGCAGGCTGGTTAATACCATTATCGCCCAAAGAGTTTTAAGTAAAATCATTATTGCCGTATCAGCTGTAACAGGACTGCTTGCGGGTGTCCTGTTTTTAGTAGTTGGCAGACCGGTATTTATTTTTCCGGTAACCTTTCTCATGGGCCTGGCCATGTCCGGAATCTTTCCCATCGTTATGGCGGAAGTGACCCGGCGGTTTCCGAGAGAAACAGGCAAAGTAGCCGGTGTCATGACCTTCGGGGGCGGTGTGGGAGGCAGCCTGCTTCAATGGCTGATCGGAATAACGGCCGAATACGCCGGACTGAGGGCCTCCATGGCGTTTACTCCGGCACTGTTCGTGCTGTCGGGGATATGTTTTTTTGTTACCCTGAAATTTATCCGGAAAGTAAAGCCGTCTCTAGATAATCAAACCTCGCCGTGAAGCTTTTTTTCCCCGGACTGCAGGCGTATAATCCCGCCCGTACGCTGCTTAGTTCCGCGTGGAGATGGGCGATTCTCATCTGTGTCCAGTCTGTGCCGTCCGGCGAAGACTCGATCCCGCAGTCCGGGCCTCTTTTATCCAGCCGGTACCACATCTCCTGCCGGCCGGAGGGAATGTCCGTGGTCGCCCAGTCGGAGTAACCCAAATTCGTTACCACCGAGCCGAGGCGGCTGAAGCGGTCATTTTCATACTCGACGGAAGCTTTTATCCAGTTATCAGTATCGATATAGAGGATAATTCCCGCCTGATGGTACTGCTCGGAATAGTCAAACCCGCAGTGGAGGGTCATGGTAAAATCGCCTACGAGCTCCGTCAGCAGGCAGTGCCCGTTGTCCCGGCGGAATCCATAGTGGGTCCGCTGCCAAAAATCTGTATCCGGCTCGACGGTGATGACAAGGCCGCTCGCTGCGCTGTATTCTTTCGGAGGATTAAGCCAGCGGAAATCATCGGGGATACCATCTTTAAAGAAAATTGTACGTTTTTCTGAACTACTCATAATTATTCAATTATATACTAAGAACAATATTCCTCCAAGATTCCATTGGTAAAAGAGGACCTACCACGTTGACAAATAAACAGTCCCAGGTGTATATTTCCACCTATGAGGGTAGTTTTTGATACATGTGTCTGGATTTCTGCTACCCGCAGTCGAAGGGGTGCAAGTTTTGCGCTGCTATCCGAGATATCATTGCAAAGATTCCGGTTTGGAATATCCGTTCCCCTCTTCCTCGAATACAAAGAGAATCTATATAAAACACGGATAAAAGACGAATCGCCGCTAACCGAAAGTCAGGTGGACACAATTCTGTCAGCCCTTGCCTTTTATGGGGTTGAAGTACCGATTTATTACCGGTTGCGGCCGAACTTGAAAGACGAGGCTGATAATATGATATTCGAATGCGCCGCCCATTTTGGTGCTTCTTCGATTATTACGCACAATGTAAAAGATTTTACAATTTCGGAGTTAGGAGATTATGGCATCGAAATCGTTACACCGGGACAATTTATTCATAATTTAAGGAGGAGATAGTTATGAAAACGATTCAAATACGAGTACCCGACACCATCCATGAAAGAATGAAAAAACTCGCCAAAGAAGAGGGAATCTCCATGAATAACTTCATCGTTTCCTCTGTTTCAAACGAAGTCATTCGGCAGGAAACCAGGGATTTTTTTAAAAAAGCATCGGCAGCCTTCAATCCCGAATTATTTGCTGAAGCATTGGCAGCCGTCCCGGATATGCCGGTTGAGAAATCTGACAAGATATAATAAATGTTTTCCCGCACCCTTTGTCCTTTCGAAACAGGTACAAACCGGTGACATTGATCCTGTCGTAGATGCCGTCGCCGAGTTTATAGGCAATCCATAGCATTGCAAAATTACTGCATGTGGATTGAAAGAAATATAAAACAGTATTCGGGGTCTGAAAACCGCTGATTATATCAAACCTTCTACGGTATTAGGAAAACAATTTTGCCGTGTCGATTTCGAGTCCTTCTAGAACAAAGCAGTATATTGTGGAAGGTTTTTCCCCCCGGACAAAAACCTTTGGTTCCCCGTAGGTATCGCCTTTCGGGTCAAGAACAAATACGTATACGGCCTTGTTCCCCGGGTCGACCACCCAATACTCCCGGACACTATGCCGTTCATACAGATGTAATTTCTCATCAAAATCTTTTGCCGCCGTCGCCGGAGAGATGATTTCTATTATCCAGTCAGGAGCACCTGTGCATCCTTTCTCTGTCAATTTTTTTGTATCACAAATGACGGAAATATCGGGTTGTACCACCGTTGATATTTCATCTTCCATAGACTCACCAGCCTCGGGCAGCAGAACATCAAAAGGGGCGGTAAACATTTCACACTGTTTGTTCCGCAAGTGCGGAAGAATCTGGTCAAAAAATCGCGTTACCAATCCCTGGTGCCACCTGCTTGGAGCGGCACTCATATTCCAGGCGACTCCTTCAATCAGTTCCCACCGCTCATCTTCCGGCCAAGACCGGTAATCATCGTACGTATAAACGCAATCTGCTTTTTTAATCGGTAAACCCATACGCTTCATTTCCTCCCTTATACCATTAATAAGGGGAAAACTCAAACGCTGATTCAAATATATTCAATATTTTAGTAAAAATTTTAAAAATACTATCAGGATTACCGGCATCACATCTTGCTGGACTACTGTTTCAGCATTTTGCCGATTTTTCGAGCTGAAACAGGGCAAAGGAATGCGGTGCAAGATCGAACTGGACGCCGGTACCGAAGGAGCAGCGCTTTAAGGTCTCTTTCGCGGTGTAGAACACCAGTTCCCAGTATTTCCGTGCCCGGGGCATTTTAAATTCTACCTTATCCGTATGGGCATTTATGAGGATCAGAAACGAGTCGTCGCTTACAATAGTGCCGTCGGCGTCCCGGTCTTTAAGACTTTGGCCATCTAAAATAATCCCGATGCAGAGTTCGGCGCCGTTACCCCAGTCTTCACGGGTCATTTCATCGCCGTCGGGACGGATCCATTCAACGTCCTTGTATTCGGACCCGTTCCGCTTCCTCCCCTCTAAAAACCTGCTCTGCTTGAACACGGGATGTTCTTTCCGGAGCCCCGCGCAGATGCAGACAAAATCGTAAATATCCGCGCACCGCTCTTTGTCTTTCCAATCCATCCAGCTTATTTCGTTGTCCTGGCAGTAGGCATTGTTGTTCCCCTTCTGGCTTTTTCCCATTTCATCCCCGGCGGCAAGCATGGGGACCCCCTGGGAAAGCAGCAGCGCGGCGAGAAGATTGAACTGCATTTTTTTCCGGAGCTCGAGTATTCCCGGGTCCGCCGTTTCCCCTTCCGTACCGAAGTTCGCGGAGAGATTATAATCGTTTCCGTCCCGGTTATGCTCGAGATTATCCTTGTTGTGCTTTTTTTTATAACTGACCAGATCGCGAAGGGTAAATCCGTCGTGGCAGGTAACGAAATTGATACTTGCATAGGGTTTCCTTCCGTCATCTTCGTAGAGGTCGCTGGACCCGGAAAGGCGGGTTGCAATTTCCCCGATATGAAACTCGTGTCCCAGCCAGAACTTCCGGATGGCGTCCCGGTACTTCCCGTTCCACTCCGTCCACAGCGGCGGAAAGTTCCCCACTTGATATCCTCCGTCGCCTAAGTCCCACGGTTCGGCAATCAGTTTTACCTTGGAGAGGACCGGGTCCTGCTGGATGATGTCGAAAAACGACGAAAGGCGGTCCACCTCGAAAAACTCCCGGGCCAGCGCGGACGCCAAATCGAAGCGGAACCCGTCCACGTGCATTTCCAGGACCCAGTAGCGGAGGCTGTCCATAATAAGCTGGGTGACCCTGGGATGGGCCATGGCAAGGCTCGACCCGCAGCCGGAGAAATCTACATACTTCCTCCGGTTTTCCGGCTGCAGAAAGTAGTAGGAGGCGTTATCGATACCGCGAAAACTTAAAGTCGGGCCGAACTCGTTCCCCTCGGCGGTGTGGTTGTACACCACGTCGATAATTACCTCGATGCCCCCCCGATGGAGGCGCTTCACCATCTCCTTGAACTCCCGAACCACCCCGGCCGCGTCAGTAGGACCGCTTCCGAAACGGATGTCCGGAGCGAAATAACCGATGGAGTTATAGCCCCAGTAGTTTACCAGCCCTTTTTTTACAAGGTTGTGCTCATCCACGTGATGATGGACCGGCATGAGTTCGATGGCCGTTACATGCATGGCCTGCAGGTGCTCGATTATCGGCGGCTCCGCCAGTCCGAGAAAGGTGCCGCGTTTGTCCTCCGGCACCTCCGGATGAAGCCGGGTAAGCCCCTTTACATGGGCCTCGTAGATAATTGTCTCCTGCCAGGGTGTCTCCAGGAGCCGGTCCCTTTCCCAGTCGAATTTGTCGTCTACCACAATACTTTTCGGCACGTATGCCGCGGAGTCCCGTTTGTCAAAAGTAATGTCGTCCTTTGAACCGTATTTGTACCCGTACACGGCAGAGTCCCAGCGGACATTGCCGTCTAAGGCCTTTGCGTAGGGGTCGATGAGTAACTTGCTGCTGTTGAACCGGTGCCCGTCTTCGGGGGTGTAGGGTCCGTGGACCCGGTATCCGTACTTTGTTCCCGGCCCGATATCGGAAACAAACCCGTGCCAGACGAAAAAGGTCCGTTCGTAAAGCTCGTATTCCATTACCGCGGTCTTTCCATCTTCGTCAAAGAGAACGAGGGTCACCCCCTCGGCGTTTTCGGAGAATAAAGCAAAATTAACACCGCCGTCTTCACACGTTGCGCCTAAGGGGTATGGTTTTCCGGGTTTCAGCATGTAGGTAGTATAGAGAAGATTCTCGGGCGTGTCACTCGGGTTGTGGACTATTTGGAACAATAGTACTATAAAAAGGAGAGGAGCGCCCGCATGAACACGCAAACATGGAAACCCCTGGCCGACGACAAACTGAAAAAAATACAAAATATTTTTACCGGCACCTATCCCGAATCCGAATACGGCGATTTGGCAGGAAGGATAAGCTCCTACTGGATATCGAAACTGCGGGAGGTGTGGGAGAGCAAAGACAGCAGGATAAAAGAGCGGGACCTCGCCTACAACCAGGCCGACCCGCTCTCACGGATCGAACAGAAGACCCTCGTTATCTCCTATGCCGACAGCATGAAAGACCGGGAACGGCCTACACTTACGGCACTAACGGAGTTCTTCGGCGAATACTTTCCCGCCGCCGGCGGCCTGCACGTTCTGCCGGCCTGTTCGGTGTCCGAAAAACGGTTTAACGACGGGTACTTCTCTCAGATAGACCGATCACAAATACACAAGGCTTTCGGCACGAATGAACTGTTCGCCGACATTATGGGGCGGTATTTTTCCATGAACGATTTTGTCTTAAACCATGTTGATATTGAAAATCCGCTGTTTCAGGCATACCTCGAGGGTGATGACGATTCGGGGAAGGCGTTTTTTATTTTTACCGAAGACGAGTATAGCGACCTGCGGGACGCCGGCAGCTTCGATACGATCTTCCGCCCCCGCCCCTTTCCCCTGTTCACCATATTCAGGAGACTGCCCGCGGATGGGGCGGTCCGTAAGCTGAGCCATGAGGAGCGGCTCGAAAAAGTCAAGAGCAGGATAGAAGGGGATACTTCCCTGGAGATGCCCGATCAGGTCCTGAACATTCTCTACCTCTTCGACAAAATCATAAACGACCAGATGCTCCTCGACGAAGACTACCGGCATATTACCGCCTTTATCGAGTATCTCCCCTCCCGGGGGCTGTCCACGGAATCTTTTTTTACCCGGTCGAAAACACAGGAGGTCCGGCATTACCCCTACATTTTCACCGAAGACATCCTTACCCCTGCCGACTTTCTCGAAAAATGCGGATACACCGAAAAAGAGGCCGATGCCATAGCCCGGGTTTTCGCCGCGCATGACGCGGAGCTCTTCGGGGAGCGGGTGCGGGTGCTGACCACCTTCAGCCACGTCCAGGCTGATGTCAATCTGTCCAATTTCGAAGGGCTGAAACTGCTCGTCGACGATCTCTCCTTTTACTTAGGCATGGACCTGAACCTTCTCCGTTTCGACGCCGTTAATTACGGTTTCAAAAAGTGGGGCACCTCCTGCTTCGGACTGCCGGAAATAGGCAATCTGATGAACATTATCTATCTCTCCATGGAGTGCGTCAGCCCGCGGACCGTCCCGAACCTGGAGGTAAACGACAGCCTTACAACTGTTTTACAACAAATGTCGGACAAGACATCGTCCCCGCCGATGATGCACGATTTCCATCTTGTTTCGATGGTCCCGGCCGTGTTCCTTCTGGGACGCCCCTCGATCCTGCGGCGTATCCTCCCCCTTGTCCGCCGGTTCGATGTTCCGGAAAGCAGCATCCGGTTCAGCCTGTCCGAAAGCCACGACGGCAAATCGGTCCGGGGGAGCATGGACCTTTTAACGTTGAAAGAACGGCAGCAGCTGGCAAAGCAGATTGTCGAAGAAGGCGGAAAAATTAAATTCAAATCAAGCACAATCGGCAGAATTCATAAGGACGATTTTAAACGTTTCTGCGGCGAAACCGGACTTGATTACGAGGAACTGATAACGACCCTCTTTGAAAAGGAAACCGGGCCGGACGGGACCTTCCGGCTGAAACCGGACCTGCGGAAAATCGAAAACATCCTCTCCGTCTGCCCCTCCTTCGCGGAGCCGGAAATAAAGGATTCGGCAGACTACCTGCTTACAAAAATTGTCGAAGGCCGGGAGCCCTACGAGCTCTGCTGCTCTACGCGGAACAGTCTCCCGTCCCTGGGGGATATCGGGACCGAAGCCGCGCGGTATCTGGCCTTTCACACCCTCGCCTTTGCCATGATGGGCAGGAATGTGAAAACGATATATTTTAACGATCTTTTGGGCCTGAAAAACGACATACAGAAATTCGAGCGGACCGGAGAGCTCCGGGACATCAAGCGCACGAAATCGGAACTCAGCGGCGTCCGGCCGCTTCTCGGCAATGGTTCGTCTTTCGAGGCGCGGGCCGCCCGGGGCATTAACAATTTAATCGCCTTAGTCGACGCGGACAGGGCGCTTCATTACCGCGGGGACGAAGCCCGGGTGCTCGAAACCGTCAGCCCCGCGGCGGAATCCGGGGCGGAACCGCCGGCAGCAGCCGTCTATAACGGCTGGAAAGACCATCACACTCTGACGGTGGTCAACGTCTCGGCAAACCCCGTAAAGGCGCGTATTCCGCTGGAGGGAACGCCCCTCGAAGGAGCGGCATCGGCCGGAAGGGCGGAACTGTTCGACAATTTCAGCGGGAAGTCCGTCGCCGTCGACGCCGGCGGCGGCCTCGACCTCGCACTCGGGCCCTTCGGGCGGCTGTGGCTGTCGACTGAAAAAATTGATGTTGATCCGGCAGTTTTGAGGTAGCAGGTACCTATTTCTGCCAAATATGGCAATTTTAGGTACCTATATCTGCCAAATATGGCAATATTTCGAACATAACAATTGACACAACGTTATTACTATGCTCTCATATAGATATGGAACGGTATGCCTATCAGAAATTATTAGAGTGGAAAAAAGCTGCCGGGCGAAAACCGCTTTTAATTCAGGGCGCGCGGCAGGTTGGAAAAACATACCTCATAAACGATTTCGGCAAAAATGAGTATCATCAGATACTATATCTCAACTTTGAAAAGGAAAAATCGCTCGCGGCGTTTTTTGAGGACTCGTTAGATCCCAGGTCCGTTATCAACTCTCTCGAGATTTATAAAAACATAGAAGTTAATCCTGACAACACACTCATCGTTATGGATGAAATCCAAGCATCAAGCAAGGCTTTGAATTCATTAAAATATTTTAACGAGGTTTGTCCGGAATATCATGTTATTGCAGCCGGTTCTCTTCTAGGGATAATTCTACTGTCCGATTCAACGTTTCCAGTCGGGCAAGTAAATCTGCTGGAATTATATCCTTTTACATTTCTAGAATTTTTACACGCCTTAGGGCACGATAAATACGTTACTGTAATTAATTCACTGAATGCCAATTTTACAATAGCCGGCCCGATCCATCAACGACTAATTGAACTTTTAAAGCTGTATTACATTATCGGCGGCATGCCGGAGCCAATCGCTACCTATCTGAAAAGAGAAAATCTGGAAGAGGTCCGGGAACTGCAGTTAGAAATACTTACAACATATACTTACGATTTCGCAAAGCACGCGAAAGCGGTGGACATTCCCCGCCTTCATCTCGTTTGGGAAAGCATCCCGAAATACCTTGGACAGGAGAATAAAAAATTTGTCTTTTCCAAACTGAAAAACGGCGCGCGGGGGAGAGATTATGAATATTCTCTAAAATGGCTTGAGGCCGCCGGCCTGATATATTTTTGCTACAACGTAAACACTCCGCAATTTCCCCTTAAACACTATACAGAAAAAAGCTTCAAAGTATATTATCACGATACGGGGCTTCTCGGGGCGGCCAGTAATCTGCCTCCTAAAATATTACTTGAAAAGAACAAACTGTTTGTAGAATTCAACGGCGCTTTGGCGGAAAATTACGCCGCCCAGGAACTGAAGAGCAACATAACTACCGATCTATTTTACTGGACAAATTATCAAGGAAAAGCGGAAATTGATTTCCTCCTTGAACATTATCCGGAAATATATCCGATTGAAATTAAGGCCGGCACAAATGTACGAAGCAGGAGCCTTAATTCCTACAATGACAAATATAAACCTTCGCTCTTACTACGAAGCAGCCTGCAAAACCTGAAAAAAGATAGTAACAGCATCAATGTCCCGCTCTATGCTCTGTCGAAATTGAAAAACATTATTTCATAAAAAACCCCGGAAGAAATTAATCCCCCGGGGTCTGATGTATGCCGACGTGCTTAGCCGTTTAGTCCCAGCCGTGGGCCTCCCGGACTTTAATCATCTCTCCAAGGATGGCGTTCCAGGTGTCGGCCGATTTCATGACACTGTTCGGGAACATGCAGCCGTCCCAGCAGATGTGGGTAAACTTCTTTGTTAGGTCTCCCTTCTCGTCCCGCATCCAGAATCCGGCATGATAGGGAATATCGAGCTTCCCCTTCGTATCGTTTACCTGGCAGTGCCGGCCGGTTTTGTCGTGGGAACCGGAACCGAACACCGTTGCGTCGTTCTGCGCTACGTGAAAATCAAGTGTCCAGGGGCGCAGCTTGTCGGTCAGCTTCTTGTAGCCCGCGTCGAACTCTTCCTTCTCCCAGTTGAAGTCCTTGCTCACCAAGGCATCGTCGGGAGCATTGTAGCCGAGCATGTATAAAAGCGTATGGGCCATATCGGCCTGAAACCCGAGGGTATCCGGTTTGCCGACGGCTTCGAGAATTTCCAGCATCGGTTTCCAGCCGTGCATGCCGCCCCAGCAGATTTCACCTTCCGCCGCGAGTTTTTCGCCGTTGTCCTCGGCGATTTTACAAGCTTCCGTGAAAGTTTCGATGTTCCGCTTCTGATACTCCTTCGGGTCCTTGAACCACTCCTCCGTACTGCCGGCGGTGTCGACGCGGATACAGCCGTAGTGCCGGATGCCTAATTCTTTCAGCTTCCCGCCGATAACGCAGGCCTTCCGTACGCTTTCCAAGAATTTTTTCCGGTCCTCCTCACTGCCGAATGCCGGACCGCCGTCGGGCGGCCAGACAGGGGCAACCATGGAACCGATTTTCAGGTCCTTTCTCTCGAGCTTTTCGGTCAGTTTTTTCAAATCGTCATCGGTGGAATCGATGTCAACATGGGGAAGACTTAAAAAGATGTCCAAGCCGTCATACGTAACACCGTTTACTTCCGCGGACGCTGTAAGCTCTATCATTGTGTCCAAATCGAGTATCGGTTCGGACCCTTCTCCTTTTCCTACAATTCCGGGCCAGCCGGCATTGTGCAGTTTTGGATAGGTGTGTGCCATATACGTACTCCTCCTCCTATAATTCGTTAGTTTTGCTGATCTTTATTATAATGCATAGACGGGTATCCTGCAAACGCTATTTTATGGTATAAACAAGTTAT
>CAYTSI010000107.1:0-10742 GCA_964440465.1 uncultured Spirochaetales bacterium
TATTATTTGAAGCAGGAATGGAGTTTTCCCCGTATACATATACAGAGGGGGAAACATGCCTTACATGTCGGGGTCAAAAAATATGGAATTGCGTGAAGAGGATTTACAGGCAGTCGGAGAATATGTACGAGAGCACCTGCCGGAGTGGCTGCTGCAGCGGGACGTTGAGCTTCGGGAAAGCCAGGTCCGCTTAGAAACTGAACTGAAAGGGCAGCGGGAGCTGCTGCAGCAGAACATGGCGCTCATGGAAAAACGGTTCGAACAGGTGGACAAGCGCTTCGAGCAGGTCGACAAACGTTTCGAAGAAATGTTTCACTACATGGACAAACGCTTCGAAGAGATGCTCCATTTTATGGACAAGCGCTTTGAACAGGTCGATAAACGCTTTGAATCGGTTGAAAAGCGGCTTATTTCTATCGAAACCTCGCTGCGGCGGTTTATCTACTCTTCCTTTTCCTTCAGCGCGGCGGCGGCGGGGCTCATTATCGCCGTCATGAAGCTTACATAACAGTGAAACAGGACGCCGTTTTTAGGGAACTGCCGGAGGAGACGGCGTGACCCCGGTGCCCCTCAATTCATACGCCCGCCGCGTCGCGGCTCTCTTTGCCGAGGCCTACCCGGCGTCGGCGCAGTTCCGCGGGGGACGGAAGCTCCGGAAAGGGGGCTGGGAGGATGTGTTTCCGGAGATAACCGGGGACGTAACCGCGAAGGAGGAGTTCCTTCGGGGTGTCGAGGCCCTTTCGGCCGCGGGGGTCGTGTCGGTAAAGTGGAAGCGCTTCCGCGAGGGGGACGAAGCGGAGGCACTCTATCTCGAGGACCCGGAAAAACTCTATACCATCGCTGACGCGCGGGACCCGAAAGCAGTCCGGGAGGAAATGCTCGAGGTCCTCCGGGGGCGGCGCGGGGAAACTGAGGCATGCGCCGCGGTCCGGGACGCCCTGACGGCGAAGCTCGGGGTGTACCACGACGTGCCGGTTTCCCGGCCGGAGGAGCTCCGGGACATGCTGCGCCTCTTCGACCTTTCTCCCTCCGCGGTGAAGGGAAAGACAATCCGTGCCTTGAGTGTTTCCCTTTTCAGCGACAGCAAAAGGATTGAGTCGCTTCTGCCCGGGGCGGACAAAATCGGGCGGAACGTCCTCGGGACGGGGCTTTCCGACCTGCTCGGCCTGTCGAGGAGATACCCGGAGGCGGGCTTTTGCCTACGCGGCCGCCTCGTGTTCACCTCGCGGGCGGGGATGTGGAATATGAATTATACCCACCTTTCCCTGCCGGCAGACACCGTCGAACAGATCGGCCGGATCGAGGCGGCCGGAGATACCGGGGCGGTGCTCGCGGTAGAGAACAAGGAAACATTTTTCGCCGCCGCTGCAGCCCTGAAAAGCCGTTTTTCCGGCTTTATCTATACCGGGGGATATCCTAACCGGGCGGTGAAGCAATTACTCGCCGCCGCGGCGGCATCGGACCTGGACCTGTACCACTTCGGCGACCTGGACCCCGAGGGGGTTTCCATCTTTTTCGATGTCGAGGCGGCGGCGGGGAGCCGGCTTACGCCTTTTCTGATGTCGGCGGACATCTACAACCGCTACGTCCCCTACGGATACCGGCTCGGCGGCGCGGCGGTATCGAAGGCCGGGGAAATACGAGATCCCCGCTTTGCCGGGCTGCTCGCGGAAATAAGGCGGACCGGGTCCGGGGTGGAGCAGGAAATTATCGATTTGTCCGAAGCAGGCTGATACCCTTGTTTTTTTTTCCGTATTTCGCCAATATTTTGAAGCAGGAATTGAGTTTTCCCCGTATATATAGATAGGGGGAAACATGCCTTACATGTCGAGGACGAAAAATATGGAAACGCGTGAAGAAAATTTACAGGAAATCAGCGAATACATACAGTCTCATTTCGAGCTGTGGCTGCTAAAGGCTCGAGCCGGGAAAGCGGCGGCGGGGCCCGGCAACGCGGTGCTGAAACAGATATAGACGTGAAACAGTACGCCGTTTTCCAGGAATTGCCGGACAATTTTTTTCAGCCCCTCGCGTCGGTGCACCGGGTCCACTACGCGGAGCTGCTGCTCCTGTTTTACCGGTTGTTTATGGAATTCCACACCGGGATCGAGCGGGCCCAGGTAATTGCCGCCTTTGAAAATTATTTCGAGAACCTTCCGAATTTCGAGGACGCCGCGGCGGGAGATGAAAGCGGGGAGCCGGAGGACGCCGTGTCCCCCCGGGAACTTGCCGCCCGGTTCCTGCGGAGGCTCCTCTATTTCGGATGGATGAACGAAGAGGAGCTTGCCGATTTTACCCGGATCATCAATATTTCCTCCAGCGCGAAGCCGTTTTTCGAGGCCCTGTACCGGATATCCGAAGGGCTGCAGGTGGAATACGAGAGCCACGTTATTGCCGTCTATTCCTCCCTCCGCGGCGACGCGGTGCGGGAAAACGGCCACCTGTCGGTCATGAACGCCCACGATCACACCCGCCTGCTTATCGAATCGCTGAAAGTTTTAGAGCAGAACATCAAGGTCCACATCCAGCGGATGTACGACGAAGACGCGGAAGTAAAAGAAATACTCCACATTCACTACGACATCTACATGAACGAAATTGTCGACAAGGCGTACACCCGGCTGAAAACGTCGGAAAACCTGTCGAAGTACCGTCCGGCCATTACCGCTTCCATTCGGGAACTCCTCGCGGATGAACCCTGGCTGGTAAAAACGGCGGAAAAACTGTCGGTGGTCAAACGGCTGCCGGTGGCGGAAACCCGCCGTCTGCTTATCATGATGCTTACCGATATCCGGGACGACCTCCGGAGCATCGACCCGATTTTAGAGGAAATTGACGACAAAAACCGGCGCTACTCCCGGATTTCAACCGAGCGGATTAAGGCAAAACTCTATACCGGGGCCTCCATGCAGGGGAAAGTGGCGGACCTCTGCGCCGTGTGGGGGAAGGAGATTCCCGGGGCCCCGGGGTACGCCGATATGGGACTGGGGCTGTACGCGGCCGGGTTTCTCTCCGCCGCTTCCCTCTATAACCGCCGCCCCGCTTCCGAAGCAATCGAAGGGCTTAAAAAGATTGAAAACAACGGTTTCGATCTGGAATACGCGGAAACGGAATTGAAAATGCGGATCGCGAAACAGCTCGGCCCGGAAAAGATCGCGAAGTATCTGTCCGGATTCGTTCCCTCCGACGGGACCTCGGTCCCGGCGGAGGAACTGGTTACCGATATGAAAAGCTACATCCGCCTGGTGTATGCCGCCGCCTACAGCGATAACCGGAGCGACGCCTTTCCCTTCCGGGTACGCTGGGAGGAAGGGACGGCCGCGGCGGGACGGTTCCGCTTCCGGCGGCATTCGGTGTACAGGGAGGCCCGGTATGAATGATAAGCTTCGGCGGATGACCGAAGGGGAACGGGAAACATTCCGGAGGTGCGTAACCGCCCTTCTTACCGAATCCTTCCTTCTCCGCTCTTTCGACCGGCACGAAAAACTCTACCGCTTCGCGGTGCAGAATTTCCCTTTCGTGGAAGAGTATTTTTCCATGGCGGGATGGGGGGTAAAAAAGGACGAAACCGCCGGCGTGGTGGCCCTGGAGGGACCTCCGGCGGCGCGGGTCAACCTGAATTTGGAGGAGACCCTCTCGCTGTTAATTTTCAGGCTGATGTACGAGGAAAAGTCCCGGGAAATGACCCTCCACGGGGAGCGTACGGTGCTGCAGCAGGATTTTGTGGAGCGGTACCGGGCCATGACCGAACGCCCCTTGACGAAAACCTCCCTGGTTTCGCTTCTGCGGCGTTTTCAGGCCCTGCGGCTTGTCCGGGTCCTCGGCGCCGAGGGAGACCCGGAAACCCAGATCGTCCTCTATCCCTCCATCCCCTTCGCCCTGGACGGGGTTACCCTGGATGAAATGCACGAGCGGATCGAGCTGTTTAAAAAAACCGCCGGGGAGGAGGAGTAATGCTCATCCTTAGCCGGGCGCGGCTGGTAAACTGGCATTTCTTTTTAGACGATATTATCGAATTCGGCCCCGCTACCCTGCTGGCAGGGGACAACGGCTCCGGGAAATCAACCGTCATCGACGCCCTGCAGTACGCTTTGGTGGTGAATATCGGAAAAGTACGGTTCAATGCGGCCGCCGCGGACAGCAAGACAAGCAGAAACTTAAGCGGCTACTGCAGATGTAAAATCGGTTCCGATACCATGGCGTATCTTCGGGAAAGCTGCATTACCCATGTCATTCTCGAATTCCAGGACGGGGAAAAACGGTTCTGTGCCGGGGTGATGGTGGAGGCCTTCGCCGATACCGAGACCCGGGAGTATCCCTATATTTTGGAAGACGGTACGATCAACGATATCAAGCTCTACTACAATGGGGAATTTCTCCCCGCCGGGACCTTCCGGGACCTGCTGAAAGAGTCCGGGGGCACCGTGTGTTCCACGAAACGGGAATACAATTCCCGCCTTACCCACCTGCTGAAGGTCCACAGAAGAAACGTCCACTTCAATCCCTATTTAGAAGCATTGGTCCGGTCGGTCAATTTTACCCCCTTTACCTCCATCGGCGCTTTTGTCTGCACCTATATTTTGGAAGAGCGGCAGGTGGACATTTCCGCGATGCGGGAGAACCTGGCCAATTACAAGGAGGCGGAGCGGGAAGCCCGGGAGATGGAGGAAAAAATAGCCGCCCTCGAGGAAATCGACGGGCTGTACGGGGAATGCGAGTCCCTTGCCCGGCAGGCGCTGTTTCAGGAATATTTCATCCTCCGCCTCGACGTGGAGAAGAGCGCGGGGGAAGCGGCCCGGCTTTTAGCCGATATTACCGAATGCGAAAGAAAAATTGCCGCCGCCGGGGAGGCGGTTGAAAACGGCGTCGGCAGAAAGCAGAACCTGGAACAGATGCGCCAGGAACTGCAGTTCGCGCTGGCCACAAACGAGCAGTACCGCCTTTTCGAACGGGCCCGCCGGGAAGTTGAGCAGCGGCAAAACGACGTGGAGCGGGAACGGAAGCGGGCGGAGCGTTTCGCTTTGCTGACACGTCAGTGCGCCGCCCTGTTAGGCCGGGAGATCGGGGAGGACATTCGGGAGGAAACGGAGCTGGTCGACAGGGAGCGGGAAGAAGCCGCGGAGGGGCGCGCTTCTTTGAAAATTGTACTGGATGAAAAAAAGAAGCTCCTCAACGAACTGAAATCGGAGGAGCGGGACTTGAAACAAGGCATTCTCCGGTATCCCGAAAGTACGCTGAAATTAAAAGCCGCCTTCGAGCGGGCGGGTATATCGGCGGTCATTTTCGCGGACCAGCTCGAAGTTACCGACGATAACTGGCAGAACGCCGTAGAGGGGTGGCTGAATACCCAGCGGTTCAACATTCTGGTGCCGGAGGACGAGTTTCAGGAGGCCCTGCGGCTGTATAACCGGCTGCCGAAGGAAATTGCCGGGGTGGGGGTCCCCCATCTGGCCCGGATGCGGGAAAGCGATATCGCCCACGGTACCCTTGCCGAAGTGGTGGAGGCGGCCTCGCCTCAGGCGCGGCGGTATGCCGCCTACCTTTTAGGCGACGTCGTCCGGGCGGAGCTTCGAAATTTAAAGGACTTCGACAAGGCGGTAACGAAGGAGTGCATGCGCTACGCCTCCCGGACGGCGTCCCGGATGAAAGAGGAGGTGTATGCCCGGTGGTATATCGGCAAGGGGGCGAAGGAAAAACGCCTTGCCGAGCTGGAAAAGCTGGTGCGGGAAACCGCCGCCGAAATCGAGGCCCTGGTGTCGGAAATCCGCGGACTTGACGAACGGAGCGATCTTCTCGCTCGGGCCTACGGAAGCCTCCACGAATGCCTCACCCTCTCCGGCGCCGGGGAAGCCGCCGAAAGAATAGAACGGGAGATTGCCGAGCTTGAAAACAGGATGCACAACATCGATACCGGCTCCTTTAACGAGATAAAACTGCAGATCGGGGGCATTACCGAAAGCCTGAAGCAGGTGGACGCGGAACTGACGGAAACGAACCGCCTCTTCGGGGGGCTGCAGAACCGGAAAACCGAGCTGGCGGTCCGGCGGGAGCGCGCGCTCGCGGAGGAAGAACGGTACCGGTCGGTTTTAGACGGTTTCCGCGGCGAGCACGAGGACTTTGCCGGGGAGTTCGAGGAATACTACAGCGGCCGGATGAAGGGAGAGGGAAAAACCGTCGATTATGAGGGGCTGCAGCAGCGTTACGGTTCTTCGGTAAAGGGGATACGCACAAAGCGGGAGAAAAGCGTACACAGGCTGCAGGAGCTGAAAAACAACTTTAATTATTCCTTTTCCGTATATCTCTCCACCGCCTACGATTCCGACGAGTTTTTCGTTACCCTGAAGCGGTACCGGGAAACGGAGCTGCCGGAGTATAAGGAAAAAATACGCCGCGCCCGGGAAGAGGCGGAAAAACAGTTCCGGGAGCACTTTGTAAGCCGGTTAAACGAATACATCAGCGACGCGAGGGAAAGCTTCCGGGAAATCAACTACACCCTTTCCACCATCCGCTTCGGTCAAGACCAGTACCGTTTCAGCTTAGAGGAGCGGCAGGAGAAAAAGCAGGTCCTCGACGTTATCCGGAACGCTTCGGAAATCAAACAGTGGGAAGGGACCCTTTTCGACAACCTTGCTTCGGAGGAGGAGAAGGAGAGTATTGAAAAACTCTTTCAGAGCATTCTCGAGAACGAACTCGATTCGGAGGAGGTCCGGCAGATCTGCGACTACCGGGAGTATTTTCAGTACGATATTCGCATAAAACATACCGAAACCTTAGACGACGCGGGAAAACCCTTGGAATCCTCCCTAACGAAGGTCTTACGGGAGAAATCGGGAGGGGAAACCCAGACCCCCTATTACGTGGCCATAGCGGCCAGTTTTTTCCGCTTTTATAAAGATGAAGCCGGAGCAGTCCGCCTTGTCCTCTTCGACGAGGCATTCAATAAAATGGACGACGAGCGGATCGGCAAGATGATAGCCTTTTTCAAGAAACTGAACATGCAGATCGTCACCGCCGTACCCACTGAAAAAATCGAAGCAATAGCCCCGTACATGGACGTTACCAATTTGGTGCTGCGGAAAGACTACTCCGCCTTTGTGCGGAAATACGAGGTACTGCCGGAGGAACGATAGATTATCGATAGTTTCCTTGAAAATATCCGGAATGACGTGTATGCTCCGTAGCATATGAAGAACATCCTTGTTACAGGCGGCTGCGGTTTTATCGGCAGCAATTTTATCCGTTATATATTCGGCGGCACGGAACAAGACGGCGGCGCTCCCCGGTTTCCGGGGCGGGTCGTCAATCTCGACAAGCTTACCTACGCGGGCAACCCCGTAAACCTCGCGGACATCGAAACCCGGTTCGGGACGGAAGGCGCGGGACCTGAGAACGGCCGTTATGTGTTTGTCCGGGGGGACATTTGCGATACAGCCTTAGCGGATTCCCTTTTTACCGAATACAACATCGACACGGTCATCCATTTTGCCGCGGAAAGCCACGTGGACCGGTCGATCCACGGCCCGGCGGAGTTTATCCGGACGAATATTAACGGGACGTTTACGCTGCTGGAAGCTGCCAGGAAGCACTGGCAGCGGGACGGCGGCGGAGCGGAAACCTGCCTGTTCCATCACGTCAGTACCGACGAGGTCTACGGGTCCTTAGGGGCGGAAGGGTATTTCTCCGAGACAACTCCCTACGGTCCCCGGAGCCCCTATTCGGCGTCGAAGGCGTCTTCGGACCATCTCGTCATGTCCTATTACCATACCTACGGACTGCCGATAACCATGTCGAACTGCTCGAACAATTACGGCCCCTATCAGTTTCCCGAAAAGCTCATTCCCCTGATGATTTTCAACATGCTCGACGGGAAGCCATTGCCGGTGTACGGCGACGGGAAAAATATCCGCGACTGGCTCCACGTGGAGGACCATAACAGCGCCGTATGGCGGATCGTGGAATCAGGCTGCCGGGGGGAATGCTACAACATCGGCGGCGAAAACGAATGGGAAAACCTTACCTTAGTCCATGTCCTCTGCGAGAAGGCCGCCGGTCTGACGGGAAAAGAGAAGGATTATTACAAAAAACTCATTACCTTCGTCCCCGACCGGCCGGGTCATGACCGGCGTTACGCTATCAACTGCGATAAACTGAAAAACGAGCTTGCCTGGACCCGGCGCTACACCTTCGACGAGGGACTGGAGCAGACCGTCCGCTGGTATCTCGAGAACCGGAAATGGGCGGAAGGTGTCCGCACCGGCGCCTACAAGGAATGGATTGAGCGGAACTACGGCGGCAGGGGATAACCTGATTGTAAGCATACCGGATACAGGAGGCAAAAGAGAGGAATGTCCGGCAGTAGTAACGGAGCAGCCGCGGCGGATTTCAGTCCCTGCGCGAAAAAAATACTCCGGGTGTTCGCGGTAAATTGTCCTTGTTTCTTTTGTAATCCCGAAAAAAGAAAGCTCGAACGGGACGGCTGGGAAGAGGTGTTTCCCGGAATTGGTCCCGACGGCCCGGAAAGGGCGGAATTTTTGCGGGGGGTACGGCAGCTCGAAGGTGAAGGGATTGTAAAGGTTATTTGGAAGCGGGGCGGGACCGGAGAGATTGTAAAAAAACTCCGTATTGAAAACCTCCGGAGCGTGTACCGCGTCTTAGGTGAGGAAAACCCCTGGTACATCTACGCGGCCTGCGAAAAAATGCTTGAAAACTGGGCGCCCGGCTCTTTCCGCGGAAAGGCCCTGCGGGATTATTTTCTCGAGTGTCTGCGGGAGCCGCCGCGGCCGCTTCCGGTCGATTCCGAGGAAGAGATGAAGGACCTCATCGGCATTATCGACCTGAAGCCTGCCGAAACACGGGGCCTGCGTGTAGAGGAGCTGAGCGCGGGTTTTTCCGGCGGCGCGGGGCGGTTCATTTCCCTTTTGAAAATTGCCGACCGTCTCTGCTATGAACATACCGGTACGCTCCTCTCGCGAAGGCTCGGGATCGCGGGTATGCCGAAGAGCGCGGTCTTTTCGCTTCGGGGAGAGCTCCATTTGCGCGGCGGGGTTTTTTACGGGTACGTAGGTGAACCGGCCCGGCTTCCGGAATATATACTGGACCGGGCCGAGTATCTCCGTTTTTCCCGCGGGCTCCCGGTCATTTGCGTACAACACAGGGAATCCTTCTACCCGCTGGTAAAACAGTATACAAAGGGCATGAACGGTTTTGTCGCCGCCGACAAGCTGCACGCCGCCGCTTCGAAACTGCTCGAGCTTATCGGCAGGACCGAAGTCCCCCTCTATTTTTTCGGCGATATCGACCCGGAAGGGCTTCGGATTTTTCAGGAATGCGGCCGCGTCGTCCGCGGCCGAGGGCCCCGGCCGCTCTTGATGGACACGGAAACGTACCGGGAGAACCTCTGCTACGGATACCCCCTTTCGGGACCTCAAATGGATGAGCTGCGGCGCTTAGATGTACCGGAACTGGCCGATCTGAAACAGGAGATGCTGCGCGAGGGCCTCGGCGTGAAGCAGGAGTACCTCCGCCTCTCGCGCCTTTCGCTGTAAGCACGCGCCCGGACCCGCCGCGGCATTGACCGGCGGAACAAGCCCTGCTATCATTATCTCTATGAACAATTACCGGAAGGGAATATCCGCGTATCAAAAGGAATCGAGCGGGTTCATGAAGACCGGAGAAATGCCGGCCGCCGCCGAAAAGCCGGAGAAAGTACGCGAGGGAAAACAAAAACCCGCGGTGCCCCCGGGGAGCATTAAATCGGGTGTGGACCGGGCGTCGAAATTTCTCATGCTCCTTGATAAAAACGATGCCGCCCGGGTCATGCGGCATTTAGCTCCCGAAGAGCTCGAGGCGGTTTCGAGAAAAATTGCCGAAACAGGGAGAATAGATGCCGAAGAGGCCAATTCCATCCTGAAAGAATTCGGCCTGATCCGGGAAAAAGGCGAAACATTCTTCGGGGGCCCTGATGTCGCGAAAGACATGCTCGTGAACGCCTTCGGGGAGGAGAAAGGGGACAAGCTTTTTAAAAAAGCGGTGCCCTACGGCGGCAGCAAACCTTTTGCCTTCTTAAACGATTACGAGTTTCAGCAGATTGTCATGATATTAAAAAAAGAGCCGCCGAGTGTACTCGGGATTGTCCTGCAGTATCTCGAACCGCGGCGGTCGTCGAAAATCCTCGAGTCCCTTACGCCGGACGTCCAGCGGGCGGTGGTAAAACACATCGCCGGAATGGAGAAGATCGATTCTGAGGTCCTCCTGCGGATGGAGGAAGTAATTAAGCAAAAAATCCTGAAACAGGGAAAAGTAATAACCGAGGAAATTGACGGAAAGAGCGTCTTAGCGGACATTCTGAAACATGTAAATGCCGCCGCGGAAGAGGAAATCCTGCAGAGCCTCGAAACATCGGACCCCGGGCTGACCGAAGAAATCCGGGAAAAACTGTTCGGTATTGAAACGATCGCGTCCCTTCACGACAAGGACCTGCAGGAAGTCCTGCGGGATTACGACGACAGCGAGCTCGCCTTTCTGTTAAAGGGGAAACCGGAACAGTTCAGCGGGAAAATCCTTTCGAACGTTTCAGAACGCCGCCGGGAGCTTATCGAAAACGAAATGTCCTTCCTCGGCGGAGTAAAACGAAGTGAAGTGGAAAAGGCCACCAAAGACTTTCTGCGCTATCTGCAGACCCAGGTCGAAGAGGGGCGGCTGCGTCTGTTTCGGGAAGAAGACGGCGAAACCTACGTATAGCC
>CAYTSI010000108.1:0-3514 GCA_964440465.1 uncultured Spirochaetales bacterium
TTATACCGACAGATACTCCCTGTACGGGTCTTTCACCACCCGCTTCAGCTTCAGCCAGAAGGCGATCTCCTCGAGGTACGAACCCACGTCCCGCATTACCATGGGATAGTGGTGGGCCCATGACTGCACGATTAAGGTGTTCATCAGGTCGAGGACCTGTACCGGCTCCTTGTAGAACTTGAGGTCCCCCACCCAGCCCCGGCTTCCCCGGAAGGACTTCTTTCCGCTGTCCATGCTGTGTCCGGTGAAGTAATAGAAATGGTCCGCCTCCCTGCAGACGCGGAACACCGTAAGGTCGCTCTTCCGGAAGATGACATCGGTTGTCGGGCCGCAGTCTTTCATACCCGGATCGTCGGAGTAATCGGCGAAGTAGTGCCTCTCTAAGAGCACCCCGTCCTTGTTCGCCATGGCAAAGGGGGAGGTGCCACAGTGCCAGAGCATCAGCGTATTGTCTTCTGTGTCGAATTTCGGCAGGTCCATCAGCACCGTCGGTTCTTCGGTCAGCAGGTGCAGGACCAGCATGGAGAGGGTGCCTAAGACGTCGGCCTCGCAGCCGCCGGGGATCCCGGTATTGTTGAGCATGGCATTGACCAGGCAGCCGCTCATTCCCAACAGCGGCATCAGCTTCGGCCAGCAGGAGTAGGCGATGCCGGCGTATTCCTCTTCGGCGGCAAGGTTTTTTACCGCCAGGTACTGCCGGACGGCAAGCTCCACTTTGTCCGCTCCTATTCTGTTCTGCCGGCAGGTTTCATTTAATGTATCGAGTTCGGCTTTTACTTCGGCGGCGGGAATTTTCTCGGCCATTTTAATAATGTCTTCGATTTCATAGTCCCGGCTTACGTCTACTCCAAGCTTCGCGTAGATATCGCGGTTATCCACGCTGTGGTTGATATGACCGTCGGCGAGTTTCCCGATTTGGGCGATCCGGGAGTTTTTCAGGTTTTTGATGGTGCGCAGGGCCCTTACCGTTATTTCAAAGGGCCGGGCGAAGAGGGGTCCGTCTGCGGGACCGAAGAACCATTTGAAATCGAGAGGCTTTTCCTTAAACATCGCCTTAGCGATTCCCGCGTTCTGACAGAGATTGACGAAGGAAGCTAAGGGCATCGGTCCTTCTTCTTTCGGTTCTTCGATCGCCCACAGGCCGACGGGTGTACCGAGCTTCATGAGTTCGTAAATGAAGTCGCCGATGATGTAGGCGGGGTGGAAGATCAGGAGGAAATCCACTTCTTTCTCTTCCATGTCCTCTCTGACTTTTCGGGCCTTTTCCAGGGACATCACCGGATCTTTGTAGTGGACAATGTCGAATCCTACGTCCTTGCCCTTCTGTTCAAGGCCTTTCCGGTTTTCTTCAAAGGCCTCCAGGCCGATTTTCGAAAATCCGTCCATAAAGCCCGAAACGAATCCTATTGTCAAGTTTTTCATACTGTTCCTCCCAAAGTGATGTGTGTAACAAAATATATCAATAAATATAGTATTGTAACATCAATATATCATTGTTATACTGACTGAGCAAGCCGATAGCAGGCTGGAAGGAGGGTAGCATGGCATTAACGGTAAGCACGACGGAGTTCGAACCGTATGAAGGAAAACCGGACAAAAAGCGGTTAATCGCGGCCTACAAAGGGGAGAAAACCGACCGGGTGCCGAATTTCGAGATACTGATAGAAGACCAGCACGTAACAAAAATGCTTCGGAAGGAAGCGGGGAACACGTTAAGCGTCGGCGGGGATGTGGCGAAAGGCGCGGATGCCGCGGACGCGGCCGAGATCCGGCCGATGTATCCGAAGGATTATATTGAAATCTGCAATATTATCGGACAGGACTGTATATTAGTTGAAGCGCTCTGGACGCCGATCAAACAGAGGAAGCCCGACGGCAGTATTGCCGATTTTTTCGACAGATCGTTTTCTTCACGGGATGACCTGAATCGTGTCGTTTGGCCCGGGGAAGCGGAGATGAACAAGACCCTCGGATTCGTACAGGAGTATATCGACGCGGTGAAGGGCACCGGTATCGGCGTTATCCTCGCCGGGGGCTGTCTGTTTCAGACGCTGTATGAGTTTGTCATCGGCATGCAGGACTGCATGATTATGGTCATGGAGGACGCCGATCTTATTATCGAGTTAATGGAGCGTTCCGCCGATTATTACGCGGAGCTGAACAGGCGGGCCGTGGATATGGGAATCGACATCCTCTTCCTTGCCGACGACTTCGCCTTTAATTCGGGACTGATGGTACCCCCGGACATTTTCGAAAACATTTGGCGGAAACCGATGCAGCGGGCCATGCAGCCGGCCTTAGACGCGGGAATTCCTTTAAAGTTCCACTCCGACGGAAAACTCGATCAGGCGATGGATATGCTTATCGATATGGGCTTTAACTGCATCAACCCCATGGATCCCTACGGCATCGATTACCGGGACTATAAAAAGCGGTACGGAGACCGGGTCACCTTTTCAGGCAACATCGACATCGAATATCCCCTCGTCCGCAGCAAGCCCGAAGACGTCGAGAAAGATGTAAAAGAGCACTGCGAGGTCATGATGAAGGGGGGACGCTGGGAGGCAGCCACCAGCCACAGCGTCGTGAACTATATCCCCCATGAAAATTTCATTACTATGATCAACTCGTTTCATAAATACGGGAGGTATGAATGAAAGCGATAGTATTTCCGGAACCGGGGAAAGCGGCATGTACCGATACGGCCGTACCTGAAATCGGCCCGAAGGATATCCTCGTTAAAATCGAATACTCGGGAATCAGCCCCGGCACGGAACGGTGGATGCTTAAGGGGAAGCTTAAGGTCCCGGGCGAGCCCCCATTCGAGTTTCCACATGTACCGGGCTATCAGGCCGCCGGGATGGTGGCTGAAACGGGGGCGGAGGTCCGGGAGTACCAGCCCGGGGACAGGGTATTTTCCCGGGCCTGCAAAGCTCCCGAGGGTTGGAACGGCTCCTGGTGGGGCGCCCACTGCGAGTACCATGTCGCGGCAGTGGGAAAAGACATAATCAAGGCGCCGGATACCGTTTCGGCGAAGGCCGCCGCCGGGCTGCTCCTGGCACAGGTCGGCTACAACGGTGCGATGAAACCCGCGGTCCGGAAAGGGGATGTCGCCGTAGTCATCGGCGACGGCCTTGTCGGGCAGTACGCGGCGCAGGTGCTGCGGCACAGAGGGGCGTATACGCTCCTGTCCGGTCTTTCGCCTGAGCGGCTCGAATTGGCGGAGAAGTACAGCGCCGATGAAGTATACGACAACAGGAATTTCGACTTTGCGAAATACATTGCCGGCAAATATCCCGGCGGCGTAGACATCGCCTTAGACACTGCCAGCATGATGAAAACCGTCCGAGAAGGCGCGGAGATGCTGAAGCGTCACGGTCAGCTTGTCCTGAATGGATATTACCCTCCCGATGACAGCCGCATCGACTGGCACTGGCTAAGGAGAAATGAGCTTACCCTCTACTGCGCCGATTCCCGAAACGACGAACGGCTGCAGGCGGCGATGGACCTGATT
>CAYTSI010000108.1:3614-10736 GCA_964440465.1 uncultured Spirochaetales bacterium
CGGAGAGGCGGGGAATATCTTTTGCGACAACAGTGGAAGTGTATTCGAGTCTATACATCGTCCCAGGCGGAATCATGGGAAATCCGTTCCGCGGCCTCTTCTAAGCGCCTGTCCCCTATCCGGGAAAAATATAGATCTTCTTCTAATTCCAGAGCTTTTTGAATGAGTTCTTTACTCACCGTCGATATGGGCCGGTGCGTTTTTTCAGCTAAACGGTTTAATTCATTGAATAATTTTTTTTCAACCGTTAAATTTATCCGTTTTTTTGTTGTAGGCATGAAATTCCTCCAGGTGTTACTCCATGGTAACACTTTTTTGTCTGTGACGTCAAATACTTCGTATAGCTTTATCCGGGCACAAACAAAAGCCCTCTCTTCGCGGCAACGGCGTTGAGCTTTCCGTCTTTCGTCCAGATCCTGCAGGGATATTGTATGCAGGATATAAATATGCCGGCATCGACCCATCCGATCCACCGGGAATGGAGGGAGTATTCCTCGATTCCATTCATAATATCCTCCGTTCCTGCCGCTGACAGGACGGGCAGTTTTACGAGCAGGCTGATGAACTCGTTCCTCTTTTTGATTGATCCTAATGCAAGCTCACCGATTATCCAGGGGTGTATAAGTACTTTGTTCTCGTTGAGGAGCCGGAAAAGTTCCGGCTCACCGGAACGCAGATGGTCGATCCAGACGGAGGTGTCGATAAGTATCATTCTACCTTCGCGGCGGCACTGAAGATTCCGGGTCCGTGCCTCCGAAGGATACCAGCCGATTTCGCGCTTCTTCGGCGATGAGGGCTGTAAGACCTTTTCTGACGAGATCGCTGATCCGTTTAGTGCCCGACATTTCCTTCGCCTGCGCTACCAGGCTGTCATCTAAAATAATTGTTGTTCGCATGCATATAAATATAACATATATATATGGTTAAATAAAGTGGTAATAATAATAATTCACAATAAATAAAAAAAATCATTGCAATTTTTTGATACATATATTACAGTTATTAGTGATTTTATATTTTTCCGGGGGGAAATAATGAAGAATATCAAGATTGGCGTAAAATTAATCGGCGGTTTTATCATCGTCGCCCTTATTGTTCTTGTAGTCGGATTTTTCGGCTGGAACGGGGCGCGGCAGATGCAGGGACATATCCATGAAATTGGAGATGTCAGGCTGCCGAGTGTGGAGAGTCTTTTACGGATCAACGTTGAAGGAAATGAAATCCGCACGGCCGTCCGGACCATGCTCAATCCCAGACTCAGTATGGACGAAAAGCAGCAGCAGTACGACAATATTACGGGAGCACGGGAACGGTACCGGGAAGCCTGGGACGTTTACGAGCCGCTTCCCCAGACCGATGAGGAAGCAAAGGTCTGGACCGAGTTCGTTACCGCCTGGAACGCGTGGGCGGAGGTAAACAACCGGGTCGTCGAAATGGCGCAGGAGATTGACGGTACGGACATCCTCAATCCCGACGCGCTCCGGGCAAGGCTCTTGGGGTTTATTACCGACCATCATGTCCTGATGGAAAATATTCTCAAACTAATTGTAACAGGCGAGATGTTCGAAGGCGGAGGGGACCCCACCGCGTGTAACTTCGGGAAGTGGCTTGCCGGCTATTCCACGGGTAACGAAACCATCAACCGGCTGTTAGAGGAAGTGCGTGCGTATCACGATCCATTTCACGAAAGCGTTAACCGGATAAAGGCCAGCATACAGGCGGGTAATCAGAACGAAGCCTTTGCTATTTTTTCCGCGGACATGCAGCCGAACGCGGAAGAAGTTTTTGACATTTTTGATCAAATCGAAAATGAATCGGAACGGGTTGTCGCCCTCTACGATTCAATGAACGAATACGCCTTTGGGGAAGTACAGGAGAAACAAAACACCGCAATCGGATTATTAACTGAGGTTATTCATATTAACGATGTTATAGCCGAAGAGGCGGTCCACATTGCCGACAGTGACGGGGCACGGGTGGAGATGATCGCGTTAATCGGGATGATAGCCGGTGTTATCGCCGGAATTATTTTAGGAATTATCCTTACCCGGGGCATTACCGCGCCGCTCGCGAAAGGGGTGTTCTTTGCCCAGGAAATTGCCGACGGAAACCTGCGGATACAACTGGATGTAGAGCAGAAAGACGAGGTGGGTCAACTCGCGGAATCGCTTACGTTTATGCTCGGTGCTTTGCAGTACAAAGAGGAGGCCGTGCAGACCATCTCTGAAAAAGACCTTACGCTCGAGGTGAAGCCGGCATCGGAGCGGGACAGTCTCGGGCAGTCGCTCGTATCGATGGTGGAATCCCTGAACGAGATGCTCGCCCAGGTAAACGAAGCGGTCGACCAGGTGGCCTCCGGGTCGGACCAGGTTTCACAGGCAAGCCAGAACCTTTCCCAGGGGGCGACCGAACAGGCGAGCAGTTTGGAGCAGATTTCCTCCTCTATTACCGAGGTCAACAGCCAGTCCAAACAGAACGCGGACAATGCCACCGAAGCGAACGGACTGGCGAAACAGGCCACCGATGATGCCGAAAACGGCAACGTCCAGATGAAAGAACTTGTCGAGGCCATGGGCCGGATTAACGCGAGTTCCGACGAAATTAGTAAAGTGGTAAAAGTTATCGACGACATTGCCTTTCAAATCAACCTCCTCGCCCTCAATGCCAATGTAGAGGCGGCCCGGGCGGGAAAATACGGCAAAGGATTCGCGGTTGTTGCCGAAGAGGTCCGGAACTTAGCGGTACGCGCCGCGGAAGCGGTAAAGGAAACTACCGCGATGGTGGAGGATTCAATTTCCAACATCAATACCGGAAATGAACTCGTCGAAAAGACCGCCGGTCAGCTCGAGGCAATTGTTACCGGTTCGACGAAAGTAGCGGAGTTCTTAGGGGAGATTGCCTCTGCCAGCAAAGAACAGGCACAGGCCATCGATCAAATTACCGAAGGGTTGGACCAGATCGACCAGGTGACCCAGGGTAATACCGCCAGCGCGGAAGAAAGCGCGTCCGCCGCGGAAGAGCTCGCGGGCCAGGCCCAGCAATTAAAGGCGATGATCGCGACATTCAAACTCAAAGGTGTTGCTCAGGATGAAGAACGGTTAGCACTGGAAGATATGCGGGAAGTAGAATAATATCTGTCCGGACAAAAAAAGGGGCCGCGGGAGGAAAACCCGCGGCCCTTTTTCTTTAAAGCTCTTCTTATCCCCGTTTCCGCCATTCGGGAATCGGGAGAGTACCGGACCTCAGCTCCGCGTACAGTGCCTTGAACAGGCAGTAGAGCATGAGGAACATGATAATCATGAAGGGGAAACCGCCGACAACGGAAGCAGTTTGCAGCGCTTCCAGACCGCCGGAGAAGAGAAGAATAGCGGCAATACCTCCTTCGAGAACTCCCCAGATAATCCGCAGCGGGAGCGGGGGATCAGGATTACCCCGAGAGGTAAGCATGCCGTTAACATACGTCCCCGAGTCCGAAGATGTAATGAAAAAGATTGCAACGGAGATCATCGCTATGATAATAAGCACCGAGGAAGCCGGCATCGACTGCAGCATTGCAAAGAACCCGACTGCCGAATCTTGTGATACCGCGTCCGCGATCCCGCCCGCGCCGAACTGTTCGATAAAAAGCGCGGAACCGCCGAATACACTGAACCATACAATGCTGACGGCCACGGGAATCAACAGTACGCCGATGATGAAATTCCGGATCGTCCTTCCCCGTGAAATACGGGCAATGAATGTTCCGACAAAGGGCGCCCATGCAATCCACCAGGCCCAGTAGAAGATGGTCCAAGCCCCGGTCCAGCCTTCGGTCCCGGCACCGGAAGGATCCATGTTAAAAGACATTTGGAAGATATTCTGCAGGTAACCGCCGGTACTGTGGGCAAGTGTTCGCAGGATGAACAATGTGGGCCCGACGATAAAGACAAGCGCCATTATCAAGCCGGCAATGAGGATATTGACATTACTCAATACTTTTATCCCCCGGTCGATACCGGTTGATGTTGAAATTACCGCTCCTGCCGTTATGACGATCACAATGATGACCCAGGTACCCGCGGTGCTCGGTATTCCGAAGATATGCTCAAGACCCGCGCCAATCTGCATGGCCCCCAATCCCAACGAGGTGGCAAGGCCGAACAGGGTGGCAAATACGCCGATGACGTTGACAATTGTTCCCCAGAAGCCGTGGATCTTTTCGCGGCCTAAAATCGGCTCCAGCGTAGAACTTAACAGCATCGGGAGGCCTTTCCGGTAGGAGAAATAAGCCAGCGAACCTGCTACAATAGCGTAAATTGCCCACGGGTGAAAGCCCCAGTGGAAAAATGAGTACTGCATTGCCTGATGGGCGGCGGCGGCGGTATTCGCCTCTCCGTAGGGAGGCCACATGTAATGCCATATCGGTTCGGAAACACCCCAGAAGAGGAGTCCGATTCCCATTCCGCAGCTGAACAGCATTGCAAACCAGGAGAGGTTTTTATATGCCGGTTTCTCGTCATCTTTTCCCAGTTTGATCTGCCCCAGCGGGCTGAGCAGTAAAAAAATGATGAGGAACAGGAAAAAACTTGCTCCGATAATGAAGGACCAGCCGAGGTTATTAATCATAAAGCTGAACGTCGCGGATACACCTTTGCTCATTCCTTCGGGGGCTAGGACCCCTAACAACACGAACACCACCATAATGATCAATGCGATCAAAAAAGTCGGGCGTGTATAAATTCTTTTTTGTTCTTTTTCTTCGTCCATCGTTACCTCCTGCGTTAAAATTAGGCTTTTCATTATTACATTGTCCCATGTACGAATTACATTTTTATACCCTCCTTACCCGTACACGCAGTAAATTGTACACCAGGTTGTGTGATCTGTAAAGAAAAGTCTTAAAATTTGTCGTATTTGATAAAAAAAAATGCCAATTTTGAACTTTTAGTTATTTTGAAGAAGTTTAATTATTACTTCATTGGTTTGACATTTTCAGTGCTATCCACTATTGTAATCTCTGTCATGAAAGAAGAAAAAGCTTCGATGAAAGGGTATTACGGTATTACCTTCATCATCGGTCTCGGGTTTTTTACCATGGGCCTGATGGACCCCCTCTACGACACCTATGTTCCCATGTTTCTGACCAATTATCTCCGGTCCGACGGAATTGTCGGGCTTATTATGGGGATCGACAACCTGTTTGCTCTCATGCTGATCCCTATTGTGTCCGCCCTTTCGGACAAAACACGGACACCTATCGGCAGACGGATGCCCTACATATTGGTGACCCTGCCGATGACGGCGATATTTTTCGGCATCCTCCCTCTCTCCGCGCTTCGTTCCCTGGCATTTCTCGTTATTATTATCTTCTTTTTAAATGTTTTTAAGCAGGCGGCCCGGGGCCCGGTGGTGGCGCTGATGCCGGACATTATTCCCGGCGATCTTCGTTCCGAGGCAAACGGAGTTATCAATACCATGGGGGGGATTGCCGCGATTGTGGGAACGGTTTTTCTTGCCCGCCTCTACGACATTGATATCGTCCTTCCGCTGTTCGGCAATACCCTTATTCCGTTTCCCGGCAGCAGTGTGCGGACCGGTGAAAATGCTTCCGTCGGAACGCTGCCCTTTTTAGCATCCGCGTTTCTGGTTATTTTAGCCGCCGGCCTGCTGTTTCTGTTTGTGAAAGAGAAGCAGGCCGCGAAATCGGAGGAGGGGGAAGAGCGTATTCCGGTCCTTGCGTCCCTGAAGATGATTTTTACCGCGGAAGACAAGAGCGCGCTGTTCATTCTCTTTTCCATCCTGTTCTGGTTTGTTGGGTACCAGGGGGTGCTTCCGTGGATCGGTATTTACGGGGTCGATTTCTTAGGACTTACACCGGGGACTGCCGCTCTTTCCGCGGGGATGGTGGGAATAGCTTATGCCATATTTGCCATCCCCTCGGGGATAGTCGCGCATAAAATCGGCAGGAAAAAGACCATCCGCGTTTCTCTGATAATACTGACGGTCCTTACCTTTCTCATGTTCTTCCATTATCCCTTGACCTCGGGCCTGGGCATTCCCCGTCCGGTGACCCTGGGCAGCTTCTGGTTCATGCTCTTTCTCTTCGGAATTTTCTGGGTCGCCGTGGTAACGAACTCCTTTCCCATGCTCTGGCAGATGGCCACGTTTGCCAACATCGGGATTTATACCGGCCTGTATTACTTCTTCTCCCAGGGAGCGGGAATTGTCGGCCCCGGAATTGCCGGCGGACTGCGGGACATTTTCGGCCCGAGGGTAATCTTTTTAAGCGCCGGTGTGTGTACCTTTATCGCCTTTGTGCTGATGGGTTTCGTAAAGCGCGGCGAACCGGAAGATGACAGCATTTCCGTAGAGCCGGAATGATGAAGCCTCGGCTGTTCCCCGGCATCCCGCGGCCGCTTGTATTCGGCCACCGGGGATGTTCCGCCGCGGCGCCGGAAAATACCCTTGCATCGTTTACAAAAATACTCGAGTACGGTGTCCCGGGGGTCGAACTTGACGTCCACCGCTGCCGGACCGGCGAGCTGGTGGTCATCCACGACGATACCCTGAAGCGGACCGCGGGACTGGACGCCCCGGTGGAGGAAACGGACTATGCCGAAATCGCCGGCCTCGACGCGGGAGCATGGTTCGGTCCTGTGTTTACTGGGGAGAAGGTCCCGCTTCTCGACGAAGTCTTCGAACTTCTCGGGGAAAACGTATATTACGACATCGAAATAAAAAACCGGCAGCGCGGCTGCGGGCCCGTGGAGGGGGCCGTAGTCGAAGCTGTCCGGAAAAGGAAGCTCCGAGACCGTGTCCTCGTCTCTTCTTTCAACCCCTATACGCTGCGGGAAGTAAAACGCCTGGCCCCGGAAATCTTCACCGCCCTTATCTACACGAACCATCCCGAGCTGCCCCGGCCCCTTCGAAACGGTGCCGGGCGCTTCATTTGCCGCCCGGATGTCCTGAAACCGGAAAAAAACAAGGTATGCAGGCGGTCGATGTTCTTCAAAGGCCGCTTGGAAGGATACCCGATTCTTCCCTGGACGGTGGACGGTCCCGAAGAAGCCCGGCGTCTCTTGATCCTCGGCGCGGAGGGGATAATTTCGAACCGGCCCGAGGACCTTCTGCCGTTGTTCCGAT
>CAYTSI010000109.1:0-10699 GCA_964440465.1 uncultured Spirochaetales bacterium
TACGTCGACGTGATGATCGGCAACGAAGAGGACTTTACCGCCGCGTTAGGCTTCGAAGTGGAAGGAATAGGTGCCGATGTTACGGGACTACAGGCGGAGAAGTTTAAAGACATGATCCGCCGCGTGACCGCGGAGTACCCGAACTTCAAAGCCGTGGCAACGACCCTGCGGGACGTGAAGACCGCGACGGTGAACGACTGGGGGGCAATCCTCTATTACGGCGGTGCATTTTACGAAGCCGTTCACCGGCCGAAACTGGAAATCCTCGACCGTGTGGGCGGGGGCGACAGTTTCGCTTCCGGGCTTATCTACGGTTTTCTCGCCGGGAAATCGCCGGAAGAGGCGGTCAACTACGGCGCTGCCCACGGCGCCCTGGCAATGACGACCCCCGGAGACACTTCGACGGCCTCTTTAGCGGAGGTGGAAAAGCTTGTCGCCGGAGGCAGCGCCCGGGTAGTGCGCTAAGGGGCGGGAGATTACCACGGTTTTTCTACAAGAAAGGTATTTACCGGAAAATGTTTTATATTGAGAGTATAGAGCATTCCGCCGGCCTTTTCCACCGTTGCGGCAAGAACCGCGTCGTTTATATCCATCCCATGTGACGGGTTCCATCGGCGGTACATTGCCGCCGCGGCGTCGATTATATCGGCATCGACCGGATGGGTATTGAACCTGGTAAGAAACAGCTCGGTTTGCGATTCTTCTCCCGGTCTCATGAAAAATACCACTTCCGCCCGGTTTAGCGCACCGGTCCACCATTCGGCGGCCGGTTTTTTCGCCGTTTCCTGTAAAAACCGGAGGACCCGCTTGTCTCCCCGCAAATGCCATATAAGGATATCGGTATCGAAGAAAATTTTCATGACTGGTGCCGTGTAAAGTTCGCGCTGAACTTTCGGCGTGTTTCGGCGGCGATTTTCCCGGGAGTCTCTTCCCGTTTCCATGCTCCCGATGTTTCGGTTAAAATATCAAAACCCTTGTTCTTTTTTTCCTCCGCGTATTTCTCGATTGCATCTTCGATGATCTTTTTCTTCGGTACACGCAGCTGTTTCGCCAGTTCATCGAGTACTTTTAGTACTTTTATGCTTATTCGCGTGGAAAAAATCTTATCCATATCTCAAGCTCCTTACGTAAGAATACAACGTAAGATACAAATCGTCAAGTAACGAATCTTGGCAATTCCCGTAAGTCTGCAGCTCCTTATCTCTCCCGATACTTATACACGTGGACCGCTTCCATGGCAACAATCCCCTCTTCCGCGCAGCGTTTTCAGCAGAATGCCGGACAGAATAAATCCCGTCAGAAACCGAGCAGGAGCGAACCGGTCACGTTAACGGGAAAAGTACCTAAAGGAATGCCGAAAAAACCGGACCGGGCAACGGCCCCGAATCCCCCGCCGATAAAAACAACCAGGTAGTTACGCATGATTATTGAGTGTAGAGTATTTTGCCTGGTTCACCGGGTAGAGGGGCCGGCCGGTCCTGAACGTTTCCAGGATATTGAGCGCCGCCTTGCGTTTCAGTTCCTCCAGGGATTCTTCACTGTACCAGCCGGCATGGTCTGAGAGGATAACGTTATCCGGCTGCCGCAGGGGGCTGTCCGTCGGCAGCGGCTCCTGTTCGTATACATCGAGGCCCGCGTATGCAATCTCCCCGCCTAGCAGTGCGGCCGCCAAATCCCCTTCGTTAACGAGCGGCCCCCGGGCAGTGTTAATAAGCATTGCCGTGTTTTTCATCCGCGTAAATACGTCCCGGTTGAACATCCCTTTCGTCTGCTCATTCAGGGGGGCGTGAATAGAAATGTAATCGGCTGAAACGATTATCTCTTCAAAGGACGCGGAAGTACACCCTGCCGACGCTATCGTTTCGGGACCGACGAAAGGATCATACACAAGTATTTTCGAAGGGCCGAGGGCGGAAACTTTGCCCACAAAAGCGCTCCCGCTTCTGCCGAACCCGATAATGCCGAGGACCGACCCTTTGACGGTATTCACCGGACTGTTGTCACGGATATTCCACTCACCCTTCCTTATTCCTCTGTCGCGCGCGGTAATACGCCGGACGCATCCGAGCAGAAGCGCGAGGGCATGTTCCGACACCGCCTCACTGGCATAGCCGGGGACATTTGAAACCCAGATACCCTGTTTCGCGGCCGCGTCAACGTCAACATTATCGTACCCGACGCCGTAGCGGGAAATGATACGGCATTTTTCCATCGACCGAACGCAGGCGGCATCCATAGGAAAGAGATTACACAGTACCCCGTCGGCATCCCGCAGCACCGCTGCGGCTCTCTCCGCGGCGAGACTTTCATGGACCTCGATGTCCGCGCCTATTTCCCGCAGGACCTTTTCTTCGATCTCATAGCTCCCATGCCGGTCATCGGTAACGATGATTTTTAGTTTTTCCATTCCATAAGTATATACGTTTTTAAATATGCTGTAACCACCTTGACATAGTTATCCGGATATCTTACCATTCAATAAGTGGAAGATTTATATCCAAAATTATCACCCATAACGTCCGGCGGGAAAATCGAACAGGTCCTTTCAGCTCTTCAAAATCTCATTATCGATGAAAATCTTCAACCAGGTACAGAACTGCCGTCAGAACGAGAACTGTCGGAACAGCTGCAGGTCAGCAGATTCAGCATCCGCGAAGCTTTACGCGTTGCACAGGCTCAGGGCTTGATTGAGATACGACGGGGAAAAAAACCGACTGTATCAAACCCTTCCGCAGCGGCAGCAGCTGAAGTAATCAGCCTTACACTGCGCCGGTCGAGGAAACCTTTTTTGGATCTCATTATTGCACGACAGGTGCTTGAATGCCAGATCGCACGATATGCCGCCAAATTAATAACAAAACCTGACATTGATTCTATGCAAGAAACCATCAACCTAATGTCGAATAATAAAGAAAACCTTGAGCTTTGTACAGAAAAAGATATCGAATTCCACAATATCCTCTTAAAAGCAAGCGACAATGTCGTATTTGAAATTATGATCGCGCCAGTTTCTGAACTGCTGAAAAAATCACGGAGCATAACCTTGATGTACCGAGGAATTGATATTGCAATCAGCGCGCACACGAAAATTTTAGCCGCGGTTCGTAATCACGATCCTCAAGCAGCCTATGAGGCGATGTCTCAACACCTCTCCATCACAGAAAAGACGATAAAAGAAATCGAAAAACAGAGCCTTCAAAAATAAATCAATAAATCTGGTCTATAGACCAGCCGAGATCGAGTTCGTAAAGCCGCGCCTTCCTAGGCCGTCCCTCTTTATCCCAGTTCATCATTTCGTAGTAGAGGTCGATAGCATCCTCGAATTCCTGCCGGTCAATCTGCGCGTCCTCCATGTGCTGTTTCTTAAGGGGTTCAAAGAGTTTGTCCGGAAGCTTGTCATCTTTCCGCCGAAAACCTTCGCGGATGTTAAAAACCTTTGCCAGATTCGTCCGCCTCTCACCCACTTTCATCACTTCCCAGAGACTGTTTTCCCAACCTGTTATAGCATCCATAATATCGATAAGATGTTTCATTGTGAAAGACCGTACCGGCGCAAAGGTCAAAACACAAAGGGACAAAGAGTCCATAAAACTGAAATGGTCCTGCAGATAAACAAAATTTCGTACTTTCTCCGGCCCAATATATTGTGAATTGATGCGGCGAAGAAGTCCCAGACACTTTACCTGGTCCAGGTAAACTTGGGGCGCGTACTCGTCAAAATCATTATCATGTTCGACAACAACATGGTCGCCGCCTAATGCCGAGCAGGCGTATCCTAACCCAACACCGGTTTTCACCCGCGGATCGTGCAGGGCCATCTCCATCCCTTTCGTGTGTACCGCGTAGTACTCCGAACCTTTCCCTATTTTTTTAGCAGCTATTTTTGACCCTTCTCCCAACATCGTACCAAACGCACCCTTCCTGAACGCGATTCTGTCGATCAGGTTGATAACCAGATCTTCATTTCCGTACTCGAGTTCAAGTCCGTCGCAGTCTTCTTTACTGAGAATACCATGCTTGTAACAGTCAATCGCCCAGGCGATAGAACCGCCCGTTGAAATGGTATCAATGGAATATTTATTGCAGAGTTCGTGGGCTTTCGCGACCATTTCAATATTGGTAATGCCTAAGTTCGACCCAAAAGATGCAAGAGTTTCATATTCAGGGCCGCCGTAATAGGGGTCCACATTGTAAGGTTCACCGGTTTTTACAACACGCTTACACGTTACGGGACAAGCATAACACCGCTCACGTTTTGTAAGAATCGTTTCAGCCATATAGGTGCCCGAAAGTTTTTCGCCGTCCGCAATATTGCCTTCACCAAAATTGTATGTCGGCAGCTCTTCCATCTCCACCTGCTGTGACAAATAATCCGCGGAACCGTAGTCATGTCCCGATCTGTTGGCAGGATTTTCCATGAAGTGTTTCGCAAACCATTTACCGTGTTCCATCATTTTCTCTTTATCGGCGTACTCCGGTTTTTGCGTTCCCCGGCATACAACTGCCTTGAGGTTTTTTGAACCCATGACAGTACCCGATCCGCCCCGTCCGTTAACGTGTTTACACTCATTTAATATACAGGCGTAGCGGACAAGATTCTCTCCCCCCGGTCCTATTAACAGCATCCGGGCTTTCTTTTCCCCGATCTCATCTCGTATTGTTTCCTGCGCTTCTCCTGTCACCTTTCCCCACAAATGAGATGCATCTTTAATTTTAACTTCTCCATCGTGAATATACAAATATACCGGCTGAGGCGATTTTCCTTTTATAACAACGGCATCAAAACCGGCAAACTTCAATTCGGGGCCCCAAAATCCTCCGGCCTGAGAGTCGAGAAACGCACCGGTAAGCGGTGATTTTGTAATGACCGCGTGCCTAGAAAAACCGGCTAAAGGTGCTCCCGTAAGAATACTTGCCGCTAAGATAAGACAGTTTTCCGGAGATAACGGATCTATGCCGGGTTCAGTCTCTTTCAGCAAATAGTAAGCACCGAGGCAGCCTCCGCCCATGTATGTTCTGTAAAAGACTTCATCCGGTTCCTCTATTTCAAACCGTCCTTCCGTTAGATTTATATGCAATATTTTCCCGTTGTATCCGTACGGCATATTAGTCTCCTATGTTTTACTTTTTCCTTCTGATTTTTTCATCCCCCGGCAATCGGCGGCAGCAGTATGACAACATCTCCGTCGTGTAACTCCGTGTCCGAGAGGCTTTTTTTATGATTGACAATCGGCAGTACCTGTATCGCATTCCGTGTCTCATCGTAGAGGATTTTTTGCGCTTCTTCTCCGAAATCGGCGATCAATTTTTGGATGAGGTCCATAACGGTTGAAGACACATCCAATTCCACTGTTATCGTCTGTTTTTTTATCAGTGATTTTAGATGTGATCGTAAATGTAAATTAATTTGCAATACGAATTATCCTCATAATCGGGGGACGACACAAGCCGGCCCCCAGTAAAATTGTCCTTGCTTTAGAAATCGAAATCGTCAATGTTGTCCTTATCGAATACCGTTGGAGGACCGAGAATGACGACCCTGTTCGGTCCGATTTTCCTCTCGCCAAGACCTGGAACATTGAATGTCTTTCCTTCTTTAGCTTCCACTTCACCTTTCACAAGCGCAACCGAGAGATATCCCGCAAGATATCCTTCATCAAAAGGGCTCCAAAGCGCGAAGGCTTCAACTGTATCGTTTTTAATAAACCGGCGCATCTGGTTTGGAGTACCAAAACCCGTTACCTGTACTTGAGGTGCTCTTCCGGCATTTTCCACTGCCTGGGCGGTTGCTGCAACGCCGACGGTTGTGGGGGAAATAATACCGCGGAGGTCGGGATACTTTGTTAAGAGCGCTTCCGCTTCAGTTAAGCTTTTCTGCGGATCATCATCTCCGTAGACAATGTCGACAAGTTCCATATCCTTGTACTTAGGATCCTTTAACGTTTCTTTCATCCCTTCTATCCAGTAATTCTGGTCCGGAGCATCGGTCGTTGCGCTTAAGATTGCGATTTTCCCCTTGTAATCTATTAGAGATCCCTGCAGCTCTATTTGGCTGGAACCCGAAACCTCAAAATCCATCGGGAGGATTGCAACGTCCCTGTACTCTTCGCTGCCGGGAATATCAGAATTCACGATTACTACTTTAATCCCTTCATCCATGGCCTGCTTGAAAACCTGATTCAACGCGTCAGGGCTGTTTGGTGAAATCGCAATAACGTCAACGCCTCTCTGGATTTGTGTCTTGATGAACGGCAGCTGTGATGTTGCCTCCGCTGTTGCGGGAGCCACGGTTTCGAAGTTGTACCCCAGTTCTCCTGCTGCTTTTTCAAATCCGCCGATGATGGAATCGAAATAGGGATTTCCCGTATTCTTCGGAATGTAAACGATATCTATCGCTTCATCGCCCGCCGAAGAAGACGATTCCTTTTCGCCTCCGGCAAATACAAAACCAATTACTGTGAGGCTCATTAATAAAGCCAGTGCAATAACTAACAATTTTCTCATTTTTCTTCTCCTTATAATTTTTTTCTTCATTTTTACACTTCCTACACTTTTTACATTTTTTTAATTCTTTTCTTTTCACCTCCTCCTTTTTACTTTTTCTTGCTGTAAATAAAATTCGAGATTACAATCGACAATATCAATAGGGCCCCTAATACCGCCAATTGGTTTTCAATTTTAATATTTGCTACGCTCATTCCGGTCCGCAACGTCGAAAGAACGAAGAATGCGATAAACGTTCCAATAACATTACCCTTACCGCCGTTAATATCCGCCCCCCCCAGCAAGGCTATCGTGACAATATCCAACTCTCCTCCAGTCGCCATATCGTACCTGGCAACCCCTAAACGGGATATCATGAACAAGCCGCCTGCCGCGGCCATCAATCCCGAGGCTATAAATAAAATCATTTTCGTTTTATTGACCGGAATACCAGAATATTTTGCAGCGCGTTCATTCATGCCGATGGCATATGTTTTCCTGCCGAAGACCGTAAGATTGAGTATCAAGCCGGCGACAATTGATAATCCGATAAAAATAACAAGTGGTACCGGGATAAGAGAGCCCCCGATAAATTTTCTATCGATACCCACAAACCAGTCGGGAAAATGTCCAATCGAATGGTCTCCAAGTAATATTTGTGAAATCCCCCTGTAAAGAGCAAGGGTTCCTATAGTAACAATAATAGGAGGCAATTCGAACTTCGTGACGAGGAACCCGTTAAATGCGCCTAGAACAGCTCCTAATAAAAGCCCCATACCCATTGCTGCAAGCATAGGAACGCCCGCCTGATAAAACGTTCCCGTAACACAGCCGACTAAGGCCATGGCCGATGCCACAGACAGGTCGATCATCCCCGATATAATAACAAAGGTAAGAGTAAGGGCAATCATCCCGAACTCAATTAAAAGGGAAGTTGAATCCAAGATGAAACCCAGATCGGCAAAATAGGGGGACAAAAGCGTTCCGACAACGATACTTACAATAAGCATCATTATCGTCCCGACTTCCGGCTGTATTAGTTTATTTCCAAAACCTGTTTTTCGGGCCGTGTCTTTTTCCTTTTGAATTTTGTTCATAATCAGCCTTTCTCCCGTTTAAGTGTTGCCATGACCCGGTTTTGGATCGTTTTATCGATAAGTAAAGCAGCTATTATGATTATCCCGTACATTGCCTGCTGCCAGAAAGCCGAAACTCCCAAAACTGCCAGTGCTGTATTGACAATTCCCAACAGTACACAGCCGATGACAGTACCTAAAACAGACCCCGATCCTCCGGCCACACTGGTGCCGCCTATAATAGTAGCAGCAATAACGGTAAACTCGAAACCGACGCCGGTCATACCGGGGTTCACGTAACCGAACCTTGATGCGTACATGATGCCGGCAAAACCCGCGCAGGCACCGCTTAAGGTAAAAATGAGAAGGAGCACACCCTGCACATTGATACCGCGTAAAATTGCCGCGGTGGGGTTGCTTCCAATTGCGTACAATTCTCTGCCGATATGTGAAAACTTTATAAACAGGGCCGTTAAAACCGCTATAACCGCGGCAAAAATAACGATCCATGGAATGACAACCGGCGAAGTCTGTGATAATTTAATGAGTTTTTCCGGAATGTAATTTGGATCAATCTGTCTTCCGCCGCTTATAATAAATAATAGTCCCCTATACAAACTGAGAGTCCCCAATGTGACAATTATTGACGGCAGTTTTAACTTCGTTATAAGCAGTCCATTGAACGCTCCGAGGGCAGCACCGATAACAACCCCGAGGATAAATGAAAGAAGAATAGAAAAATTGGAGTATTTTATAAACAGCAGACCGACAGCGATACCGCTGAAGCCGAGAATTGATCCGACCGAAAGGTCGATATTTCTAGTGATGATTACCATCATCTGCCCCATCGCAACAACGACAATCAACGGAATATAAAGCATGACACTTCGCAAATTTCCGTACATTAGAAAACGGGGTTCGATAATAGCAATAACAACGAAGGCTAAAACGGCCGTTGCGGAAATACCAATTTCCCGGAATTGATACCATCGTTTTGTTACAGACACGTTATTCTTATTGCTCATGCCGAAACCTCTTCTTTTGCATTCGCGGTAGCGGCGGTCATTATTTTCTCATCACTCGCTTCTCCCCGGGTAAAACGTCCTGTAATACGACCTTCTTTCATAACGATAACATTGTCGCTTAATGATAAGATTTCCGGCAATTCTGAAGAAATCATTACAATTGCCTTCCCCTGTGATGCCAACTGATTGATCATTTTATAGACTTCCATTTTCGCGCCCACATCAATACCCCGCGTCGGTTCATCTAGAATCAATACACGCGGTCCCGTTAACAGCCACTTTGCAATAACCACCTTCTGCTGATTCCCGCCTGATAATTCTTTGACCGCCTGTCCAACATCGCGAAGACGTATCTGAAGTTTTCCTTTATATTCTTCAGCCATCTCCCGTTCTTTTTTGAAATTAAGCCATCCCCTTTTTGATATTTTTTTTGGCACGGCATAGGACATGTTGCTGGCTATGGTAAACGGCAGGAAAAGCCCTTCATATTGCCGGTCTTCCGGAACGTATGCTATGCCCTGCCTGATGGCATCCTCTGGATTTTTAATATTTATCTCCTTACCATACACTTGAATATTACCGCTCTCCGGAGGAGTAAGACCAAAAACAGCCCGGGCAACTTCCGATCTTCCGGCTCCGACAAGCCCTGCCACCCCGAGGATTTCACCCTCCCGGACTTCAAAGGAAATATCGCCAAAAACCCCTTCAAGATATAACTTTTCAACCTTAAGCGCCGTTACCCCTTTCTCCGTATTGTCCTTTTGGATAAGTTCACTCATTTCCCGGCCGATCATCATTTTAATAATGTCATTTTTCGTTACATCTTGAGATTTATATGTTCCCACTTTTTTTCCGTCACGTAAGACAGTAATTACATCAGCAATGCTTTTAACTTCATCCAGCCGATGGCTGATAAAGACAATCGCCTTCCCCTGCTCTTTTAAACGGGTCACAATAGAAAAAAGCGTTTTCACCTCTCCCGGGGTAAGCGAAGCGGTCGGTTCATCCATAATGAGTAACTTCGCATTCTGGGACAGCGCGCTGATAATTTCCACCATCTGCTGATCAGCAATAGACATACCCTTCATTTTTACCCTTGGGTTTAGATGAACATCGAGAGAATCAAGGAGCCGCTTTGCTTCGGAATACATAATTTTCCAGTCAATGAACATCCCCTGACTTTTCCGTGTATGCCCGACAAAAATATTTTCGGTTACGTCAAGGTCGCTGAAAATCAAGGGTTCCTGATGAATAAGAGCAATACCAAGGTCTCGAGCGGTATGAGGTGAAGAAATGACTACTGCTTCGGTTTCGACCAATACTTTGCCTTCCGACGGTAAGTGTACCCCGGCAATGATTTTCATTAATGTAGATTTACCGGCTCCATTTTCACCGACCACAGCATGGATCTCTCCGAGCCGGATCTCGAAATCTATATCGCTTAAAACCCTAACTCCGTTGAAATCCTTTGATATTTTCTCGGTAGTAACTATTGGTTTCTCATGCTCTTCCATGTTCCTTCCTTTTTTAACATTCGAAATTCAACACATTACCAGCCCGCCGTTGACGTCTATTGTAGCACCTGTCATAAACGAAGATTTATCTGAAGCAAGAAAACAAATTGTTTCTCCCACCTCATCCGGTTTACCAAAACGTTTTAAGGGGATTTTTGAAATCAAATTGGTGCTGGTTTTTTCATCCCAGCTTTTTGTCATTGCCGTTGCAGTAGGACCTGGCGCTACACAATTAACATTGATATCGTAAGAGGCCCCGTATAATGCCAGCGACTTTGTAAGACAAATAATACCAGCTTTAGAGGCGGAATAATGGGCCCCTACGGCGATACCTCCGACCCGTCCCGCGTTCGAAGCTATGTTAATAATTTTTCCCGATTTCTGTTCACACATAATGCCCAATGCGGCTTGAGAACAGAAAAAGGTAGAAGTGAGATTAACAGCGAGAACTTCATCCCACTCTTCCCGGGAAATATCCGGTATCGCGGTCAAACTTGTTACTCCGGCACCATTAACTAAAATATCCAGCTTTTTAAACTGTTCCTTGATTTTACTGAATAAAGCAGCAATGTCCCGGATTTTACTTATATCAGCCGGTATA
>CAYTSI010000110.1:0-10551 GCA_964440465.1 uncultured Spirochaetales bacterium
AGGCACCCGACACGATGAACGGTATTATTACCGTTGCACCGAACATGGTCAGGTACTGCTGAATACCTAATAGGACCGCCAGTCCCATTTTTGGTTTGCTTCCGATAGGATAAACTACCCAGCCTTGAGCTTTTACATTTTCTTCTTTTTTTGCTTCTTCGCTCATAGACTTCTCCTTCTCCTATAGGGTTTGTAATTAATAATTGTTATTATAGGCCACCCAGTCGGACAAACACAAGTGGTTTTTTCAAATTCTGCTGCTAAAGCAATTGAATTTACCGAATCGCTTCCGTTTTTGCTTTTTTTCGTGTATTGTAGCTGAAAATGGTTGCCCATATACTGTTGCTGTTAGTCGGCGTATTTGCCGGCGCGTGTTCTATCGTTTTTATCAAAACTTCGACCCTCAACCCCGTCCTGCTTGCCGCGTACCGGCAGCTTGCCGCGGGCCTTATTCTGCTCCCGATTTATTTCCGGCATCTGAAAAAAGCGGGGCCGCGGCCGAGTTTTTCCATCATCAAGCCATCTATTTTACCGGGGCTGCTCTTAGGCCTTCATTTTATTTTCTGGAATTACGGAGCGGGGCAGACAACGGCGGCAAACGGAACGCTGCTGGTGAATATGGTCCCGATTGTCATGCCGTTTTTTGCCTATTTTTTCTTTAAGGAAGTAATAAACATTCCTGAACTGCTGGGCACCATTCTGGCGCTGGGGGGCATAGCCGTCTTAGGGGTGTCCGATTTTCATGTAAACCGCGGGACTTTCTTCGGCGACATTTCCTGTTTTATTGCCGCGGTTTTCGCGGCGGCGTATTTGGCCTTGAGCCGGAGAAACAACAGAGGAGAAAGTATCTGGGTGTATATGGTACCGCTGTATCTGACGGGCGGGGTGTTCACCTTTATCATTTCGCTGTTCTTTACCTCTCCCCTTGAAAATATGTCGGTACGGAATATGTTTATGTTCTTAGGCCTTGCGTGCGTCTCCACTATTATCGGGCATACGATTTTTAACCTGTCCATGAGGCGGCTGCGGAGCCAGCTGGTTACGCTCATCAATCTCTTGCAGATCGTATACGGGGCGCTTTTAGGATATTTTTTCTTCGCGGAGGTGCCGAGTATCTATTTTTTTATTGCCTTTCCGATAATCCTCGGCGGCACGGTGCTGACGATTATTTTTTCAAGGCGTACCGGGAATACGGTTATTTCCCAGAACGGCGCTGGCGGGTAGTACCTTTTCCTTTACCCTTCCTTCTTCATGACCAGGACAAAAAACCGGTACAGCAGCAGAAGGCCGATAACGGCAATGCACAGATATGGAAACCAGTCCCCCGCGCGGGTATAAACGCTGTGTTTCTGTTCGAAGAGGGGGACCTCGGTAAGGAGAAACCCTTCTTCATAGTAGGGGAGCGACTGCAGGGTCCTTCCCCGGGGATCGATATGGGCCGTTACCCCGGAAGCGGTTGCCCGTAAAAAGTGGCGTCTGTTTTCCACCGCGCGGAACAGGGCGTTGACATAGTGCTGTTTGGCTTCAACATTTGTAAGGGACCAGAAATCGTTGGACAAATTGATAATTACATCGGCGCCTTCCCGGACAAACCGGCGGACGTCTCCGGGGAAGCTGTCTTCGAAACAGATGGGAGTGGAAAAAGTGAAATCCGGATGCTCAAATACCGTCGGCGTTTCACCCGGTGTCCAGAGGTGCACGTCAAAATTGATCAATAATTCGTACATCCAGGGCAGCTGCTCTTTAAAGGGGAAATATTCGGTAAACGGAACAAGATGAATTTTGTGATACGTTTCAACCCGCTCTCCCGCGGGAGAGAAGAGAATGGAAGCGTTATAGTCGTGACGGATTTCCTCTCCTTCGTCGTTTGTCAGCAGAAAATAATCGTCATTTCCCGTAACCAGCCATGTGCCGAGGGAACGCTGGTAGCGCAGGAAACGGTCCACCAGGCCCGCGTAGTAGTTCCTCTCCGGGTCGACCTGACTCCAGCGTCTGATGTTTGGAACGAAGGCCGTTTCCGACCACGCAACGAGATCGGGATTACGCGCCAATGCCCGGTCCGTCAGCCTCTGCAAAACGGCGAGCCCCTCTTCGTAATCGTCTTTCCGGGGGTCGGTATTCTGCTGAATAAGGGCGACTGTCGCGGACTGCTCCGCGGACGGAGTGAAGAAAAGATATACCTGGCCCGACAGGTATACGAGGAATACCGCGCTTATAAAAACTCCCGTCAGCCGCAGGCCCTCTCTGCGATTTTGACCGGGGCCGGAAAGGACGAGGCGGGTAAAGACCGCGTTGGAGGCATACACGAGGAAACTGATTCCCCAAACTCCGGTAACCGATGCCAATTGAATGAGCGGGGTAACCTGATACTGGGATACGCCCAGCATCGCCCAGGGGTAGCCCATGAAACCGAGTGAGCGGAGGAAATCAAAGGCGGTCCACGCGGCCGGAATTGCAAGTGCCGAAAGCATTCCCGCGTTTTTTACCAAATTTACCAAGGCCGTCATGAACACGATATAGAGAATCAGGTAATAGACGGTAATAAACTGCAGTGATATAAGGCTGAAGGTCCCGAGCCAGTAATTGCACAGCATTGTCTGAATGACTCCGAAAAAAACACCGTATACCGTCCCCCACAGCCGGGAACAGGACTGTATTGTTACAAATAAGGGGACCATGCATACCCAGGCCAGGATAGGAACACCGTCGAGGCGGATAAAAGAGGGAAGCGCCGCGGTGTAGCAGACGGCGGAAAGCAGAGACAACAACAGCCCCCAGGTAGTGAAAAACGATGCCGTGCCGGTATATTTGTGGAAAATTGTTCGTTTTTTTATCCGGTAGTAGATAATTATGTACAATTGAAAAAGCAGCAGGGGAAGATACCGCAGCAGCGAATTGAGCCGTTCCACCGTGGAATCCGGGGCAAGGCGGAGGTTCCCGCTGCTTGCCGCGAAGCGCTGGACGTAATCCATATTCGCGTTGGAAGCGTAAATATAGGAAAAGAGAAACAGCATAAGAGTAAGGGCAAATAATACTTCTGGCATTCGAAAAAGGACGCGGAACAGGGTCTTCCTGTTTTTTCTGAAGAAAAGAAGCCACCACAGAAAATGGACAAATACTAGAACGAAAAACAGGTAGTCCATGGGAGTTTTTCGGGACCCGTCCATGCCGAAGGGGCCGATAACCGCAATTACAGCTTCCCCGAGCCAGAGAAAGGCCAGTATAAATCGGCTGATCCGGATCCTTGTAAACTTCATAGCTGTTGCAGAGTAGTACGGCTGCCGTTTTGTTGCAATATCCCCGGGCTTTGTTTCTGCCCTTTACAATATTGGTAATTCCCGATACCAATATACAATTATGAAAAGACGCTTTGTTTCCGACGGCCACTTAATAGATTCCGGTATTCTTGCCGCTGTCCTCAATTTAATTGTTGAAGAAAACGCCGATTATGAGATTATCGATTTTACGGTGGGGAAGACGAACGCGAACCCTTCCCATCTCGAAATTGACCTTATCTGCTCCTCCGAGGAGCAGATGGCTGCCTGCACGGAAAAACTGGTACAGACCGGCTGTTATGAAAAACGGGCCCCCCGGGCGGTAGTACAAACGGCGGGAAAAGACGGTACCGTTCCGGAAAATTTCTATTCCACCACAAACCATAGGACCGAGGTGTTCTGGAATGAAAAATGGATACCCGTTGAAAATCAGCGGATGGACGGTGTTATCGTCATTGAAAACGGTACGGCGGTATGCAAAAAACTGAGGGACGTGCGGCAAGGCGATGCCGTTATTTGCTCCTCCGAAAGTGTACGGGTATTTCCGCCCGAACGGGAGCGCTCCCAGGACGCCTTCGGGTTTATGTCCAATGAAGTTTCATCGGAACGGGGGATCGGCGTTCTCGTTAACGCCGTGGCCGAGGAAATGAAACGGGTGCGGTCCGGCGGAGGAAAAATTGTCGCGGTTGCAGGCCCCGTCATTATTCACACAAACGGGTCCCGGGCCTTTGCCGCTTTGTGCAAATCCGGATATATAAAAGGGGTCCTTACCGGAAACGCCCTGGCCGTCCATGATATTGAGTATGAATTATTCGGAACATCCTTAGGGATCGACCTTGCCACGGGCCGTCCGACAAACGAAGGGCACCGCAACCATATGCGGGCGATTAACATGGTCAGACGCTTCGGTTCGATACAGGAAATTATTAAGCAGGGACATCTCCGGCGGGGCATTATGTATGAACTGGAAACGGGTAATGTCCCCTATTGCCTGGCCGGGTCAATTCGGGATGACGGGCCGCTCCCTGAAACGGAAAACAATATGATCAGGGCGCAGGAACGGTACGCGGAAATTGTCGCGGGGGCGGACATGGTGTTAATGCTTTCCACCATGCTTCATTCAATCGGTACGGGAAACATGCTTCCGTCCTGGGTAAAGACGGTGTGTGTCGATATTAATCCGGCCGTTGTAACGAAATTAATAGACCGCGGTTCCGCCCAGACAATCGGAATCGTAAGCGATATCGGCCTGTTTGTACGCGTACTGACGGAAAAATGTATCGGGAGAGAAGAGGTATGAGCTTGGAGATAAAAAATCTGCATCCCCTGGAAATCAAAGTATTGCTGAATGTTCATCAGGGCGAGGAAATCCATAACGGGGTACTGATATCACGGCTTCAGTTCAATGTCGGCCAGTGTAATCAGGCCTTCAGCTGGCTCGCGGCTAAAAATCTCATCGAGGATATCCGGCATATTGAAAAGCGCAGTTACGAAATAACCGGGCTGGGCAGTACGTATCAGCAGGATGGAACTCCGGAAGAGCGGATTCTAACCTTTGTAACGGAAAAAGGCCCCGCTTCCATTCCGGAGCTCTCATCGGCACTCGGCTTGGAAAATAAGGACGTCGGCAGTGCATTCGGGAGCCTGTCGAAGGAAAAAGTCCTGAGTATGAATTCCGATAAACAGGTAAGCGCCCTGCGGGAAGTGCCGTCGCCCCGGATGAAAACGGTCCGAAATCTCCTCGACCGGGCAGTCAAAGAGGATGGAAGCCTTCCGGAGGAAGCCCTTTCGGAGGAGGAAATAACTGCAATCTCCGCTATATCAAAAAAGCGGGGCGCCGGCGGTACCGAGTTCAAAGTGGCGGAAGGAGAAGAGGTTATTTATGCCCTTACCGATGAAGGACTAAAGGTGAAAGAACTCCTTACAAAGGAGGGCATTACCGGAGAAGAGGTCGGCGCCCTCACCTCCGGGATGCTGGCAAAAGGTACCTGGCGGAATGTACGGTTTCGCGCCTACAATGTAAATACTCCCGCGAACCGGACGCTGCTGGGACGGAAAAACCCCTATACGGAATTTTTGGAATCCGTTAAGGACAAACTGGTGTCCCTGGGCTTTGAAGAATTTGACGGTCCCCTGGTTGAGACGGAATTCTGGAATTCCGACGCCCTGTTTATGCCGCAATTTCACAGCGCCCGGGACATCCACGATGTGTATCAGATTAAGGAACCCCCCCGCGCGAAGGCAATCGAGCAGCCGTATCTGGACCAGGTCGCGGCGGTCCACGAAAACGGCTGGGAAACCGGCAGCAGAGGCTGGCAGTACGATTTTGACCGGGATTTTACCCGGCGGCTGATTCTCCGCAGCCAGGGGACGGTATTAAGTGCCAAACAGCTGCCGAAAGCGGCGGTACCGGGGAAGTATTTCGGAATTGTCCGATGTTTTCGCTACGATCAGGTGGACGCGACCCATCTCTCCGACTTTTACCAAACCGAAGGAATTGTTTTAGGAGAAGAGGTCAATCTCCGGACCCTCTTGGGGCTTTTGAAAATGTTTGCCGAAGAAGTGGCGGGAGCGGAAGAAGTGATGTATGTCCCCGGCTACTTTCCCTTTACCGAGCCGTCGGTGGAGGTCCACATTAAACATCCCGAGCTGGGTTGGTTTGAGCTGGGCGGCTCCGGCATTTTCCGGCCGGAAGTAACGGGGCCCTTAGGTGTCCATGTTCCCGTTCTGGCCTGGGGGTTGGGTATAGACCGGATGGCCCTGATGTCCTTAGGCTTAAACGATTTGCGGGAGCTGTTCTCCCCTGACATTGAAACGATACGGCTTCGGAGGAGGGAGGCATAATGCCGAAAATTGAAGTAGACAAAACCGCTTTTTTCAGATATTTGGGAAAAACCGTACAGGAACGGGAACTCGAGGAGATGTTTCCCCTGGCGAAAGCCGAACTCGACGGAGTTGACACGGAAAAAAACATTCTGAAAATCGAATTAAACGATACGAACCGGCCCGATTTGTGGTCTGCCCCGGGTCTGGCCCGGCAGCTGCGGGTCCATGAAACGGGCAGGGTCCCGGCATATACGTTTTTTTCAAAAGAGGGAAACATGCTGGATGCCGGTGAGCTGGCGGTGACCGTCGATCCCGGACTCGAACATATCCGCCCGTATATAACCGCTTTTGCCGTTACCGGAAAACCTCTTGATGACGCCGGATTAAAAGAAATAATTCAGATTCAGGAAAAAATATGCTGGAATTACGGTCAAAAGCGGAAAGCCATTGCCATGGGTGTGTACCGGAGTGATCTAATCCGGTATCCGGTGCGGTACATTGCCGCCGATCCGGATGCCGTATCCTTCGTTCCCCTAGACTTTACCCGGGAGCTCAGCCTGCGGGAAATCAACAGTATTCATCCGAAGGGAAAGGAATACGGCCCTATTGTTGAAGGTTTTCCGGCATTTCCTTTCTTAACGGACGCGCGGGGCGAAGTTTTAAGTTATCCGCCGGTCATCAACAGCGCCCGCGTCGGGGCGGTGAAAATTGGTGATGAAAACCTTTTTATCGAACTTACGGGGACCGACATCTATTCTCTTACCCTGGCAACATCGATTATTGCGTGTGATTTGAAAGATATGGGGCATACAATTCTGCCGGTACGGGTGGAATATCCCTACGACACCCCCTTCGGCCGGGTTGTAACGATGCCCTATTATTTTCAGGAAACCGCCGCCGCGGAGATGGAGTATGTCAGAGGGCAGCTGGGTATCGACATCAGCGCGGAGGAGGCGGCATGCCTTCTCGAAAAGATGGGAATTACCGCCGAAGCCGAGCAAAACGGCCGTTCCGTTGTTATCTCCCCTCCGGAATACAGGAACGACTTCCTTCACCCCGCCGATATTGTCGAAGATATTATGATCAGCCGCGGCATGGACTCATTTGAACCGGAAATGCCGAAAGATTTCACCCCCGGAAGGCTGACGGCAGAAACGGAGTTCGGCAGAACGGTCAAAGATATTATGGTCGGCCTCGGCTTTCAGGAGATGATTTACAATTACCTGGGCTCGAAGCATGATTTCCTCGACAATATGGAACTGACCGAAACCCACGGAAGGGGAATTATTCAGGTGGCCAACCCCATGACTGAGAACTACGAGTATGTACGGCCGTCGATTCTGCCGCAGCTTTTATATTCGGAAAGCGTTTCCGGAAATGCCGTGTATCCTCACAGAAGTTTTGAGGTGGGAAAAATTGCGCTTCCCGACGGCGATGACAATTACGGGTCGGTAACGAAAAACTTTCTCGGCTTTCTGCACTCAGACAACGGGGCGGATTTCAATATCATCAGCGGCTATGTGTCCGCCTTGATGTTTTACCTGACGCGGGAGTACGTCCTCGAAGAACTGGAGGACCCCAGGTTTATTCCCGGCCGTGCCGCGGTTATACGGTACAACGGAACAGGTGCCGGTATTTTAGGGGAAGTTCATCCGCGGGTCCTGGAAAACTGGGGCGTGCAAATGCCGGTAACGGTGTGTGAGCTCGATTTGGATGTAATTAGGCAAAAAAACGCTTGATTTTTTCCCGATCTTTCAGTTAACTAGACCGTAGGGGAGTTGTATGAGCAAGAAAGTCCTTATTATAGATGAATCAAAACTGGTCCGGGATTATCTTTCAAAAAAACTGAATGAGTATGATCTGGAAATTATCGAAGGATTAAACGGTCTCGACGGATCGATTAAACTGCGGAATGAAATGCCCGACCTTATCGTTATGGACTACTTTCTCTCCCGGAAGAGCAGCATCGAACTGCTGATCGAAAAGAAAGAAAACAGAAATACCGATTCCATTCCCGTTATTATGATGGCGACAAATGTAGACCGCTCCAATCTTATAAAACTGGCAAAGTATAATGTAAAGAAAATATTTTCCAAACCGATTAAAATGGATTCGTTTATCAAGACTGTTTCCGAGTTAGTCCATGTCGAACTGGATTTTGACGAAACCCCGTCGATTATAGAAGCGCATTTCAACGATGATATCCTGTTTATCGAAATTGCCCAGGGCCTGAACAAAGAAAAAATTGAGCTTCTGAAGTACAAGATAACCGAGCTCTTGGACATCTATCAGGTGGAAACTCCGAAAGTCCTTATCATGATGTCGAATTTGACCCTGAAGAATGAAGACGCGGGAAAGCTCAACACCTTATTTGAAACAATTGTTGAATACGGCCAAACGAAGCCGCGCTACATTAAAGTCCTTACCAGTTCCGGGTTTGTAAAAAAATATCTTAATTCACACACCGATTTTTGCGATGTGGGCGTTGCCGATAATCTCAGCGATGCAATGGATGATCTGCTAGGGCTAAAACCCGACGACATTGCCCATGACGAAGTTGTACACGACAAACTGCTGAAGACCACGGCGCCGAAAAAAGAGATGGAAGAGTCCTTTCAGCTGCGGTTTGATTCAGAAAAATCAGCACCGGAATCGCGGGAACCCTATTCGAAGCTTCGCGGTGAAATCGATGTCGCGGTTGTGGACGATGATATCGTTATTCAGGAGCTGGTAAAAACGGTATTTTCCGAAACCAACTGGAACATTTCGGTGTATGAAAACGGAAAAAAGTTTGTGGACGATCTGCCTAATCATGATTTTTCCCTTGTTTTTCTCGACTTGATGATGCCGGAGATGAATGGCTTCCAGGTGCTTCAGTATTTGAAGGAGAAAAAACTACATCTGCCAATTATTGTTTTTTCAGCACTTTCCAGAAAGGAAACGGTAGTAAAAGCTGTCGGATTCGGTATACACAGTTACCTCATTAAACCCCTTAAACCAACTGAAATTATGAATAAGGCAATTGAGGTCGTGAACACCAATTTTTAGCCGCGGTAATGGTTGCCAACTTGTTTAAAACCATATTTGAAAAGTCCCAAACCGGTATGGTACTCATGGGGAAACAGTCGGAAATCATTTTTGCCAACAAAGCATTCTGCAGGATGGCAGGTTTCGACAGCAGGCAGGTGCAGGCCATTCATTTTTCTCAGCTTATTTCCCACGACATGAAAGAAGCTTTCAACAAAATGCTGCGGAGCCTTATAGAAAATGAAAATGAGCATGTTCATATTGTTGAGACGTTTCGAAAGCTCGATACGGAATTGGAGCTTTACTGGCAGATCGATGCCCACCTTCAGTACGATGAATCGTTAGGAAAACGGTTTATCTTCTGCATTGTCAGCGATGTTACCGAGCAGAAAAAAGGGCATGAGCAGCTGAAGACGGCAAAGGACGCGGCGGAGAAATCTACGCGGGACAAGTCCGATTTTCTAGCCAATATGAGCCATGAAATCCGGACCCCGATACACACCATCATCGGCATGAATGAACTGCTTTCGGAAACACTCCTCGATCCGGAACAGGCGGAGTATGCCGAACAAATACGGTTTTCCGCGGAAGTACTGTTAAGCCTTATCAATGATATTCTCGATTTTTCCAAGATCGAGGCAGGAAAGATGGACTTGGAAAAGATCGATTTCGATTTGTATCAAATGACCGAAGACGCCCTCGATATGGTTTGCCTGGAAGCGCACAAGAAAAACCTGGAAGTTGTTGTAGATATTCATGACGGGGTCCCGAAAACAGTAATCGGCGACCCGGTCAGGCTGCGCCAGATAATCGTCAATCTTTTCAACAATGCCATCAAATTTACCAAGGAAGGGGAAATTACCACCAGTATAGAACTGCTGGAACAGCGCGGCGGAACGGCCGTACTGAAATTTACCGTAAAGGATTCGGGAATCGGAATCCCGAAGGAGAAGTTGGGAAAATTGTTCAAGGCCTTCAGTCAGGTAGACGGCTCCACAACCCGGAAATTCGGCGGCACGGGCTTGGGGCTTTCAATTTCCCAGAACTTGTCCCGGATGATGAACGGGAAAATCGGCGTCGAAAGCGAATTCGGCGAGGGGTCCGCTTTCTGGTTTACCGCGGAGGTGGGGATTGAGGGCGGCGAGGGGCCGGATAGCCTGCCGGCAGAGGAAGATGTACGGGGAACGAAGGTCCTGGTTGTGGATAATCATCCTACAGCCCGGGAGGTGCTTTTCCGCTATCTCCATGAATGGGGGTACCGGGCTTTCATGGCGGAGGACGGGCAGGAAGCACTTGACCTCCTGCGGGAACACGCCGCCGCGGGCGATCCGATTCGGGCCTGTCTGGTTGACCTGCTGATGCCGAAAATGGACGGGTGGCAGCTTGCAAGTGAAATAAACGCGGACAAGCAGATCAATTTCAC
>CAYTSI010000111.1:0-6687 GCA_964440465.1 uncultured Spirochaetales bacterium
CGGCAAGGAGTTAGAGATGAATATGCAAATCCTTTTCACATTTGTCGGGAACCGGGACCCGTATACAAACCCGGGGGATGAAACACCCGGACCGATACTTTCACTTCTGTCCGTCCAGTCATACGACAGGATCTTTTTATTCTGTACAGGACCTGAGTATTTTGAACGGGCACGGACCGTCGAAACTCTCGCTCGGGAAAATGATTCACGCCAGAAGTTCTCGTTTATCAATATCGACCTGTCCTCTCCCATCGATTACGGGGAGATTTACGAGCACCTGTGGGCGGCAATCGAACAGCAGGTCCTGCCGGCGCTTCCCGGCGGAAGGGATAACGACATTTCAATCCTCCTCGATCCCGGAACACCGCAAATGCAGACCGTGTGGTTTTTGCTTGCACGTTCGGGGCAGCTTTCCGCGACGCTTGTCCAGGGGGTTCCGCCGCAATTTTCAGGAGGGGTGTACAAGGCGAAAACGGTAAAACTGGACAATGCGGTGTTTCCGGAGATCCTCCCGTTTCGGCAGGGAGCGGAAATTCTTGAAGTCAGTGAGGAGGAGGATAAGCGGTATCATTATCAACCGCATGCGGGAACAGAACCCGGAGGACAGTGGATTACCGGTATAAAAACCAGGCTTTTCGGCAGTTCCCCCGTTTTCTCAAAAATTATTTCCGACGCGGAACGGATAGCAAAATACGGTGATGAGTCGGTGCTTCTCTTCGGGGAGACCGGCACCGGGAAGAACATGATAGCACGGCTGATTCATGAAAAGAGCGGGCGGCGGAATAAAGCCTTTGTCCCGGTCAATTGTTCCGCTATTTCTCCCACCTTAGTGGAAAGCGAGTTCTTCGGCCATAAAAAGGGTTCCTTTACAAATGCAGTTGACAACCGGATCGGCAAGTTCCGCACCGCCGACGGCGGGACTGTATTTCTCGACGAGATCGGCGACCTGCCCTTAGATATTCAGCCGAAGCTTTTAAAGGTAATAGAAGAAAAGATTCTCTCCCCGGTAGGCGAGGATAAGCAGTATGAGGTAGATGTCCGGATTATCGCGGCTACCAACCATTCGATAGAACAGCTGATACGGGAGGGTAAGTTCCGACTCGACCTGTACCAGAGGATCAAGAACATCGTCATAAACCTGCCGCCCCTGCGAGAGCGTGAACAGGACATCGTTGTGTTAGCGGAGCATTTTTTGCAGGAGTGGAACAGGAAGTATGACGAACACAAATGTTTTTCAAGCGAATGCTGGGATGTGCTTAAATCCTACACCTGGCCGGGGAACGTCAGAGAGCTTCAGCATGTCGTCAATTCGGTATGTTCACAGAACACGACAAACGAGATCGATCCGGACCTTCTCACGGAGAGTCTGACTTCCGCCGACAGTGCGGATGGACCGGCAGCGCGGGATGAGAAACGCCCCGTCCTGCCGGACATCATGGATCCCGGCTTCGATATCAAGTCGGCTTTAACTACCATTGAGGAAGACTATTACCGGAAGGCGTTGGCACTCGCGGAAGGCAGCAGGCAAAAGGCCGCGCAACTGCTGGGAATCAACGCCCCGGCATTCAGGAAAGCCCTCCGGGAACGGTTCAATATCAGCTAGCAGAACCGGAGAGTGCTTCAACGACGTTAAAACTATTTTATCCGGTCGCGGCCCGGGGGAAACATCCGGTGTTACTCGGCTAAAAGTGACCGAAGTTCTTCCGTCTTTTCATCAAGATGTCTTTTGTAGGGTTTTCCGTTCCGGTCGACATAGCGGCCCCTCCGGACCTTTTCTATCCGGTATCCCCGTACCCATTCATCGATCCCTAAGCGGGAAAACAAGTCCCGTTCCACTTGATAGCCGAGCCTGTAGGGTTCGAGTTTTTTCATGACAAGGTATTTTTGCGTTTCATCGAGGTTGGAAAACCAATTCGAAAAAACCTTCTCCGCCTCTCCCCGGTCACCCGACCCGAGCAGAGATACCCCGTGAAGCAGGCGGACGCTCGCGCTCTTCGGTTTCTTCCCGGTACAAATTTGAAAATGGTTTGCCGCCGGAGGATAGCGTTTCCCGTACAGGTTGTACTTACCGGCCCGATAATTGAGATCAAAATCTTCGGGATGACGCCGAAGCGCTTTGTAGATATGGGGAAGAATGACTTTATACTGACTGAGGGGCAGTTCCCGATAGGGGGAGTGTTTCCGCAGATAGGTAAACAGGAAAATTCCGATAATTCCCGTCAGGATATCGACGAGGGATGAGACAAAGAACAGATTAATCTCTAGAAAGAAGTTACCCAAACCATGGAGGAGCGCCGCGGGTATCAAGCTCGAGAGAATGTACTTTATGCGTGCCTTCCGCGGCTCGTCCCAGTATTCGATGAATACCACGGCGAATGCCGCGCCCCAGATAACGGCCAGAAGCACATGACCCACCGTGGCCCGATAAAACCGCGCGATGAGAATATCCAGACCGAAATACCAGCCGTATTTGAAGTTTTCCACCGCGGCGAAGCCCAATGCCGTTGAACAGGCCTGAAGTATACCGTCTTTTAATTCCTTTATCGTCCCTAGTTTCACCGCCAAAAAAGCAAACGCCAGAAACTTGATGAGTTCTTCTCCCGGGCCGACGACAAGAAGATGATAGAAGAAATAATTTACGTCCCACCTGCCGCCGTAGAGCGGACGGACAATCCACGACAGCGGATAGTAGGTAACAGCCGAGACAATACACGATCCCATCCCGATCAGGTAAAAATATACGAGAAGCCGTGTTTGATTTTTCTGTCTCCTGTGTTTATCGAATCTGGAAATGAGAAATATCCAGGCGCAAACAGCCGCGGCGTCTATCAATACGGCAGCGGTAATCCAGAGCATAGTATCCACTTCTTCCTCCCCATAGGTTTTACAGAGAGTATTGCAGGAACCGTGCCATTGGGTTTTCACGCGGCTTTTGGCCGGTATGGGGGCGGAAACGGAACTGAAGTTACTAATGCTTGGAACTGCAGTTAGAAAAGTGCTCAATCATTGAGTAATAATACTCACCCGTTGAGTAAATTGACAAACCCGCCGATCATAAGTTATACTTTCAGTATGTCCGCCGAGTATGAATTACCAATTGTACAAAACGTCTTATCTTCCATTACGATGGAAAAAAAACTGATCCAGGTAATTGTCGGACCGAGACAGGTGGGAAAATCCACTGCCGCTGAACAAATCGGGGAAAAATGGAAAGGAGAGGTCCTCTATGCATCCGCGGATGCCCCTATACCGCCCGCCCATGAATGGATACATCACCACTGGGAACAGGCCCGGCGGAAAAAAACAGCCGGCCCGTTACTTATTCTCGATGAAATCCAAAAGGTGCAAGGCTGGAGTGAAGCAGTAAAATCGCTATGGGATGAGGATGTGAGAAACGGGACTGCGTTAAGCATTTTGCTTCTCGGTTCATCATCTCTTCTTATCCAAAAAGGGCTGTCGGAATCACTCACAGGCAGGTTTTTTCTTCACAGAATGGGGCACTGGCAATTTCGGGAGATGTCGGAAGCCTTCGGCATTACCTTTGAGCAGTGGATGTATTTCGGCGGGTATCCCGGCGCTGTTTCTTTCATCGAAAATGAAGAAGTCTGGAAAAGTTATATCCGGGACTCCCTTATAGAAACCGTCCTCTCGAAAGATGTTCTGCAAATGCAAACTATCGCCAAACCCGCACTGCTGCGCCATCTGTTCATGCTCTCCACCGCCTACCCTGCGCAAATACTTTCATACAATAAAATGCTTGGTCAGCTGCTGGACGCGGGAAACACAACAACTTTGGCGCATTATGTTCGAATACTTGAAACCGCGTTTCTCCTTTCCGGTCTTGAACTCTTTAAAATAGGAGAACGGCCGAAACGGGGGAGTAGTCCAAAACTTGTCCTTTGGAACAATGCTCTTGTCAGCGCCGTTGCAGCGAAAACGTTTCCCGAGGCATTGGACAGCCCCGATTATTGGGGCAGACTGGTGGAAAACGCCGTCGGCTCCGCTCTCCTTAATGGATTACGGGGACTTCCGTATGAACTGTTGTACTGGCGGAACGGTAACGATGAAGTTGATTATATTGTACACGCCCCTGGCGCGGTCTGGGCAATTGAAGTAAAATCCTCCCGTATGAGAAAAGCTTCCGGGCTCAAGCGGTTTCTCTCCCTCTACCCGAAGGCAAAGCCTTTTATTATCGGCGGCACGGGACTTCCGTTATCAGAGTTTTTCACGACACCGAAAAAGGAACTCTTTTCTCCGGAAAAAAAATTTGACAAGGAACTCCCGATAACTCATAATACGTAACAAACTCCGAGCTACGGATCCTACAGCCGACCGGCCATGGGTCCCGGGCCGTTAGGGCTTTACCGGAAACGGTGCCGCCTCCCGTGTTTGGAAAGGAGTAAAAACACGTTCAGGAGGTATTGAAGTGGCAAAATTTTTAAGAATTACGATGGGGCCGGAACCGCGATATTCGGTAACCGAAGAAGACGCCTACAGCGGGCTCGGCGGGAGGGGGTTGACGTCGAAGGTCGTCGCGAATGAAGTGCCTCCGCTCTGCCATCCTTTAGGACCGGAAAACAAACTTGTTATTGCACCGGGATTACTCAGCGGATCGGCCGCGTCGACTTCCGGCCGGATTTCGGTAGGCGCGAAGAGCCCCCTTACCGGCGGAATAAAAGAGGCGAACGCGGGCGGGCAGGCCGGACAGGTGCTGGCACGCCTCGGGTACGCGGCTATTGTGGTCGACGGCGCCGCGGGACCGGGCAGCCTGTATAAATTGGTCATCAACAAAGACGGTGTTACCCTGACCGACGCGGGCGCGTTGAAAAACTTGGGAAATTATGCCGCTGTTGACAAGCTGCGGCAGGAACACGGGGACAAGGCCGCCTACATGTCTATCGGCCAGGCCGGGGAAATGAAAATGAGCGCCGCCTCAATTGCCTGTACCGATATGGACCTCCGGCCGACACGGCACGCGGGCCGGGGAGGTCTGGGCGCGGTAATGGGCGCGAAAGGGATCAAGGCGATTGTTCTCGATGACACGGGCTGCGGGACCAGAAAGCCCAAAAATGAAGATGCCTTCAAGGAAGCAAATAAGGCGTTTACGGACGGCTTGAAAAAACACCCTGTCAGCGGTGAAGGGCTTCCGGCCTACGGTACGAATGTTCTAGCCAACATTATCAATGAAACCGGAGGATATCCGACCAACAATTTTACCAAGGGACAGTTCAAAAACGTGGACAAAATCAGCGGCGAAACCCAGGCGGAGCTCGAAGAAAAACGGGGGGGCAACCCGACGCACGGCTGCCACCGGGGTTGTGTTATCAAATGCTCCGGAATATTTGTCGACAAGGAGGGTAACTACGTTTCCAAGCAGCCCGAATACGAGACGGTATGGGCCCACGGCGCTAACTGCGGTATCGATGATCTTGACGTTATCGCCCGTCTCGACCGGATGGACGATGATTTCGGCCTGGATACCATCGAAATGGGGGCGGCCATCGCCGTGGCAATGGAGGCCGGGCTCGCGGAATTCGGCGATGCTGAAGGAGCGGTACGGCTGTTGAAGGAAGTCGGAGAAGGGACGCCTTTGGGCAGAATACTCGGAAGCGGCGCCGCGGTTACGGCGAAGGCGTTCGGTATCGAGCGCGCGCCGGTAGTCAAAGGGCAGGCAATGCCGGCGTACGATCCCCGGCCGATCCAGGGTATCGGGGTAACCTACGCCACCTCTACCATGGGCGCGGACCACACCGCCGGGTACGCCATTACGGCAAACGTCCTGAATGTCGGCGGGCAGGTGGACCCGCTGAAGCCGGAAGGACAAATCGAGCTGTCGAGGAATTTGCAGATTGCGACTGCAGCGGTCGATTCCACAGGGATGTGTCTCTTTGTCGCGTTTCCCGTCTTAGACCAGCCGGAAACGTTCCAGGCCCTTATCGATCTGTTGAACAGTTTTTACGGTCTCGAACTGACCGGGGACGATGTTTCCCAGTTAGGCAAAGATATTCTCTCCTGGGAGCGTGATTTCAACAGCAGGGCAGGGTTTACCAAAGCGCACGACCGGCTTCCCATGTACTTTTACCGGGAAAAACTTGAGCCCCATAACGCGGTGTTCGAGGTAAAGGACGAAGAACTGGATTCGGTCTTCAACTGGTAGGAAGGGACTGACAATATTGGCAGGTTTGGTGTTTCTCAACCATGAAAACCGCGATACCGGCGCCGTCGGGCCGCTGCTGCGGCACGGATTTTATATCGAGGCGGAGTCGGCATCGGAATGAGCGGTCATATCGATTTGAAACTGTTTGCCGATCTCCGGAAATTTCGGCCCGGAAGCGGTCCCGTATCGATCGAAGGTCCTTGTAAAATCGGTCCGCTCTTGGACCGTCTCGGAATCCCGGGAAAAAAAGCGGCAATTATCATGCTGAACAACAAGCACGCGACGTTGCGGGATACAGTGTCCCCGGGAGACCGGCTGGCCGTCTTCCCGCCCCTCGGGGGTGGGTAAAGCGCCGGTATAAGCTAATCTTCGGTGTTGTAGAATCAGTCTATAGGCTTGACAAAAATAACTTTACGGTTAATATGTAGCTAGTGGAGTTATTAGAAATGTTACAAAAGGTAAGGATTTTTTTCATTACAGGCGTATTCATTGCTGTTTCTCTTTTTCAACCGACGGGTGTCTGTTCCCAG
>CAYTSI010000111.1:6787-10237 GCA_964440465.1 uncultured Spirochaetales bacterium
CTTTTCCGGAAGGCATTGATTTAGACAATCCGGAAACCTTAGGGTTGCGTCTTGTATCGGCCCTGACGGCACAGGTAGAAGGGACGATAGAACTGCGGCGGGACCCCCGCCCCGTGTTCACAATCCGCTTTCCGGATTCTACCGAATGAAGGAAGCACGCTCCGGCTGCGTTCATCGTCGATGCCGCGGCAGAGCACGGGAGATCACAACGGGCTTGTTACATACAGCATCACTTCAGTGTTTCATTTAATTGTTCGATCGAATTTAGTGCTCGTTGAAAACTATCGGATACTAATTCGGCCCGTTCAAGTTCCCAATATTTTTTTACATACAAAGACATTCGGGAATTATAACCGGGACCCTGCCGGCAAACGGTATTATCCTCCCGTAGCAGGTCTTCCCTCAAGTTTCTGTTTTTACAGCGTTTTACGAATGATAATAATTTTAATTTCGGATTCGATAAAAAATCGGGGTTGTTTACCTCTTTTCTTATAAACAGCGGGTCTAAATTTAGATATCGTGAAATACCTTTGGTATCAGCAAGAAGCCACGATTCAACTTCACGCACTGCTATTCTGAATACGATATTATGTCGCAGCGGCTGCTTTAGCCATTTGTTGAGTAATTTCGGTGCGCATTCATCCGAGTCTAAATCAGCAAGGATTAGAAAATGGATCTTTTTTTGATTGTTGAAATCATTTACTTTATTTTGAATATAACCGCGCCCTCGTTTACCGACTGAAATAATTTCGAGTTCATTTAAAGGAGCGTAGCGGTCAACTGTTCAATATTCGGGGCTTCGGTCTGGGGTAGTACCACTTCAGCAGGTGAAAGACCTGACTCAAGCAGCGTCTTTATTTCTTCCAGTTTTGATGCATTTGAAGCCATAGTACTTTCGGCAGATGGTAGTAAAAGCACGATCTCATCGGCAGAAATACCCCGGCTATTCAGTAAATCATAGCTATGAGTACTGAGGATAACCTGCCGCTTTCCGTTTTTTCTTTTCTGCATAAAATGAATTAATTCGGCCAGTCTGCTTACAATCCCGGAATGGAGAGATAATTCCGGTTCTTCTAACAATAACGGGTGCTGTCCGTTGAGCATCGAGTAAAAAAGCCCTATAAGCCGCAGGGTGCCGTCGGAGAACTGCACTTCATTCTGTTTGGCGCCGCGGGGGCGCCAATGTTCGTATATTGCCTGGAGATGGGGTGTCCCCATTTCATCCGTCTCCAAAGAGAGGTTTTTAAAATTAGGTACGGCGATCTTCAATGCGGATTCGATTTTTTTTAATTGAGATTCTCTTGTCTTCTTGTTCATTTTACTCATTTTCAGGAAAAGATCTCTCCCATAAAACTCTATGGCGGTACCGCTCTTTTGAAATTCAAGAGGATTTCGGATTATTTGCGGAATAATATGCTGGTAATCAATAGATTTGAAAAAATCGGCAAGTTCCCGGAATTTGGAATTTGCCGTCGGCTGTTCGAGGTGGGTGTATTGTTTTAATTCATCGTCTTTTTTATCTTCATCATTAGGCCGGTCACGTACTATTTCTCCATTCTTCCGGACCGTTTCAGATCGGATGATAGCCCTTGTTTCCCCGACGGCACCGCGTCCTATTTGCGTTAAACACAGAGAATACCGCCATATTGGTACAGCACTTTCCGCATTGCTTATTTGCACATTTATTTCAACGTCAGTCTTCGGAGCGCGTGCGGAAAGACAGCGTATTTTTGAAAGTCCACCGCGTATTTTAACGGCTTCTTGAAGTCCTCCTCCTTCACGGGCGACATCACGTAAAAACCGAACGGCATCGAGCAGATTTGATTTCCCGGAGGCATTCGGTCCGACAATAAATGCTCGTTCTGAAAGAGTTATTTCTACATCAGTAAAATTTTTCCAATTTACAAGCCGTAATCCGCTAATGTACATATTCAAAATTATCATCAGAAATGGGAAATGATGCAATAGCCTCAGCAGGTGTTGATAAACTTTCAGCAGTCAAGTATTTTGACAGTATGAAAATCGGGAGAAACGATCCCTGCCCCTGCGGGAGCGGGAAAAAGTATAAAAAATGCTGCCTTGAAAAAGATGAAAATGCCCGTCGACTCGAAAATCAAACTGGATTCAGGGGGGTCCCGCCGGTAACGAACGCCCCCGTTGGAGATGTCGTAAGTAGTCTTGACTTGGAAAACCGGCTCGCCGACGCGAAAGATATCGACGAGGTGCGGAACAGAATGGGCACAATTGTCGATGAGTATAATGCAAAAATAGACGAGGACGATATTGTTATCGACCGTACCGCGGATAGGCTGATTGAGTTGTACGAGAAAGGTCCGTTAAACGCAAAGAGCGCCGTTACTATCAACAAAAAGGTCTCTGCCAGTGTACTCGAAAAAACGCCGGTTGTTGTTTTCCTTCGGGTTTTTTTGGAGATCTTAGCCAGGAACGGCGGGAGCATCCCTCTCGATGACAGCGGTTTTCTCAAAGTGGAGAAGAAAGAATTTACGGACCTTTTTGTAGAATGGTCTACGGCGCAATTTGACGGTCAAAATAAATTGATAACGTCACTGTTCTCCGATTATCTTCCCGTTGCAAACGTCATAGCCTTGGAAATTGGATTAATCAAGCCGGAGGGTGACAGGGTTTCGATTACCGAAAAAGGGATCCGGCTGTTGGCGGGGAAGGAGTTAAAAAAGAATTATTTCAGCGCCTTAACGGCAATGACAAACCGGATTAGCTGGTTTTTCGGTTTGGATTACCCCGATGAGCTGGCGATAATCCAGGATTTGTCCGGAATTGCCCTTTTCTTTCTCTCAGTACTGGAAAATGATGAAAAAAACGCGCTTCCCGACGCCGTATTAGACACAATCGATTCTATCATTCCCGTTTACAAAACGATGGAGAAAGCGGGGATTCCGCCGGACGAAACGAGGGTACTTTTTTTTGACAATTTTTTCCTTCTCTATTGTTTTCTGTTCGGTTTTATCGATGTAATTCGTTTCGATACCGGGAAGGAGGCGATCTCCTTTCAAAAAGGGGCGCTGCTGAACAAAATTTTCCAGTGGCAGGTATAATAACTCCTTTCAGTTTCTTACAGTCTAAAGTTCGATTGACTTTTTTATCCTGTCAATCTACGAAAACCGGGATGGGTTTTCGTTTGCGAAACACATCATGATATGATAAAAAACGCAAACAAAAAAATATGCAATGGCTGAAACAGTCGATGATTTTATATTTACCGTTCGATCTCGAGGGGATTACACTTTCACACTTCAGGAGATTCTTACGCAAGTACTCGTCTCGAAAGAGGCTATAACTCTCGCGCTAAATAGAGCTGTACGCAAAGGCTTTTACGTAATAATTCCCCCGGTAACCTATTTCCTAGATGATCTTATGAGGTGGTTAGGGCGTTCGTATTATATGGGACTCTATTGTTCCACGCCAGGAGAA
>CAYTSI010000112.1:0-5206 GCA_964440465.1 uncultured Spirochaetales bacterium
TACAAAATAACGTAGCCCCGTTCGCGCATTTTCTGGATAAACCGGGTCTTCTCCTCTTCCGGTACGACGAGAAACCGGCTCTCGGCGCACAGACAGTGCTTTTTTAATTGCGGATCGAGGATAATCATCTTTGCCGTTTCATCATTTTTCGCCTCGATGATGATAGCGTTCCCTTTTTTGTGAAAATCATTTGCCCGGCCGCGAATGTCTGCAAAAAACACGGAAACGGTTTCCGGCAGGTCCTTTTTACTCTTCATCGTTAAAAAACCGGTAATCTTCTCGGTCGTTATTCCCTGTTCAACGGCCCGCAAAATTGCATCCTTCTCGAGAACATACACCCGGTCCGATTCCTTACGAGAGAACCGTTCTAAAAATAGTTTCTCGGACATAATCAACTCTTGATGAATAACAACCTCAAAATTCGGCAAGACCGTCAATGCGGCGTCGGTATCCTCAAGGGGAGACGAATATTCCGAGGCGAGATCGAGGCACCACGCTCCTAAATCGTTAATTCGGAAGTGCGTAAGACCGTCATACCGGCTGATAAACTCCAGATCATCGCTTCCCCACAATTCCGTAAAGTCTTTAACACATTCACGGGGGTCGGAATAATACACATCGATAATTCCGAGGGTCGCGAGGTACTCCATAAGGAAGACGAGAAGATATCGCTTTTCAATAATGTCCCAGGTACCGAAACCCTCATACCCGAGGCTTCCGTAGTGCTTGTCGGAAATATAGAGAGACCATCGATCGGAAGTGACGGTAAAATCAAAGTCGTTCGCCCGCATGTACCTCGAGAACTCATCAACGGCTATCCATGAATGGACCGGCGCCTCCCGTAACGCGCTCATAATCGCCCTTCGGCGGCTTTCGGGCGCGGAGAAGTACCGCTTCCCTTTTCCATTCTGACCATTGATTGTATCGATTCTGGAAAATTCATCGAAACTACCAAAAGGCACCCATTTTTTCAATAGAACGTCGATGGTGTACTCGGGTTCATCGTGCAGCGCTTCTTTGCCGGCTTCGGTTAATTCGAGTTTGGTTCCCCTTGCCCCTGCCAAACCGCCGGTTTGGATAAGGACCGGCCACGCAAAAGCCTTCACCGGGCCGGGTACCTGCGCCCACTTTGATTTCTTTTCTTCAGGCGGGAAAAAGTCTCCGCCTTCCAACCGCTCTTCAGTTTTCTTAATGCTTGTCTTTGTCGGAAGTTTCGTTTTCTCGCTTACAGAAATTGTATTTTGCCCTACCAGATGCAATATCGTTATAATGTCGCTTAAAGCACTTCTTTCAGTTTCGTAACAACGCCCGCCTGTATCCGGAATCGGAGAAACGGTTTGGATCGTGTCTTTCCGGGGACGGGGAACTATTTTTCGTAAACGCGGCGCCAGCTCTTTCGGGACACGGTTATTAAAAATAAATAAGTTCAAATATGTAGGCGCTTGCCGACTGCCCCTGTGCGGGCGGGTATACTGTGGAATCGAACCGTATTTCAATTGGAATTTCCGCCTGTCAAAAGGGGGTGAATACAAGGCTTCGGAAACGGCCGCCTTTTGCAGTTCATCCAAACAATTCCAGTACTGTAACACTGTATCCTCTTTTCCCATTTCCTCCGCGATAAAAGAGAGAATTTCCGCTTTTCTTGTAGGAATTTTTTTTGATATCAGTGAAGCTATCTTTTTTATCTCTTCCGCCAGATAAGAGTCGCCAATTTCAAATAAAGATACGCTCATTCATTGTTCCTTTTACATCACGAGCACTTGCTCCAGCCGCAGCTCGGGCAGGAGATGCAGCCCTCTTTGTAGGCCAGGCCCTCGATACTGCATTCGGGGCAGGAGCCGCCGTTCGAGAGGACCCGTTCCCCGTCGCGGATGTACTTCTTCAATACCCTGCTGATTCCCCGCTCGCAGTCGGCAAAATTGGTGTCTTTAATAAGCTGGTCGATAATAAACTGCAGAGGGGTCCCGTGGCGGAGCGCCATGGAAATAAACCGGGCGAGGGAAGCATTAGGTGAATTGAACTGATTGGTAAAGTCTTCCACCCGGATATGTACCGGGCCGGTGTCTACCACCAGGTCGTAGCGGTTTTTCTTTACCTTTTCCACCGACCCCTCTTTGTATTTCTTTAAATCCAGAAACATCTCCGGATTGTCGATAACGAATATCTCGTACAAGCTCCCGTTCAGTTTTCCGACGAGGATAATATAATCCTGGTTCTCCCCTCTGAAAGAATGGATATCGCAGGGAAGAGATTTCGGCCGCTTCGGAGCATAGCGCCGGACTACCCGGTTTCCCCCGCCTGTTTCGGCTTTTTTTGTCGTTTCGAGGATCCCCTTCATCGAACCTTCGGGATTGAAAGTAGTGAACCCCTTCAGTCCCTTTTTGTAGGCGTACATGTAAAGGTCTTTATACTGTTCAAGGGTGGTGCCGGGCGCGAGGTTCAGTGTTTTCGATATACTGTGGTCGATGTATTTCTGCAGGACCGCCTGCATGTCGATCGATTTCTTCGGCGGGATGTCGGCGGCGGTAACGAAGTAGGCCGGCGGGGTTACGCTTTTGCCGTTGGACTTTGAGTCCCCGGCGGTTTCCAGATATTTCAGCCAGGCATAGTCGTAGACCTGCTCGGTCCGGGTTTCATCACCCTTCCCGGTCCGGATGGTCCTGCTGTATTCGAGGGAAAAAATCGGCTCGATTCCGGATGAACAGTTCTGTCCGACGCTCAGCGATGTCGTACCCGTCGGGGCTATGGTGTTCAAACCGATGTTACGGAGGCCGTGTTCTTTGATGCTGTCCCGAATGTCTTTCGGCAGGGCTTTTATAAACGCCGCCTGTGCAAGCTTTTCGGTATCGCAGGCGGGGAACGCGCCCTTTTCCTTCGCCAGCTCCATCGAAGTCCTGTACGAGGCGTCCCGCAGCCGCTTTCCAAGCTTTTCCGCGAATGCGAGGGAACCCTCTTCTCCATAGACCAGCTGCAGCATGCAGAGCGTGTCGCCGAAGCCGGTAAAACCCAGCCCGATCCGCCGCCACTGTTTGGAAAAATCCTCGATTTTTTTAAGCGGATACGCGGTTACGTCTAAAATATTATCGAGGAAGCGGACCCCTGCAGCGGCGGTCTGTTCGAAGGCGTTCCAGTCGAAGGCAGCCGATTTGCCGAAAGGGTCCCGCACGAAAGCCGTCAGGTTCAGCGCCGAGAGGCAGCAGAGGGAGTACGGCGGCATGACCAGTTCGCCGCAGGGGTTCACCCGGTCCATCTTGAACGCCCAGTATCCGTTGTTGTATTTCTCCACTAAGTCGGCGTTGAATATTCCCGGTTCGTTATGGTGAAACGCGTTCACTGCCAGTAAATCGTAGAGTTTCCGGGCGGGCAGTGTTTTATACACCTTTCCGCCGAAGGCGAGGTCCCAGTTTTTGTCCTCCTCCACGGCCTTGATGAAAGCGTCTGTTGCTTTGACCGAAATATTGAACTGGGTAAGTTCTTTGTTATTATCGCCCTGTTTAACGGTAATGAACTCCTCGATGTCGGGATGGCTGATGTCGAGGAGCGCGATATGTGCGGAGCGCCTATGTCCGCCTGTCATGATGGTCTTTGCCGACTGGTCGAAAATCCGTAAAAATGACACCACCCCGGAAGATTCGCCGCCGCCGGAGAGAGGGCTTCCCTTCGGCCGCAGCTTGGAAGCATCGAAACCGACCCCGCCGCCCATCTTCCCGATAAGGCTGTCCTCTTTTAAAGAGTCGTAAATGCCTTCGAGGGAATCCTCAATGTCGATGGTGAAACAGTTGTTGTAGTTTTTCATCGGACTTTTCTCACGGGCGTTCGCGAGGATCCGCCCCGCGGGTATCAGACGCCCTTCAGCCATGGCGGAAAAGAACTCGTCCGCTAACGCTTGTTTTTTTCCTTTTTTTTCCGGGGCGGCAGCCTCTTCGGCAATCAGGCGGAACACTTCGGCAATGCCCCCTTCCCCGTGAAGCATATATTTCTGCTCGAATATTTCCCGGCTGATGTTCTGCAGCCACTGCCAGTAGCCTTGTTTTCCTTTTGTCATCCCCTCCCCCGCGATGTTAAACACTGAAACGGATGTTTAGAATATCACCGTCCCGCACGGTATATGTTTTTCCTTCTAAGCGGAGTTTACCGTTCTCCTTCACCCCTTTTTCGGAGCCGGCATCCACCAGGTTATCGTAGCTAAAACACTCCGCCCGGATAAACCCCCGCTGCAGGTCGGAATGGATGGCCCCCGCCGCTTCCACGGCGGGAAGACCGTTCCGGATGGTCCACGCACGCACCTCGTCCTCTCCGACGGTGAAAAACGATATATAACCGAGCATGTCGTAGGCAAATTTAATCAGCCTGTCCCTGGCCGATTCGGTTATCCCGAAATCCTCCATAAACGCCCGCGCTTCTTCCTCGTCGAGGCCGCTTAAGTCCATTTCGAACCTGCCGGCGAACTCTATGGTATTGTACCGTTTCGAAAGTTCGGCGATGATGCCGTCATTTTGGCCGAAATTGTCTTCTCCCGAATTGAGTATGACGAGCACCGGCTTTAACGAAAGGAACTGAAAACCGCCGATCAGCTTCAGCTCCTCGTCGGTAAACTCCATTGTCCGAAGCGGCTTTAGATCATCGAGGTGCTCCTTGATCTTGTTCAGCAGTTTCTGCTCGGCCAGCAGCTCCGGCGTTTTCCTTCCCCGGGCAATGTCCGTATCAATCCGCTCGAGCCGCTTCTCAACGATGACCAGGTCGGAAAAGACAAGCTCCTCATCCAGGGCGGCCATATCCGCGGCCGGTTTCGGGGGCCCTTCCACGGCGTCTATCGTTTCATCGTGAAAGTTCCGCAATACGATACACAGCGCGTCGACCGTTTTCATCAGCCCCATCGCTTCTCCCGAAAATACCCCTTCCCGGGCGGAACCGGAACTGAGGCCTACAAAGTCGATAAACTCAACCGTCGCGTAAATAGTTTTCTTCGGATTGTACATTTCCGAGAGTTTCGTAATACGGGGGTCCTCCACATCGACGACGGCAAGGTTCGGTTCGACCTTGCTGCTTGCATATGAAGTGACTTCGGCATCACCCTTTGTAAGAGCGTTAAAAATAGTGGTTTTTCCCGAATTCTGCAGTCCGATAATTCCGATTTTCATGCTTGTATACTCCGGAAATCATTCTATAAGGTTCAGCCGTATTGTGCAATCGACTTGTTTTGCCT
>CAYTSI010000112.1:5306-9954 GCA_964440465.1 uncultured Spirochaetales bacterium
GTTTTGCCTGTTGTACTATACTAGGAGGTATGAAAAAGATGGGAGAACCAGCTTTAAAAAATGACCGTATTTACACCTATGGCGATTACAGGAATTGGCCGGAAGATGAACGATGGGAACTGATAGAAGGTACAGCCTGGAACATGAGCCCGGCTGCATGGCTGAGCAGGTCACAAAGTGACCGACCAAGCCCGGCGCCGAACCGGTATCATCAACATTATTCAGCAAAGCTTTTCCAGCAAATTATTAATCAGCTCGAAAGCCACCCGTGCGAAGTCTACGCGGCACCATTCGATGTTTTTCTTCCCGATTTCGCGGAAGAGAATGAAGACGATGTCACTACCGTTGTACAGCCTGACATCTCGGTGATCTGCGACAAGAGTAAGCTCACCTTGAAAGGCTGCACGGGGGCACCGGACTGGGTTATCGAGATTCTATCACCCTTTACCCTGCGGAAAGATTCTGCGGTGAAGTTCGACCTCTACGAGCGCCACAAGGTAAAGGAGTACTGGATTGTCGATCCCGGCAGTAAAACCGTCCAGGTCTTTATTCTTGATGATACCGGGAAGTATCCGGAAAATCCGAAAATCTACACGGGAACAGAATTACTACGCTGCACAGCCGTCGAAGGACTAACCGTCGATTTGAGCCGGGTGTTCGCGGAAGGCTAGCCGCTGCAGGACAATCCGGTTCCTATAACAGCTCCGGTCCTCCGCCCCTCTCTACGTATGCCGCCACATCGAACTTCCGCTTGCAGCCCTTGTAATTCATATAGCGGACAGTGCCGAAGACCTCCCGTTCCTTCCACGGCCGGTCGTGAACGCCTCCTATAGCCCAGGCGATGCCGGTATATCCGTTCGGGTCCCTGCCGTCGAGCTGATAGGAATCGTTAAACTCGAGGCAGTACTCCATCGCCTCCTCCGGGGATTCCGTCCATTCCAGGATCTTTTTCGCCCAGTACATGCGTAAAAAACCGTGCATCGTTCCTTTCGAAGTCAGGCGCCGCTGGGCGGTGTTCCACAAATCGTCATGCGTTTCCCCGGACTCGAGATGTTCTTTTGTGTAGATATACGGGCGGGTGTCATAGCGGTGCTTGTTCAGGGTTTTCATTCCCCAGTCGGGGAAGGCCTTCACTGAATCGTAGTTTTCGTTGTAATAACAAAAATTGTCGGCAAGTTCCCGCCGGACGACGAGTTCTTCAACATAGTCATCGGCTGCTTCCCATAACCCGTCGGTTTCCTGGGCCGTCCGGTTGACCTCGAGTGCGATCCTTCCCGCCGAAATCTGTCCGAAATGAAGATAGGGTGATAACATCGACGTTGCGGGGCGGTTCGGGTCGTTCCGCTTTTCGGAATAGTTTCGAAGCCCGGTATCGATAAAATGCTTCAGCCGTTTACGCGCCGCTTTTGCCCCGGCGGGACACCAGGAAACATCGGGACCGGCAGGAAGGCGGCCGGCTGCATCGAGGGCATCATCCATGGTAATCCGGTGGTTCAACCCCATTTCCCCCTCGAACTGATAGGGATGTTTTTTCAGCGGCGGAAAATCTTCGAGATACTCAGGGATCAGCTTTACAATTTTCGGCCTGATAGTCCGGGCGGCATACTCCTGCTTGCCCGAGGCAGTCCACACGGGGACAACATTTCGGCCGTCTGCCTCATACACCGGCAGATTAAGCCCGGCGGCCGTCTCCTTATACCACTGCCGCTTCAAACGGAGAGGATCAAAATCGACAATCAGCGCGGCGGCATCGAGCTCCCCCACCGAAGCGGCGGCAGTCTGGGCCGCGCCCTCTTCTCCGCTGAGCATTACAAACGGTACCGCCTTTGATTCCAGTTCCTTCCCGGTCTCCGTAAGCCCCTCCAGCATAAACCGGTAATGGCTGTCCCTGGCGAGGCCGAAACCGGAGGAGAGATAAAACAGCACGATTAAAGGCCGTTTCAGCTCCAGCGCCAGGTCCTGTGCGTACAGGAGGGCCCAGTTGTCCCGGGCCCGCTGGTTCCGGCTCATCCAGTACACCACGGGCCCATTCCCCGGCTTTCCCTCTTTTAGAACGCGGACACGTTCTTCCCGTACACGGTTGATATATTTTTCGTTCATAGTAATAGATATACTTCTTATTTTTTCCAAACGCAACCGTTGCAGAGGGGATATTTATACTTTATACTAGAGACACACGGTATCTAAAAGCATACGGGTCTTCTTGTAGGTGTTTTTTCTTACCGGCCGCCTTATTGTCACTAGAAGGGAATTGACCGGTTGTATAATGTTTAGAACGGACAAAGATGGTACCGGGGGAATATGAACAGGAACCGTAAACCTCCCGGCCCAAAGCTTGTACAGATCCTTACCTCAGTAAAAACCGCGCTGGTTCTGTTAGGATGCCTCATTGTATATGCAGTCCTGTCTACACTGTTTCCCGGTGTTGGCCCTGCGAGTATTTGGTACCATTCACCGGTCTTCTTTCTGCTTATCGGACTGTTTACGCTGAACCTTGCGTCATGTACCGTATACCGGATCCTCCGGCGCCTCCGGACGAAAGCCCCGCCCCGCTTCGGACCGGACATTATTCATATTAGCTTGATCCTGTTTGTTGTCGGCGGCCTCCTGTCCGTTGCAAACCGGCAGGAGGCTTTCTCCTACGTACGTGCCGGCGATATCATCGAGCTTCCCGGTGGTGAACGTGTTCTTGTTACAGAACTGGAAGCCGCGGAATATTCAGACGGACGGCCGAAATACTGGCACACCATAGTGCGCTACGGTACTATCACAGACGATACAACGGAACATACCATCGAGGTAAACCATCCCCTCAAAATATCGGGGTACACCTTTTATCAGGAGACATTCGGGAAGCGGCCGGTTGTCCGCATAGGCATCACCGGCCAGGAGGATGTACATCTCCGGGAGGGGGAGGCAATCGGCATTCTCCGCTTTGACGGAATAACCGCGAAAAGCGAAAACGAGGCGGTATTTACACTGCAGTATGCCGACGGGGAACAGCAGATTGCCGCGGCCCCCGGAAATGTCATTGCGGAAATGGCCCTCGATGAGATACGGCTGATGGATATACGGATGGAAAACATATCAGGCCTGAAAATTGTCCGCGACCCGAGCTTTACCCCTATTGTAATCGCCTTTGTATTATTAAGTACCGGCCTTGTTCTGACCTTTTTCCAGAAAATACGTGACCAGAAGAAAGGAGATGAAAAAACATGACGGCAACAGCTGCCTTCCTTTTAACGCTCGCGGCATTAATATCATCTATTGTTTTTATCTTTCTCCATCGAAATAAAAGGGATAGAAAGGACCCGCTTTCCCACTTCCTCCTCGGTGCGGCAGGCCTGCTGCTTCTTATCCACATCATCATCCGAAGCGCCGCAATCCGGTTTTTTGCCGTTACCAACACCTACGAGGCGCTGGTTTTTTATTCCTCGGTTATCTGTCTCGTCCTCTTTGCCTACAGGATGATCGCGCGGCAAAATACGGTCCGTTTCATTCTTTTCGGCGGAACGGTAATCGTCATTCTGCTGCTTGCCCTTGCAAGTTCACCCATCGCGCCGTCGGGTATAAAACCTCCTATTCCGGCGCTCCAGTCCTCCTGGCTGGTGATGCATGTTTCTTTTTCGTTTATCGGTGAAAGTTTTTTCGTACTTGCCTTTGTCGGATCGATTTTATACCTGGTATCAAAAAATGATTCGCGGCGAAAACGGCTGGACCGGCTTATCTATACCGCTACCGCAATCGGCTATCCGGTTTTTACCGTCGGGGCCCTCGTCTTCGGTGCCGTGTGGGCGCAGAAGGCCTGGGGACGCTACTGGTCCTGGGACCCGAAGGAGACCTGGGCTTTGGTAACTTGGCTTACCTACACCGTGTATCTGCACGTGCGCTTTCTCGGCCGGGGAAGAAAACGGCTGGCAGCGGCGGTTTCCATTATCGGCTTCGCTTTTACCATGTTTACGTTTTTCGGGGTAAATTTCCTGCTTGCCGGATTGCACAGTTACAGATAGCCCGGCGGCCTATAATTCCACGCCGTAATCGATCCACTCTTTTTTCCCGCTCCCGCCGGTCCGCGGGTCGACCCACATATCGGGTTTCGTAGGCACCTGTTCGGGTCCGTCCTCTTTTTCCGGAACAACTCCTTCCGGTAAAGCGATGTCAACGGGGCTTTCAGGCGGTGCAAACCGTACGGTAAGGCCGGCGGCAGTACGGTTTACCCATTCCGGCTCGGGTAATTGTTCAGCGGTATCGGGCACTTCAGTTTTTCCAGGCCCCCGTATAATCCCCCGGTCGGCCCTGCCCGCAGGCTTAGATGCCGCCGGCTGCTTCGGCGCTTCCCGCGGGACATCTTCCACCGGCTGCTGTTCGACAGGCCTGCGTATCGATGCCGTATTTTCCTTCGGCCGTACGTCCTTATCCCCGTCTTCGCTAATTTCATCACTCCGGGATACCGCGGAAACATTCTTCCTCCGTGTTGTTTTCACCGCGGCGGAGGCGTCTCCCTTTTCAGAAACCTGTAGCGGCTTGTTCCAGCTCGACGTTGCAAGCACGACGCTGCGATTCTGCCCGCCCGCCGGCTGCCCGCCGGTACCGCCGCTTCTAGGAATCGGAGTAACGTCAGGCCCGGAACCGCGGGTGGTGAGGTTGG
>CAYTSI010000113.1:0-1294 GCA_964440465.1 uncultured Spirochaetales bacterium
TTCCCGATTTCATTGATTTGGTCCGGTTTTAAGTTTTTCGACAACATTTCAATGACATTGTTCGTTATTCCTGGATCTAACATTTTTACATTCCTTGCCGTACTGCTTTTTTGAGGAAAAAATTTATAATTTTACCGGTTTCACACCCGAAAATCTATTATAGCAAATTAATCAATTTTCTGCAAGGAAAATATCTTTTCATTCGGTACCGGCACGGCACGTCTCAAAATGTTCTTTTACTTTTGCGACAATTTGGTTTTTTGTCATTTTATCGCTCGTTTCGGTTTCAATATCGAGCGATGAAAGTTCTTTGTCTTCCTCGATTACCTTCATCAGTTCTTTTTTCGCCCTTTTTGCAGCCGGCGTGAATTGGTAACGACGTTGATGGAACTGAAAGCCATGGCCATTTCCGCGAGAACGGGGTGCATCATGCCGAGAATTGCCAAGGGGACCATAATTACGTTATAGAAAAACGCCCAAAACAGGTTTTGCTTAATTTTTTTGAATGTCGCGTTGCTTAAGTTGACGGCCTTTACGACCGAGCTTAAATCGCCGCGGACTAAAACAATGTCTCCCGATTCGATCGCCACATCGGTCCCCGTTCCTATTGCAATACCGACGTCCGCCTGGGTAAGGGCGGGGGCGTCGTTAATTCCGTCGCCTGCCATGGCGACAATTTCGCCGTTTTCCTGGAGCCTTTTTATTTCCTCTACTTTTCCGTTCGGAAGAACTCCGGCGATTATCTTGTCGATTCCGGCGATCCGGGCGATTGCCCGGGCCGTTTTTTCATTGTCACCGGTTATCATGACCGGAACAAGGCCCTGCTCCTTCAGCGCTGCTACCGCGTCCGCGCTGTCCGGTTTTATTCTGTCGGCAACCGCTATCAATCCCGCGGCTTTCCCATCGACAGCAATGAGCATGACTGTTTTCGCCTCCCCTTCCAGGGAGGCTTTCCGGGCCAGGACATCTTCACTAATCTCGATGCCCTGTTCGTTCATCAGCTGTATCGTTCCGGCGAATACCTTCCTGCCGTCTACAACTCCGGCAACGCCCCTTCCGCTCAGGGCCTCAAACTGTTTTACTTCACCGATTTTATCCCCGGCATATTTGGTAATGGCCGCACCGAGGGGATGCTCCGAGCCGCTTTCCACTGTCCCCGCGAAAAAGAGGAGGTCCTCCTCGGAAAACCGGCTTACGGGGTCCACATCGGTTACGCCGGGCTTCCCTTCGGTAACGGTACCGGTTTTGTCCAGGACTACTACTGTTACGTCTTTCATCCGCTGAATTGCAGCAC
>CAYTSI010000113.1:1394-9899 GCA_964440465.1 uncultured Spirochaetales bacterium
TCATTCCCGCCACCCCGGCAAAATTGTTAAAAGCGGGACCGATGCCGAACTGGTGCAGGAGGGAAACGATACCGGTTGCAAGGGAGGCGAGCGTGCCCATGGCAATGAGGACGTCCATATTCGGACTTAGATGTACCGCCGATTTCCCGGCACTCCGGTAGGTCTCCCGGCCGGGAATGAACAGGACCCCTGCCGCCAAAATGAGCATCCCGATATCAAAACCTATTTTCCCCAAAAAATGATAGCCGAAAATCATCTCCGGAAGCATCCAGAGGATGATGGGAATGGTAAAAGCCCAAGCCGTCCACATTTTCCGCCTTGCGGTGTCCATTTTCGCCTGGTCCCGGTCGATTTCGTCCGTTTTTTCCGTCCCGGATTCGGGAATAACCTTGTACCCCGCCTTGTCTACGGCCGACACGAAGTCGTCAAAACCCGCCGCTTTGGGGTCGTAGGAAACCCGTGCCGTCTCAGCGGCAAGGTTGACCGAAGCCTCGGACATGCCGTTTATTTTTGCAAGAGACCGCTCTACCGCCGAGGCACAGCCCGCGCAGTGCATACCTTCTATTTTTAGTGTTGCAACTTTTACAGCCATTTCATATCCTACCTTTTCTGTCATAAAATATACACAGAAGAAAACGGCAGGTCAAATCCCGGCCATATTATTTTTTCGACGCTGCCTTTTTCTTTGAAGATTTAACAAATTTCGCCGATTTTACTTCTTTTGCCGCCAGACGGACGCCGGAAGCTTTCACGTTTTTTACCAGATAATCTTTTACCGGAAAAGTCTCTTCGGTAATTTTCATCCGCGGTTTCGGCTTATAGGCAACGACGGCATCCACGTTTTGGTCGGTGGTAAGTTTCAGCACCGCGGTCCCTTCCGGAACGAGGGGATAGCTTTTATCGAGAATGTACTGTTCGATGGAACACCGTTTTATGTAGGGGTATCCTTCTTTCGATTTATAGACAACGGTAAACACCTTTTTCGCCAGATTTTCCTTGTCGGCGTGCCCGCAGGCAAGCATCCCCTTGTCCACAAATATTTTTTCGGGCACATCGATGACCGAATAAAAACCGTTTTTTCGGACGACTAAAATACGGTCATACACGGAAACATCAAAGAGATGTACGCCCGCGGCCACGTTATAACCTAAGTAGCCGGTATCCCGATCGTAGCGGAGGGGAAGGTTCCGCTGCGCCGCCTCCCGGACATCTACCTTCTCAAAGGAGACAATTTCCGTTTTCCGCGGGTAATCGTCTCCGGCCCGTTCGATCAGCTTGTCGATAAAATCGGCGGCGTAAACGGTAGTGTTTGACAGGTGGTCTTTTACTTCCTTCAGACGGGCACGGATCTCCTCCATTTCCCGTTTCGCCTTGTTGATATCGTACAGCGATATACGCCGGATGGGGATCCGCAGCAGCCGCTCCACGTCCTCAACGGTCACTTCCCGCTTAATCTGATCGTGAAAAGGCCCGAACCCTTGTAAAACGGCATTAATTACCCCCTGCTGCGATTTCATCTGTTCAATTTTCTTGTAAATCCGTTCTTCCACAAAAATCTGCTCCAGCGTCCGCGCGTGGAGCCTGTCCCGAAGGTGCCCCTGCTCGAGCTTCAGTTCCTTCGCAAGAATTTCCACCAGCCGGCTGCTGTGATACGCGATGATATCGCTGACCGTCATCTGCACCGGTTTCCCGTCTTTTATTACCAGCAGATTTACCGATATGGAGGTTTCACAGTCGGTAAAGGCATAGAGGGCGTCCACCGTTTCTTCGCTGTACACCCCCCGGGCAAGCTTAATTTCAATCTCCACCTTTTCACCGGTGTAGTCGTTAATTTCCGCGATTTTGACCTTGTTTTTTTTGACCGCGCTTTCGATTGAATTGATAATGCTTTCCGTCGTCGAACCGAAGGGCAGGTCTTTAATAACGATACGCTTCGGATCGCCGGTGTCGAGTTTCGTCCGTACCAGGACTTTCCCCATGCCGTCATCGTAATCGGAAACATCGATAAAGCCGCCGGTGGGAAAATCGGGATAGAGGGTAACCTTCTTATTCCACAGGGAAGCCTTTACGGCCTCCATCACCTCGACGAAATTATGGGGAAGGATCCGCGTGGACATACCGACGGCAATCCCCTCCGCGCCGAGGACCAAGACCAGCGGCAGTTTCGCGGGAAAGGTAACGGGCTCCTTGTTTCTGCCGTCGTAGGAGGATTCGAATTCGGTAAGCTCGGGATTATAGAGGACCTCTTTCGCCAGCGGCTTAACCCGGCACTCGATGTACCGCGCCGCGGATGCCTCGTCACCGGTAAACAGGTTGCCGAAATTCCCCTGTTTGTCGATAAACAGTTCTTTATTTGCAAGGACCACCAGAGCGGAGTAGATGGACGCGTCTCCGTGAGGGTGATAGCGCATGCAATGACCCACCACATTTGCCACTTTATGAAACTTGCCGTCATCCATTTCCAGAAGGCTGTGCAAAATCCTCCGCTGTACCGGTTTCAGTCCGTCGTCGATGTGGGGAATGGCCCTGTCCTTGATAACGTAGGAGGCGTACTCTAAAAAATTGGTGTTAAACAGCTTATTCGCGTAGGCCATTAGATGAGGTTCTCCATGATGAAGTGACGCCGCTCGGGGGTGTTTTTTCCCATGTAAAATTCGAGGGTCTCGCTGATGCCTTTAATCGACTTCACGCCGACTTTTACCAGCCGCATTTCCTCCCCGATAAACTGTCCGAACTCGGTTGGCGATATTTCACCCAAACCCTTGAAACGGGTAACTTCGGGAGAGGAAATCGTCTCCATCGCTTCGTTCCGCTCTTTTATGTTGTAACAGTAAACGGTTTCTTTCTTGTTCCGGACCCGGAACAGCGGAGTTTCCAAAATGTAGATCCGTCCCGCGACAACCAGCTCCTCGAAATAGGAAAGGAAAAAAGTCAGCAGCAGGTTCCGTATGTGAAAACCGTCGTAATCGGCATCGGTTGCGATAACGGTCCTCGCGTACCGGAGGTTTTCAATCTCGTTTTCAATGCCCAAAGCCATCATCAGATTGAAAAGCTCTTCGTTTTTATAAATCGCCGCCTTTCCTCTGCCGTACATGTTCTGCGGTTTTCCCCTGAGGGAGAAAATCGCCTGGGTGTACACATCACGCGCCGAAACCATCGACCCGGAAGCCGACGCGCCTTCTGTGATAAAAACTGTCGACTCTTCCCCCTTTTTCCCGTCATCCAGATGATATTTACAATCCTTCAAATTCGGGATCTTCAGTGCTATCTTCTTCGCGGCCTCTTTGGCCTCCCTTCGAACGGCGTTCAGTTCTTTCCGAAGTTTCTCGTTCCGTACGATTTTATCCTCTAAGGACTTGGAAGCCTTGAGGTTTTTATGCAGAAAATCGACAACACCGGATTTAACCTCTTGAACAATCCAGCTCCGAATTTCGGTATTGCCGAGTTTGTTCTTTGTCTGGCTTTCAAATACCGGAGATTTGAGTTTGATGGCAATTGCCCCGGCTATCCCTTCCCGGACGTCGATGCCGGAATAGTTCTTTTGGAAAAACTCGTTCACCCCTTTTAAAATACCCTCCCGGAAGGCACTCTGGTGGGTCCCCCCGTCGGAGGTATACTGACCGTTGACAAAGGACCAGTAGGTTTCGCCGTTGTTTCCGGTATGGGTACAGGAAAACTCGAGGTGCTTTCCCTTGTGGTAGGCAATGGGATATACCGTTTCCTCCCCTACTTCGGCCAACAACAGGTCCTGCAGCCCGTTTTTCGATTCAAACTTCTTTCCGTTTAAATAGAGGGCCAATCCGCTGTTTAAGTAGGCGTAATTCCAGAGACGCTGCTCGATAAACTCCATGTTGTAGGAGTAGTCGCTGAAAATTTCCGGGTCGGGAATGAATTCGATAAAGGTACCGTCTTTTTCCCCGTTTTTCGTTCCTTTCTTGTCCTTTTCCAGTTTTCCCCGGGAAAAAACCGCCTCGCTGTACTTTCCCTCCCGGAAGGCCGCCACTTTGAACTTCGAAGAAAGGGCGTTTACCGCCTTCGTTCCAACCCCGTTCAGGCCCACACTGAACTGAAAAACATCATCGTTATATTTTGCCCCCGTATTGATAACGGACACACATTCCACAACCTTGCCGAGGGGAATGCCCCGGCCGTAGTCCCGCACCGATAATGTCTTCGATTTCGTATTGACGGTAATATCGATCCGTTTACCGTAGCCCATAATGTATTCGTCAACGGAATTGTCGATTACTTCTTTCAGAAGCACATACACGCCGTCGTCTAAGTCGCTCCCGTCGCCGAGACGGCCGATATACATACCTGTCCGCAGACGGATATGCTCAAGCGAGCTTAACGTTTTTATCTTGCTTTCGTCATATACCGAGGTTTTTTGTTTCGCAGCCATAGTCTCCCAGTTCGCTTCACAGTATACACGTTTTTTAGAAATATGTTAATAGTTTCTCTTGAACAAACCGTTCATTTTCATGTATATTACGGTTTCAGGAAAATAAGGGTGTAAATTTATGAAAATCGACAATATTGATATTGAAATTGCCAAAATCATGGAGGAAGACGGACGGATATCAATTAACGAAATAGCATCGAAATTAGCGATATCCGAGGGTACCGCCCGCAACAGGTTTAAAAAACTGACCGAAAATAATTTTCTGAAAGTGAAGGGGCTGGTCAATCCCGATACAAATAAAATAAAACAGACGATTTATATACTCGTCACACTGCAGCGAAACGATAACTGGCTTACCGCGGGGGAAAAGATGGCCGCCCTGCCGGACGTAAAATCGGTGTCCATGGTAACAGGCAGGTTCCATTTTATCGTGGAACTGTTTATCGACCCCCATAACCTCATCGACTTCCTTACAAAAGGCCTGCCCTCCATCGGCGAAATTGCGTTTACCGAAAGCTTAGTGACGGTACGAAATTTCAACAAGTGGGTCTAGCCCCAGGGAATACCGACCGCCGTTGTCTCGATAATACTCTCTACAAACATCTGACGGGATGTATCATCGTCGTCACGAACCGTTTCCGTTAAGGGAAGATACCGGTCACGCCGTTCCGTTTCCAGCTCGATACCGCAGCCGCCGGATTGTTCCGCCATCCGGTACGCCGCCTCCCGTCCGGATTTTTCAGCATATTCCATTGCAGCATCGAGGTCGGTTATTATTTTCCTTCCCTCGGGACCGTAGACGAAAAATCCGCCGGTTTCCCCGGGCTTGACAATGACCTTCACCCGCTCAACGACTTTTCCGCTTACAGTCCCGGCGGCGTTCGCGACATCCGCGTTTTCCGTGAAAACAAAATTTCCGTTCATCCGCTTTACGACATCGGACAAGTATGCTTGTACCGGGGCGCCCACACCGATTACCGGAAGTCCGGCCCGGACGGAGAACAGCACACCGGCAGCAGTCTCCCCTCCCCCCTGAACCGACCCGTCGGAATACATCTTACGCAGTAAGAGTTCCGCTGCCTCCCCTGGGGTAAGTTCAAACCGCGGTTCGCCGAGACTTACAAGTTTTTCCAGCAGTGCTGTAAAGAGTTTGTAGCCGATTGTATCCAATACATCTTCAATAAATTTTTTCTTCCCTTTTCCATAGCGCCGGGCAAGAATTTCTATTCCTGTTTCCGCCGCCTCTCTGCTCCAGTCGGTAAAGCGGCCGGTCGCGTGAAGAATGTCCGTCGGCGTAAGGTTTCCCCGATGAATTGCCCCGATGTTTACAAGCCGCTTCCAAGGAATAAGGTTTGTGTCTTTTCCCAGAATTTTTCCGGTCATGTAGAGGGTACGCGGCCCCGCTTGTATCAGTTCCATCACCTGCTTTTCCGCGGCACTCAGTACTGTCTCATCCGGAGCGCGTGAAAAAAAGAGAACACAGGTAGGCTGGGCCTCCAACGGGGAAAAGCCGCTGTCGTACAGTGCCTTCAGTTCATTGAGAAGGTAGGGATATTCCGCTACACTCCAGGAGAGGGGAAACACTTTCTGCGGCCCCACGGAAAGGACCCTTCCCCGGGAAACCTGCACAAGGCTGTCGCCGCCTAGTCCAATGGTCGTTATTTCCGCTGCTTTTACCCGGGTAAGCCAGCCGCCGACCTTTGCCCCCTCCTCCCGGAGAATCGGCTTGCCCCGCTTCAGCACAGCCAGGTCCGTTGTCGTCCCGCCGATATCGACAATGACCCCTTCCTCCAGGCCGGCAAGCGCCTTAGCCCCGATCAGGCTCGCGGCGGGGCCGGACAGGATTGTCTCAATCGGTTTTTCAAGGGCTGTTTTTTCACTAATAAGGCTGCCGTCACCTTTGACGATCCGCAGGGGTGCTTCAATATGTTTCGCCTTCAGGGTCACTTCGACGGCATTGATCAGCTCCGCGATCAGCGGCAGCAGCCGCGCGTTAAGGACGGCAGTTACTGTCCGTTCGTAGACACCGAGGTCCCCGCTTAACTGATGTCCGCACACGACCGGATATCCCGTCATTTCCCGTATTAACCGCGATACTTCCAATTCCTGCTCCGGATTTCTTATGCTCATATATCCGGAAACGGCAAAGGATTCCACCTTTCCCGACATTTCGCGGACGGCATATCCGGCTTCCTCTTTATTGACGGGTGTCTTTTCATGTCCGTGAATGTCGTATCCGCCGGCAATGCTCATGACGTGGGACGTGGGAAGTTCCTCCCGGATGTCGATACCGATGAGGACCAGCCCCACATCGGCGCCCTGCCCCTCCACCGTCGCGTTTGTCGCTAACGTTGTGGAGAGGCAGACCATCCGCAGCGCGTCTACAACCTGCTCTTTCATCCCCTGCCGTTCGAGATCGCCGAGCAGGTTATCGATACAATTGGTAATTGCCAGGGTAAGGTTGTAACGGGTGGTAATGACTTTGGTTTTCGCGATAATGTTTTTACCGACGAGATCTACAATGACCCCGTCGGTAAAAGTGCCGCCCGTATCGATGCCCAGCGCGTAATTGTTGTTCACCTTATTTTTTTGCCAGTTTTTCTTCCGCCTCCTGTGTTATTTGACGGATTTTCTTTACAACGTCGTCAGGCAGCGGAGCGGCCTCGTAATTCTCGAGGATGTCCACCGCTTTCGCGTTGGCCCTGTCGACGAGGGTCTTCTTTCCATCGGCAACCCAGTTTTCGAAGGTGATTCTCGGAAAAAGCTCGGGATACCAGGTTTCCTTAAAATGGGAAAAGGTATGTTTGTCGGAGAGGAAATCACCGCCGGGACCGACCCGGTCGATAACGTCCAGCGCGAGGGTCTCGTCGTTAACTTCTATTCCGCTGCAGAACTGCCGCGCGTATCCGATAAGTTCATCCGCCATTACCAGGGCCTCCATGGAGGAAGCATTCCCGTGTTCGATATATCCAACATCGTGGATCAGGTTTGCCCCCGACTGGGCCTGCATCATAATGGAAATGGCGTATTCGATTGCCGTCTGCTCATCTAGAACCTTGGAATCGGAACATCCGGCCGTACCGAACATCGGAATGTTCAGATAGTTCGACATGTCGGCTAACGTTGCCATCATAAGGTCGAATTCCGGCGCGCCGTAGGAGAAGATGGTGGTGTTCATGTCCATAATGGTAAAGACCCCGCCCATGATAAACGGATTCCCCTCCTGGGTCTGCTGGTTTAGAACAAGGCCGCTTAAGCTTTCGGCAATACCGTTTGTTACCGCGCCGCCTAAGGTCCCCGGCGCCGTGCTTCCCGCCATTAGACACGGAGTGTACACAACGGGCAGATGTTTTTTACCGGCAAGTACCAGTTTCTGCGCCGCCTCCTCCGAGTGGATAAGCGGAGAAATCGGTTCGGCATACAATGTCATAAACGGATGGTTCTGCAGTTCCTTCTCCCCGCCGGCGATAATTTCACACATCTTGATGATGTCCGAGTAGCCTTCGATGTCGACTGCCGTTGTAACGATCGGTTTGGATGTATTGAACACCTGGGCCTCGAACTGGTGCCGGTCGTAGATAAACTGGGGGACGTCCTGCACGATCCCTAACGACATAACAAAGTTGAGGTTCGGCAGCGCGTCGATGGTCTTGGTTGCCATGGAAACCGTTTCCTTACTCGTCGGTACCCGCTGTCCCGTCCTCGGGTCGTTAAAAAACGGCGTGTCCGATCCGGTCCCGTAATAACTATTGTTCCCTTCCAGGCGCATTACCGGCTTCCCGGTCCGGCTGTTGTAGAGGGTCACTTTCCTAGGAACAGTGGTCAGGGCCTTCTCCACCAGACGGTTCGGTATCCGCACCCGGTTACCGTCTACCCAGCAGCCGGCCTTTTTCATTATTTCAACCGCTTCGGTATCGTAATAGACTACTCCGGTCCTCTCGAGGGTTTCCATCGAACCCGCAAGCAGCCGTTTACATTGTTCATCGGTAATTACCTGATGAATTGGTGATTCATTTGTATTATAATTACTTCTCATCATTATACTCCTTCTAACCTAAGAACTCGAGGACTTTGTCCTTCGCCGTTACGGCGTCAGACGCCCA
>CAYTSI010000114.1:0-9777 GCA_964440465.1 uncultured Spirochaetales bacterium
CTTTGTCTGCCGGTACCGCCGCCGCTATTGCCGGCGGTGCTTCCGGTTCAGGTTCCGGTTCGGGTTCGGGTTCCGGCTCTTCATCGAGTGCTGCTATCGCAGGTTCTTCCGGCTCCGGTTCAGGTTCCGGTTCTTCGTCGGGCGCCGCTGCTATCTCCGTTGCTTCCACCGGCTCAGGTTCCGGCTCAGGCTCAGGTTCCGGCTCCGGCGGCGGTTCTTCGGCGGGTCCTTCGGGTTCCGGCTCCGGTACAAGTTCCGGCTCTTCGGCGGGTCCTTCGGGCGCGGTACCGTCTTCTACAATTGTAGCTTCCTCAAGGCCCATTACCAGCGTATCCCCGTCCTTGTCGGCGGAAATGATATCGGGATACTTTTCCGGCTCTTCCGCCCACACGGTGGAGGAAAGACGCTCGGTAAAGGACCAGGCCCTCCCTTCGCCTCCTAACAGGGACGCGAGATAACCGTACCGGGACGCCAGTTCCGGGTCCTGTTTTTTCAATTCCGCGTACACCCTGTCCGATTCTTCCAGGTTTTCCAACTCGTACCGGCTCCTCGCAATGCCGAGGAGTGCAACGGAATCCTCGGCATTCAGTTTTAAAGCCCACGTATAGTAGGAAATTGCCAGCTCGTAGTCCTTCTGCAGAAAAGCGATATTCCCCAAATTGACCCACCCGCGCGGGTTTCCCGCCTTCGCGGCCGCGGAAAACGCGTCCCAGGCCTCGTCGAGCATACCGTACTTTCCGTAGAGAATCCCCAGACTGTTCTGCTGTTCCTCCGGATCCCCCGACGCCTGCCGGAGAATGCGTTCTTTCATCGGACCGATTTCCCGGGCCGCGTACCGGTCCATGCTTGTGTCAAACCGCCTGACAGTTTCCACCTCGTCGGGCAGAGAAAACCGCGGGGCGACATTCGGCACGCTTACGGGCTTATATTGCTCCCAGGATTCATGCATGGGATAGAAAACCGCGTTTCCCGTTTTTGCGTTGTCCGACCATTCTTTCGCCCCGACACGCCAGGCCTTCAGGAAGCCTTCCTTTACCATGGTAATTTCGAGCGGTACCCAGGCCTCTCCGTCGATAAAAACAAGCAGAGAAGGATCGTAGAAGGTTTCCCGGGCTTCTTCTTCGCTGATGTCCAGAGCAAAAGCCATGTAAATGTGCCCCGGAATAGTTATAAATCCGGTCCGTATCCCAATGGATTCCATAAGGGCGGAAAAAAGGATCGACAAGTCGTCGCAGTCCCCCCCCCGGTAAAACAGTGTTTGATGGGGGAACTGCAGATAATCGATGGTTTGCGCGTTTTCCGATAGTTCGACATAGGAACTGTTCGGGTCGATAACATAATTGATGCCGTACAGCCGCAGGGTTTCGAACATCCCCATCCCGAACTGCAAATTTGCATTAAGGTCCCCCCGCGTCCGGTTCCGGACAATTCCCGCGGCATGCCTCGAAAACCAGAGTACCGCGGGGTCGGTGGGAGAAACAAAAGCCGCGGCCTTCCGGTCGTCGTCCCAGGTCATCGCGTTCCTGTGATACAGCGACAATTGCATCGGCAGCGACGCCTTCCGCTGAAAACCGAACAGCCGGTATTCGACGATAATCTCCGCTTCCCCGCGGCTGTTTTCCGTAAGCTCTAAAACATCATCATTGAAAAGGGCGTAGAGGGGGACCGATACGGTTTCCCCCGGTCCGAGCCTGTCAAAATTACCGCACTCCCGCGGCCGGGACATATACTCCGGTATGTAGACCGAAACAGTAAGGCCGTCAATTGTAGATTTTTCCCGGTTCGTTACTTCTATGCTTCCGAAGGTGTTTTCGTCGTAGTAGGAATAAAATACCGGAAAAATCGGTTCAATCTGCCGCTGCCGCAGTTCCGCGTTCGCCTCCCGCTTGCCGAACTCGGAAAACTTGAAATTGACCGCCGCGCCCGCCGACACCGAACGCAGGAAAGGTTCGGGGGTGCTCAAATAGCCGGTAAAACCGCCGTGGAGCGAAATCGTGACGGCCGGCGTGACCCGGTACCCCGCGTTTCCCCGGCCTCCGAAAAAGATCCCCGACGCGCCGTACTCCCCCCACCGGCTGCTGTAGACACCTCCGAAGGCATCTAAGCGCAGACGGATCCGTTCCGTCGGACGAAAGAGAAGCCCCGCTCCGGCGCCTGCCTCCAATAGGGAGAGGGCCTCAAAACCGGGTACCGGAAGGATATGGACCCCCCCGTGAAGAAACGGCGCTAAAAACGGAAGCGCGAAATATTCAAATGAAGCGGTCCCGCCGACACCGGCGGAAAACACATCTTCATCGCCGAAGACAGGCACTGCCGCGTCCGCGAATATCGAAAGGGAAAGCTTTTCCTCTATTGTACTGTTTCCCGGCGGCTGGCTGAACACCGGAAACGAAAACAGTAATAATATGACGAAAACGACAGAGGCTTTACCAAGGGACCGGTCCATTATTCTTCTTCATCCCACAACATATCACCTTTTCTGTCCGCGGCGGAGGAAGCTCGGGAAGCCGTACCTTCAGCCCGGGATGAGAGATAGGAATACCTGTCCGCGAGGGCCGGATCTATTTCCTGTATTTGTCGGTACAGTTCATCGGCCTCCGTAAAAACATCGAGCTCATATTTTGCCCGGGCAAGGCCGATTAAAGCGGCCCTGCTGTCCGGCCTGTATTCCAGCGCTTTGGTAAAATAGAGTACCGCGCCTTCGTAATCCTCCTGAAGAAACGCCAGGTTCCCGAGATTGACGGCCGCCGGACGGAAACCGTCCTCCAATGCCTTTACAAACCATTCCTTCGATTCAGGCAGCAGACTGTATTTCGCGTAGAGAATTCCCAACCGGTTAAAATCCCTGCCGGTTCCGCCTGCCTGACCGAAACTGCCGACCATTTCCCGCGCCCGCGGGTCTACTTCCCGTTTGATAAACCGGTACAGAGAATTTTCAAAAGCGTTCAGGACGCGCTGGTCCTGGGGTTTTACCACTTTGGAGGTGTCGCCGGACACACCGACGGAGGGATACTCTTTCCACGCTTCCACCACCGGGATAAACAGCGGATTTTCATCAGTTTCTACGTGCCGGTCCCAGAGGCTGATCCCGTCAATCCAGGCCCGCATAAAACCTTCTTTAATCTTGGAAATCTGCAGCGGCACCCACGCGGTCCCGTTCCTGTATATCAGTTCATCGTTGTAGTAAAAAAGCCCGCGGGCCTCGGTCTCGGTCATCGCCAGATCGACCGCCACGAGGAATTCGTCCTTGAAGGGAATATAGGCGGCGTGGATTCCCACCGACTCGAGGGCCGCCGCGTAGAGCAGACCCAAATCGTCCCGGTCGCCCCCTTTGTAGGCAATGGTTTGATATGGATATTGAATATAGTCCACCATCCTGCTGTCGGACCGTGCCTTCAAATACGGAGTAGACGGGTCCGGGGTAAAGGCAATATCGGAAAGACGCAGCCCCTCAAAGAGGCCTATCGCGTACTGCAGGCCGCTGCTGATGTCGGGCCGGACATTTTCCCGGACAAGTCCGGCAATAAATTTTGAATATTCCAGCACCGCCGGATCGTTCGGGGAGACAAAAGCCGCCGCGATCCTGTCATCCTCCCATCTCGCCGCGTTCCGGTGATAAACAAAAACCGATTTCGAAAGGCGGGCCTCCCGTGGAGAATTGAGCAGTTCGTAGGACACTACTACCTCGCCCTCAATTTTCGTGTTTTCCGAAAACGACAGAATTTCCTCGTTAAACAGCGCGTAGAGGGGAACTTCCCGGGAAGCTCCTCTCCTTAAAAGGGGCAGCGTTGCCGACAGCGCCTCTGTGCTCGTATATTCTCCGGCCCGAAAAGAAATTTTTACATTTCGTATCTCCGCCTGTTCGTTATTGATGACCAGCACCGTCCCTACGGGAAGCTGATCGTACATTGTGTAGAGAATGGGAAAAACCTGATTGTCGGAAATTGATTCGAAGTTGATGCCCGTGCTCTTTCCGCTTAGCGCGCTAAGCTGCAGATGACCGGTAATTCCTACGGAAAGCCCGGAGAAAACCGGTTCCGGAACATAGAGATAACTCCGGTATTCGGCGCCGGCGGAGAGGGTGAATGACGGCGAAAATCGAAAACCGACATCACCGCGGCCGCTTACGTAAAGTCCCGAAAAATTGCCTGCCCCCGGATGAATGCCGATGTAGGAACCGAACGCGGCGCCGCCGTTGATATACAGCCGTGAAACGGGATAGGCAAAGAAGTTCGCTTCCACCCCTCCCCGGACAAGGACTAGGCTGCTGCCGACATTTTTCAACGGCTGGACCTGTACTCCCGCCTGGATGCCCGGAGCAAAGAAGTTAAACAAGCCGATCCTTCCCCGCGCGGTCCCGCCGCCGCCGACGGAATAATAGGCACTGTCGCCGCCTAAGGGAATTGTAAGTTCAGGGGAGGCTTCTACCGAAAAATCGGCACCCCACAAGAGTCGTCCCGACACTACCAGCATGAGAATACCTATCGAGATGACGCCCCTTTTCGACACTATACAACCTTCTAGTGGAAATATTAGCATGTTATCTGTAAACTAACAAGAATATCCGCGATTGACATGAATAATTTTTCGGGTAAGAATGGACGCAATGAAGGTACAAGCAAGGGCCGCCGCCGTTTGCGCGGCCGTGATTATTATCATCGTGCTGCCGGGCTGCGCGGGCCTCCCGCTGCCGAATACACCGGAAGAAAGCCTGATTATCTTTTCCTACAATATTGATCCGACATGGCGGCAGGGCAATATACACGTTAAATCGGTTGACATAAAACTTGAAAACAGGGACACAAAGGAACAACGGACGATCAGCCTTATTCCCGGGGGGAAATTCAAAGCCGTCACCCTCGATCCGGGCCCCTATGTTATAAAAGGGTTGGTTGTTGCTAATCAATGGCAGAACAACGCGGGCAATATCTGGTTCGATACACACCACCATTACGATTCCCTCTACCTCAATCCGAGAACAATTTACCTCTACCGGAAAATGGTCCGGTTTCAGGCACAAAAAGAGCGGAACGGCTATAATATTTACCATTTTGGCATCGCCGACAAGGAGAAGGAGGCGGTCCGGAACACACTTCAAGAGGACCGGCACTGGCTTGCCTGGAGGGACTATACACTCTACGGATTCTAAAAGCTCACCCGCATCGACAGGCCGTACTGCTCCCGGACAGTAATAACCGGGACCACCGTAAGGGAGGGAACGGTACCGCGAGTGTCCGCCCGGTACCGGTTATGTTCATGGGCCCGGATCCAGGCATGGTTTGCGTCCCAAATTCCCGCCGCGAGCCGGGTGCACATTGCCCCGACCATCAGGTAAATCGGCAGCCGTTCTCCGATGTTTTTAAACGTTGTTTTCAGTGTTACGTCTTCGGACAGGAGTTCCCGGTTGAAACCGGCATGGCCCTCCGGCCCGGCAGCCGCGGCCATGATAAGCGCGGCCGCCGCCATGGCATCCGCTGCCAGCCCGGCCGTGAACAGTCCGCCGTGAAAGGTGCCGCCGTAGAGATGCCCCCAAATAGGCGGAAGGGCAACGGAACCGGCGGCAATAGCAGTGAGGACCAGCGGATCGGCACCACTCCCGGCAAGGCCCCGGTACACACCCAATGCCGCAGCACCTGCCAGCACCGGCATCGTCCCGGTCCAGATACCGATGCCCCTCGCCCGTCTAAGCCCTTTATACTTGTCCCTGTCCAGGACATAGTCTTTTTCCAGGGAAAGGGACTGCAGGTCCCGTATTGTTCTTTTCCGCATACCGGCATTATTTATTAATTCCAAAGCCCCTGATGTCAGCAGCATGGCAGCCGTACCGAAAGAGGAAAATTGGGCAATGTCGGCAGTCAGCCCGAGATACCAGCGGATGTCGGCTTCGGCATGCAGGGCCGTAGCGGCGCCACCGTCACTCGCCTCCCGGTACGCTATGTATGTCGACAGGTATTCCTGCCGCAGAAAATCAGTCAGGAATGCGAGTCCCGCCGTTCCCCCGAAGGCGATACCGGAGCCGATCATGCGCCCCGCTGCCGGCCCGGGACGTATCTGCTCCTCCGTTTCAGCGAGCTTTTCGAGTGCCTCCCCGGCTATCCGTTCCCGCCGCCTGAACTGGACCCCGTAACGGGAAACTTCCGGAACCAGGACCGGCGGTGACGCCAGTTCTAAAATTTGTATTCGGTAATTATATGTATCCGCGACATAAACCGTTCCGTTATCCGAAACAGAACAATCCGCGGCCCGGGAAAATTCCCCTGCTCCTTCACCGAACTCTCCAAACTGGGTCACAAACTCGCCGGCGGGACCATATTTCCGTATTACACTGTCATTTGGAAGGGTGAGATAAAAATAGCCGAGGGAATCAACCGTCAGATTTGAACTCTCTTCGGCGTCGGGAAAGGAAACAACGGAGTGGAAATTCCCCAATTCGTCGAAACGCAGGCATTTCTCTGCTTGCGCGCTGAACAAGAGCAGCCGGTCGGTTGTGTCGAAGAAAGCGGAAGAGAGAGGAAAGGAATCCTCCTGATCAAGTTTCTCCGTAATTTTTTCTTCAATCTCCTTCCTTCTATAAGGAACGGGCCCTTCCGCTTCATCCGGGGCCTCCGCGGCCGGATCAAACACAACGGCCCGCCCCGGCCCGATTATGTACAGCAGCCCGGATTCCGCGCGGGCCAAACGGTAATCCGTACTCCCCTCCGGTTCAAAGTCCGGAACAGGATGCCGCGCGAACACATTCAGATTGCCGTCGTACACCGTTATTTCCGGCAGGGGAGGATTGAAGAGATACAGCTTCCCGTACACATCGGTACACATATCTCCGGAAAAGTCTTCAACGGAAACAGGAAAGGAGAGCTCGCCCTTCTGCTTCCCGCCTGCGGTAAATGAGCGGAGTTTCAGCCCCTCTTCCCCGCCGTCGAAGGTAAAAAACCCTTCATCCCCCGCCGTACGGACAAGGACCGGAAGCTGTATATTCAACTCTTCATCATCAATAAAAGTATAATGAAAAATATTGTTCAGAAGGTCGGAAATAGTTGAAAAGAGGGCAAAAGCCGCGGAAAAATCCGGGTCCTGTCGGTAATACAAGCCGTCACCCTGTTGTTTCAGTTCCTCAAGCACCTCCACCGCCGTTGTGCCCGCGGTTTTCAGTATTTCGTTCCGTCTCTCCTCGAGACGCGCGTCGTAGCCGGTACGCCGGGTCTTCCGCTGAAAATCGGCTATGCCCGATAAAAACTGCTCTATATTTTCCGGGTCCTCCGCGAGGTCGAGAAGTTTCCCCCCCTCCGTTTCGAGATAGCGGAACTCCTTCTCCGATGCCCCGGGAATATCAAAAGAAAGAGAGGTTGTCTTGTTTTCGTAGACCTCAATCGCTTTTTCGAAAACAACGGTGTCCCCTAACAGCCGCTCCTGGTGTACGGACAGCAGATAACCTCCGTTGAGGACCCGGCGGAAGACACGTTCATAATTTCGTACCGGCTTATCGTCGAGATAGACCTCAAAAGTTCCGTAGCCTTCTCCCCGCCGCAGGTCGATCGCGCCGAAACCGATATGAATATCACTTACCTGGGCAATCAGCGCCATGGTAATGTTGTCGGCCGCGTCAAAAATATCGAATATTGATTCGGCCTCCGCCGTTTCCCGCACCTGCACGGCCCCTTCGTAGGTATTAAAAATAGAAAGGGTAAAGAGAAAGCCCCCCTCCTCCCGGAGCTCGGCGCTTCCGAAGATAATTTCATCCAGCCCTTCCTCCCGGCCAAGTGTGTTCAGGGTTTCCGGACCGGTTTGTTCAAGCTGGGCAATTTCAGGGATTTCATCCTCGGTAAAGACCAGGTAATCCTTCAAGAACTGCAGGACAAGTCCGACCGTATCGGTTACCGTGGTGCAGAGGGCATCATACTGGGTATCTCCGGTATTATTTACCATCGGCACAACCGCAATGCGTGTTTTATAATCTTCAAGCCCGCCGGCCATGCCGGCCGCGGCGAGAAAAAGAACGGAGACCAGGAAAAGGGGCTTGATTTTTCCGAACACGGGGCTATGATATAGCGTACAGGCCGGTTTGTAAATGAATATTTTTTTAAGAAACAGAAAAGCGGATAAAAAATCCTCCATCCCCCGTCGGTGGGCGCTTACCGCCGCCCTAATTGCCGCCGGAATACTCGCAAGCGGCTGTCCTCCCTACCCCTACAGCAACCCCTACGACCAGAACTGGGAGTCCCGGGACACGTTTGAAATCCCGGAGGCCGAAATCACCGTCGACGGCAGCCCGGAAGAATGGGCGGACATGTTTCTGTCCGTCATACCCGACCCGGAAGGAGACGCGGAAGGCGGCGACACCGCTGTCGATATCAAGTCCGTCCATATCGCGAAAGATTCCGAATACGTGTATTGCATGCTCAAGTTCCGGGAAAGCGTTAACAGTACACCGGCGGAAACTGTTGAATACCAGTTTGCAGTCAATTACCGGAACGAAGCGGGCGATGATATCGGAAGCTACAACGGACGGGTTACCTACGATTCTTTTGATTCGAAGTGGAACGGAGAGGTAACGGACTCACTCTGGGGCAGCGACGAAGAACCGGGCTCAAACACGGTCCTCTTCGAAGGACCGGACCTGTTTGCAGTCGGGGAAGTGGTTGAGATGAGAATACCCCTTACCGTCTACGGCGAAATAGACAGGGAAACATTCGCGTATATCGATGCCGGCAGGGAAGTATACGACCCGGCAGAGGAAACCTATTATTGGAACCATGACAACGCCGGCTTTGATATACTGTTCTAACCGGCCCGTTTCCAGACCATCCGTCCGCCGGACCATTCCGGCGTAATTTCTCCCCGGCCTGCCAGATAGGAAAGATAGGACCGGACGGTCGAACCAATTAATACATACTGGTTCGCGTCCAGGCCGATGCCGTAACGGCCGCAGACCCCGGCCAAAACCTCTTCAAATGAGGCGCCATCCGGCCCGCCGCCCGCGCACTGCTCCCCTATCACCCCGGCAATCTCGTTTATTTTATTCCGGTTAACTTCGAGCAAGCCGCTGATGTCTTCCAGCGGTTTCACGTGGGAGGGAATAAACAACTCGGCAGACATTGCCGCAATTTTATCGAGGGTCCGCAGATAGCCTGCAACATCATATAGAAAGAAGAGATGGTATTTATTGATAATATATTCGGAAAACACCGCGTCGGCTGCAAAAAAGATGTCGTCCGGGGTGCGGATGCCGATCATGTCGAAGTAGTGGCCCGGCAGGGGTATTGCCTCCATCCCGGTGTCCCCGCCGCCGCCGAGGGCAATCGGCCCGCTGCTGCCGATACTATCGGTCACTTCCGACGGAGCGGCCCGTAAAAACTTATTTGTCAGCCCCGGATAGGGAAAACCGCCGTATAAAAACGCCGCTTCGAGCTCCGGCCGTTCGATAAACGGGGCCTCGCCGGAAGTTGCCGCGATACGGCAGCCGGTTTTCTTCTGTAAAAACGCGTTGCCGCCGATGTGGTCGGCATTGGAATGGGTATTGATAATGCACTCGAGTGTCCATCCCTGTTCGGCGATGAGTTTGTTAATCTGCCGGCCCGCTTCTTTGTCGTTTCCAGAGTCGATCAGGAGTGCCCGGCCGCCGCGGACATACACGCCGATGTTCACAAGCCCGGGGATGAGCCAGGTGGAGTCTCCGATTTGTTCCAGTTTCAGCTGTGCCATACCCTAAATAAACGGATTTTTTGCGGCTCCGAGGCATCCCTTGCATATACTAATACGTTCGTATCGACAAAAATATTA
>CAYTSI010000115.1:0-2995 GCA_964440465.1 uncultured Spirochaetales bacterium
AGGATGAAAATATCGACGGTTGAGCAGATGCGGGAGTTAGACCGGACGGCCATTGAAAAATACGGCATACCGGACCTCATGCTGATGGAAAACGCCGGCTTAGCGGTGTATGAGGTAATAAGGCGGGAAGTCGGTCTCGCGGGGCGCCGGTTTACGGTTGTCTGCGGCGGCGGGAACAACGGCGGCGACGGTTTTGTTGCTGCCCGAAAGCTTTTTTCCGAGGGCGCCGCTGTCGAAGTGGTGTTTTTCGGCAGTCCGGAGAAACTAAAAAGTTCCGCGAAAACAAATTACGACATATGCCGGGCCGTCGGTGTTCCCGTCGATACTTCCCGGGATTTCGAGCGCTGTAAAAAGCTGTTTCGGGATGCCGATGCAGTTGTCGACGGGCTGTTCGGCACCGGGCTCGTCCGTAACATCGAGGGCGGCTACGCGGACCTGGTACGGCTGATAAACGGCAGCGGGAAACCCGTTTTCAGTATCGATATCCCCTCCGGGGTCGGCGGAGACACCGGGAAGGTCATGGGCACGGCGGTACAGGCGGATTTTACCGTTACATTCGGCCTGCCGAAACTCGGCAATATTCTGTATCCCGGTGCTTCTTATTGCGGGGAACTCTATGTAAGTCATATATCCTTTCCTCCTGAACATTACTTTCAGGATCGCATTGCACAGGCCGTCAATACTCCCGTTCCCCTTCCCGAACGCGACCCCGAGGGGCATAAAGGAAGCTTCGGCAGGACCTTGTTTGTTGCAGGTGCCTCCTCGTATTACGGTGCGCCGCTTTTATGTGCACGGGCGTTCCTGAAAGCCGGAGGCGGATATTCCCGGCTGGCAGCTCCGGCTTCGATCATACCCACTCTAGCCGGACACACACCGGAAATCGTATTTCATCCTGTGAAGGAGACCGGAAAAGGAAGTATTGCCCTGGAAAACGAGAAAACGATTTTAGATATAATCCGCGGCTCTGCCGGGGCAAAAGGTGCCGATTTTCTTGTAATCGGTCCGGGACTCGGCACCGAAGAGGAAAGCGCCGCGCTTGTCCGAAAACTTCTTCAGTCCGCGGACCTTCCGCTGCTGATAGACGGCGACGGTCTCCGTGCCGTTTCCGGCAGCCGGCAGGCGCTGACGAAGCGGAAAGCGCCGACGGTCCTGACCCCCCACCCCGGAGAGATGGCCGGCCTGCTTGAGATAACGGCTAAAGAAGTACTCGGTGATCCCCTTGCCGCGGTCCGCAGGGCCGCCGAAGAATATCAGGCAATTACCGTTTTAAAAGGCGCCCGTTCCTGCATTGCCGAGCCAGGCGGAAAGGTCTGGATCAACGTTACCGGCAATGCGGGCATGGGAACCGCCGGTTCGGGAGATGTCCTTTCGGGGACAATCCCGGCTATGTACGGACTGGGGCTCCCGGTACCGGAGGCTGTACGTGCCGGTGTGCTGATTCACGGAAGCGCGGGAGATATTGCAGCCGATGTACATGGTGAGGACGGAATGACCGCGGAAACAATTTGCGATACCCTTCCCGCGGCCGTCAGCAAATACCGGAGAGAGTACGCTGTTCCGGGTTCTTTTGGATATATTAAAATCGTGTAACAGATGAAGTCGAATATATTCAATTACTTAGATGAGCAATCTCAAAAAGCGGTACGAACGACCGCTATCGTCATCCTGTCTGCGGCTACTCTGCTTGGTGTATTTCTGTTTGTTCTTAATATAATCTGGATGTATTTCGGCTGGGATTTTTACTCGGTAGCCGCGGTAATGGTTGTAGGGGCTGCTTCCCTTGTATTAATGATTAAGCGTAAGTTCATGGCCGCGGGCTCAGTATTTTTATTTGGTATGCAGCTGATTCTTTTGACGGAACCGTTTATCATTGTAAACGAACCCCACGGTTTGGCGGTGTATTTAATCGGTAACGCATTGGGATTGCTGATCCTCATGCTTTTTGCCGGATTATTTGTCGGACGCCTGCAGCTGATTATTTCCGCCGTTTTAACCTTAGCCGCCATTACGGTTGTATTGTATGTAAGCGGCGACGATGAACTCATCATGTCAGCTATGTATATTCAGCTTGCCCTTTTTATCGGCGCGGTTTTTGTTTTTTTTATCAACAGACTGTTTATAACCTTTATTACGCGCGCGCAGGAGGAAAGTAGAAGAAAAGATGTCCTGCTGCGTGAACTGCACCATCGGGTAAAAAATAATCTTCAAATTGTCTCGAGCATGCTGAATATGCAGGCGGACAAAGCCGCCGTCCCTTCGGACCGGCAGCTCTTCGTCGATAGTGAAAACCGTATATCCTCCATTGCCATTGCACATGATTACTTATATAACGCCGAGGACCTCGAACTTGTTTTAATGGATCCCTACATACGGGGCTTGGTTTCGGAGGTCCTCGGCAGTGCCGATACGGCGGGTTTGGGAATAGAGGTGGAGCTCGACCTGGAGGAGTTGACCCTTGACCTGCAGCGGGCGGTACTCTGCGGGTTGATTATTACGGAGCTCCTCATGAATTCCATTCAACACGCCTTTCCTCTTAGCCGGTCTCCGGGTGAAAAGAACATATCGATTTCCCTAACTTTGCTGCCGGACGGCTCTAACAAGCTGCAAGTGTCCGACAACGGTATCGGTTTAACCGAAGCCCTTCAAAATCAAACAGCGAAAGAGAGCGGTCGGGGAATCGGTTTTTACATCGTCGATGCTTTGGTAGACCAGATGAACGCGCGGAAAAGCGTTTCCTCTTCAAAGGGCTCCCGATACGAGATTATTATACCGAAAAAATAATCCCCGCGCTGTACTGCCTCGGGCTCGATGTCCCGTCCGCCGTCCGGGCAGGGGTCTATGTACACGGTCTTGCCGGAGATGTCGCCGCCGGGCAGACCGGCGAAGACGGTGTTACAGCCGAGGACATCTGCAACGCGCTGCCGGAGGCCGTCAGGCAGTACCGGCGGCCTTAGCTTAATCCAGCAGCAGGTGCATGGCCGTTTCGTCGCAGGCT